>CAIPAT010000336.1 GCA_903863035.1 uncultured Lentisphaeria bacterium
GATAAAGTGATGTTCGGTTACAGTTACGCGCGATATTTATCTTTATAACTGAAATCAAAATGGGAAAAAAGAAGAAAAATCGCACGGACGGGGTTTTGTCACTTGCAATATTCCTCTTTATATGTGTCCAAAATGTCCAGGTCCATAGTGTCCATGATGTCCGGATCACGAAAACAGTTTTGCAGAGCAGGTGTCCAAATTGAGCGGGCATGTTGTCCAAAATGAGCGGACATGGTGTCCGGAATGCGCGGAAAGGGAGATCATTACATATTTGTTTCAAATTAATAGATATGATTTGGCTTTCCGGCAGCATGATATATATTTAATCGTACTCTAATTTATATAAAAGCGAGGTTATGAACATGGAAAGAGATTACAATTCCAGAATGGAAAATACGCCGGTCAATACCGGAACTATGGCGTTTGCCAGGACACAGAGCAGTTTTATAAATCGCGTTTACGGCTGGATGTGCGGCGGTCTTGTTCTTACCGCCTTGATTGCGATGTGGACGGCTTCGACACCGGCGGTGATGAATACAATACTTTCCAGCCGGATTTTATTTTTCGGGCTGATTATACTGGAACTGGTGGCGGTTGGATTCCTGGCGCTGCGGTTGAACAAGATGTCGGCGCTGACTGCAACCGGAGTATACCTGGCGTATGCGGCGCTTAACGGGCTTACCTTGTCGGTAATTTTTTATCATTTCACCATGGAATCGCTGGCCACGACATTTTTTGCCACGGCCGGGACTTTTGGAGTAATGAGCCTGTACGGTTATGTGACCAAACGCGACCTGACTTCCATCGGCAACCTTTGCTTTATGTTTCTTATCGGCGTAGTCATTGCCTCCGTGGTCAATATATTCTGGGCTAACAGCATGCTTTACTGGATTACAACCTATATCGGCATTGCGGTTTTTGTCGGCCTTACGGCTTATGATACCCAGAAAATCAAGGCAATGAGCATGGCGGTGGATGGTATTGAACAATCCGAAAGCGCCAAAAAATACGCTATTTCCGGAGCTTTAACCCTGTATCTTGACTTTATCAACCTGTTCCTGCTGCTGCTGCGCATTTTCGGCGGCGGCCGCAACTGATTTGAACAGCGAAAGGATTTTTGATGTCCATGATTATTTTAGAATCGGTGGGGATGATCGAGACCAACTGCTATCTGGTCCAGATCGAAGACGGTCACAGGCTTTACATCATCGACCCCGGATCGGAACCGGATAATATTATCAAAGCAGCGGCAACGCTGAATTTTGACGAGGCGGTCATTCTGCTTACCCACGCGCATGTCGATCATATCGGCGGCATCCGGGGAGTGATGGACGCTTTAAAGGTCAGCACCGTATATCTGCATCCATTAGACCTCGGGCTTTACAACAGTCCGGATAATCATCTGATGCCGTTCATCCCGCGGGCCAAAAACCTGCCGGTACCGGTATCAACCATGGCGGGTACCGATTTTACGATTCTGGAAACGCCCGGTCATACCCCTGGCGGTGTTTGTTTTTACTTTAAACAGCTTCAGGCGCTTTTTGCCGGGGATACACTTTTTTCCGGTTCCATCGGGCGAACCGATCTGCCCGGCGGAAGTATGGACACCATTCTGGATTCGATCAGAAACAAGATACTTGTGCTGCCTGACTCGGTTAAGGTCTATCCCGGCCACGGACCGGCCACTTCTGTCGGCAGTGAAAAGTTGAACAACCCGTATTTATCGTAGAGTTGGCGTTATTGGCGCGTAAAACTTTTTGACGGCCTGATTATCTATTACTTTAATAAGATTAAGGAGGAATAGATTATGGTAAATTCAACTAAATTAACCGCTGCCAGTTGTCCGGTCAGCATGAATGAGTTTCCACTCTCCAAGGTTTTCCACCTGTTCGAGCCGGGGCCGGTAGTGCTGGTGACGACCGCAAATAAGGGATGCACCAACATCATGACGATGAGCTGGCACATGATGCTGGAGTTCGAGCCACCGCTGATCGGCTGCTGCGTCAGCGCTTGTAATTACAGCTTCGCGGCATTGCGTAAAACCCGGGAATGCGTGATCGCCATCCCGACGGTCGAACTGGCGTCGAGGGTGGTCGAGATCGGCAACTGTTCAGGTCATGACGTCGATAAGTTCGAGGCTTTCGGTCTGACGCCGGTGTCTGCTCAACAGGTAGCTCCGCCGCTCGTGGCCGAGTGTCTCGCCAATATTGAGTGCCGCGTGGCAGATACCAGAATGGTAAACAAATACAATTTATTCATCCTGGAAGCAGTCAGGGCCTGGATTGACCCGAAGCACAAGGAACGCCGGACAATCCATGCCAACGGGGATGGCACTTTCGTGGTGGACGGCAATACCATCAACCTCAAGAAAAAGATGGTGAAGTGGAAATACCTGCTGTAGCAGTATGTCAGTCATGTTACTCTGCCGGTGCGCAAATGAACCTTTTGACGGCAGCCGTGTATTGGTCACGGCAGTCGAAATAACATTCATCATGGGCGCCGGTCAGCTCCAGGAATGTTTTCGGCTCATTGGCGAGCGCGAACAGTCTCCGGCCGTGACTGAACCTGACAACCTGATCATCGCGGCTTTGAATTATCAACACCGGACATTTTACCTGTTTTAGAAAGTCTCCGGTTGGAAAACTGTAGCGGCAAAGCAGTTTGACGGGGAAGTAGGGATACCTGTCGCTGCCGGTTTCCGGGATCGAGACGAACGATGATTCGCAGATCAGCCGGTGCGGTTGTTTTTTCGCGGCCAGGCGGGCGGCGGCGGCGCCGCCGAGGGAACGGCCGATAAGCACGATGCGGTCCGGCGGGATTCGCTTTGCGTTTACCAGGAACTGCCAGGCGGCTTCCGTGTCCAGATACAGACCATTCTCTGAAGGTTTGCCGCTGCTCAGGCCGTATCCGCGATAGTCTAAGATAAAAAAGTTTACGCCGAGCTTATGGTAAAGATCAATAGTTTCGACCCGGTGGGCCAGGCAGCCGCCGTTGCCGTGACAGAAGAGCACCGTGTATTCGGCATTGTCTGCCGGAATGAACCATGCATTGATTTTTACTCCGTCGGCAGTTTCTAAATAGATATCTTCAAAAGGTATTTCGAAATTGAGCGGAGTGGCAAAAATCTCTTTTGTCGGGTAAAATACCATGCGGTGCTGCATGAAATAAAGCGTTCCTGCGAGCAGCAGATATGTGGCGGCGGTGATTATTACAATATAGAAAAGCATACTTTAACAGTTACCTGTGACATTTTGCCGGAGGCTTCAATTTCACATTCTTGGCGGGAAATCAAATTCGAACTCAAACAATGAAGCAATCCTGGCACAGGCATTATCCTCGTCCGGACCGGATACGCGCAAAGTAATGCGGTCACCGCTTTGCAGACCTAAAGCGATCAAGCTGAGGATGCTGTTCAGTTCGGTATCTTCCCGGCCGGGAAGGGAAACAATGAACTCGTGTTCAGGAAACTCATTTATCGCATTGAGTATTGCACTGGCCGGCCGGCAGTGAATACCTGCCTGATTGTTTATTTTTAAGGTTTTTTCTTTCATCTCGTTTTTTCTGTTATGATAAGAATAGTATACTATATATATGAAAAGATATAATTCAAAATAGAATGAGACAATAGTGAGATCAATAAACAGTATTTTTACTAAAAAGACAATTTTAGTACTTTCAATTCTGCTGGCGGGGCTGATATTGCGCATAATATACTTGCGGCAGTTCTCCGGATCGCCCCTGTTTTCTATTCCAATCGGGCCTGACGTTCAGGAATATGACGATTGGGCCAAAGAGATTATTTCCGGGAAAATAATCTGGGAAGCCGTACATATTCACGGCCCGGTTTATCCGATGCTGCTGGCGGTATTTTATAAGCTTTTTTCTTTCAGTCTGCCTGCCGTTCGTTTTATGCAGCTGCTGATTGGTTTGCTTTGCTTTGTGCCGCTGTTCTATGCGCTGAAAACGTTCTGCTCAAAAACAGATTCCATGATCCCGTACCTTTTTCTTGGAATTGCCGCAATGTATCCGCCGCTGATTTATTACCATTCGGAATTGATCAGTGAAGCTTTGCTGGTGCCGCTGCTGTGCCTGACGGTGGCTATGCTTTATTTTGGCGAGCGGGAACCGGAATCTCAGGGAAGCCGGAGATGCCATGCTAAATATCTATGGTTTGCCGGGGCCGGCCTGACCGCAGGACTGGCGGCGGCAACCCATCCGATGGCGCTGATCTTTATTGCGGCGGAGGTTGTGCTGCTGCTGGTCATTGATTGGAGAACAAAGCCCGGAACATGGAAAAAACTGTTGCCGGTGGTGCTTTTTATTCTTCCGGCGATGATGATCATTGCGCCGATATGCGTCCATAATTCGCTGCTTAGCGGCCGTTTTGTCCTGATTCAGAACAACAGCGGGTTGAACCTTTTTATCGGCAACAACCCGGATGCGGCAGGAACTTGCTATGTACGCCCGGGGCCGCAGTGGAACGCGTTGAGCAACAGCGCCGAAACTGAGGCTGAAAAGCTGAAAGTCAGCAAAGACCGGATCTATTCGGCCCGCACCCTTGATTTTATTCGCGACAATCCGCTGCAATGGTTAAGCCTGCTGCTGAAGAAGGCTGTTTATGTGTGGAATTGGCGTGAGCTCATTTCCGGGGCAGATGCCGCGCCGCTGCGTTGCTTCACCGCGCTGCAGCGCTATTCCGTATGGACCTCCGGAGTGATAGCGGTATTGTCGCTGGCCGGTCTGGCGCTGGCGTTCAGTCAACGCCGGACAATCTATTGCTACCGGCATTTTATTGTGCTGGCCGTGGCCTTCTGGCTCGGCCAGACGCTTACCGTGACCAGCGGCAGATACCGCCTGGCAATGTTCCCGGCGTTGTTTGTTTTTGCCGCCTTGCTGATTTCCAGAATTATTGCGGAACGGCGAAATCTCCATAATAATTTAAAACCGCTGACGTATTGCGGGGTTGCCGTGCTGGTGGTTTATCTGCCGTCGCCGCCGGTAAATACGGTAAGTGAACAGGCGGAGAGCGATTCGATTATGGGTGAAGCATATTTTAAGCAGAACAGTTATCCGGCGGCGGAAAAACATCTGACGGCGGCGCTTAAGGCGCTCGATGACCGCGCCCGCTGCCTGAACATGCTTGGCGTGATCGCCGAAAAAAAAGAGGACTTCGGTACGGCGGCAAGGTATTTCATGGATGCGGTAGAAGCTGACCCTGAATCGTCTGAAGGCTATATGAATCTGGCAATTAACGCCTCGAATATCAAAGATTTTGAGCGGGCGGAAAAGTTATTCGCACAGGCGCTGGCCAAGGGTTCAGGCAAGCCGGACGTACTCTATAATTATGGTTACTATCTGCAGCGGCGAGGCAATATCCCGCTGGCTGAGAAATATTACCAGCTTTGCCTGAAAGAGGCGCCTTGCGACCGCCGTGCCCTCAACGCCATGGGGATTATTGCGATGTCCAGAAAAGCTCACAAGGATGCGATAGTATTTTTTGGCCGTGCTTTATCCATTGCTCCCGGCAATGCCGGTTTGATGCTTAATCTTGCCGCGGCAAACGCGTCTGACGGCAGAACCGAAAAGGCCTTGGAGATTGTTCAGGAAATTCTGGCGCACGAGCCGGAAAACCGCAATGCGCTGATCATGAAACAGATGCTTACCAGAGTTCCTGGACAAAAGTAGAGGAAAAGCTAGCGATTTTTAGGCGACTCAATTGCAGCCGCATCGGGATTTTTTTTTGACGGAGACATTTTATGCTCAATAACCATGGTGGCGAATCCCAGAAGAACAATAATTATGCCGACTATTTTATTTGCCGCCGCAAGATAGGAGAAATCAAGTTTTGAGCGGACAAATCCGAAAATTACAACCAGTGTCAGCCACCAGATGCCGGACCCGGCGACCACTCCGGAAACCAGAATTGACGCATCCATGTAGCCGCGCTGCGGATCAATCAGGTTTAAGCCGGCGAATATGGCCAGAAATCCCATGATGGTCATCGGGTTGGTAATGGTGATAATGAAAGTGGACAGAAAATCCCGGAAGAGAGTGTTGGGGATATCGTCTTCAATATCTATTACCGGCTTGGAGAAATACATCCTGACTCCGATGAAAACAATAAAGGCCCCTCCGATCAGGCGAATCCAGAAACTGCATCCGATCAGGAAATCCGAGATAAGAGTAAGCCCGAAAGCCGCCACCGCCCCGTATAATCCGTCCGCTGCCGCCGCTCCGAGCCCGGAGAATAAGCCGGCAAGCCGCCCTTTGGCAATGACGCGATGGACGCATAAAATACCGACCGGGCCGACCGGTATGGCAATCAGCAATCCTATAAAAATGCCCTTCAAAAACAACATCGCGTTAAAGACTCCATAATTACGGCGTTAATCAATCAAAAAACAAGCCTGTAAGTTAGCGGAACAACCAGTTTTTTCAAGTTGCCGATTTCCTTTGCGACAGGTGAGCAGCGAAGATTTCAGCAATACGGTTCCACTCAGTATTATTGCCGGAAACGAGGAGATGAAACAAAACCGGCTTTTTCATATGAACCCGATTGTCATAAGATCAGGCATCGCTGCCGGGCATTATGCCAGGCAAATCTTTTTCAGCGTGAAAATGTTTTTGTCTTTGTCGTAATCGATTTCAGACATGCACCCGTTTCTGGTAACAGATCCTGCACAGTATTCGCCTCTGCCGGTTTCGTCAATCTTCTCGTAAGGAAGATGCACATGACCGCAAAGCGACAAATCAATCTGCTTATCCAGAAGCAGCTTCAATACTTTTTTCTGGCCCCACAACCGGTGGCGGACCCTGAGCAGCGGCCGGTCTTCAATCAACGGATAATGACCGACGATAATCCGCGGACTGGTTTTCTCTTTACTGCATAACCGCTCAACAAATTCACTGGAATCCTTTTTGAGATAACCGCATGACGAGATAAGGTTTGACGGCCAGCTTTCGTTGACAATGATGAACTGCACCCCGGCAATCTCTTTGGCGATCGGCAGGTCATCAAACCCGAATCCGCCTTTATTCATAAACAGAAACATCTCTTTCATCGCCCTGACACATTTTTCACGATACACATAATAATCGTGATTGCCGGGTACAAAGAGCATCGGGATTTTGGATTCCTGCAACGGTTTCAGCACCTCTCTGACCAGTGCGAATTCCCCGGGCTGGCCGGTTGAAGTCAAATCTCCGGTGCATACCGCAACATCGGGTCGGGTATCGAGAATATACTCCACGGCTTTCTGCAGTTTACCCTGGTCATGGCGGAATCTGCGACGGAAGCGATAATTGAAGACTCCGACCCAGCGTTTGTCCAGATAAGCCAGCCAGTCTTCGGCGGGACCGCCTGCGTGAGAATCGGAAAAATGTATTATTTTCATAATATTATAGTTTCTCTGAAGTTCAGACCTGCCGGTCCGTCAACTGCTTTCAGACAGGGCTTTTTTAAAAGACTCAAGCGTGCCGAAACGGCTTTGCAGTTCTTTTTTCTGTTCGCTGGTAGCCCCTTTCAGTTTTTCTTTGAAATAGAGGCGTTCTAGTTTAGGAAGTTCGGTTTTCCAGAACGCGTCAGGAACACACTTATCCAGACCGCCGTCATATTCGCCGTTATACAGCATATAAAAGAAATATCCGTTATTGATATTATTCTTTTTTTCAATCCGGTTGATGAATGTTGACAAATAGAAGTCTCTCAAATCGGCAAGCTTGACTTCTTCGGTATCGTCAGAAAGCATCATTTTTATGGTGAGAACGCCATTTTCTATTTTTTTGATTTTGCCAAGCGAGCCGCGTTTATATTCTATCTGCATACTCTCCAGGTCGGTTCCGCTGTTCTTAAGCATATTATCCATTTGCCGGCCTGTGTTATACGCCTCCAGCAGCTTCTTGCCGTAATCCGCTAATTTGCCTGCCGCTTCCTTCTCCTTCTGAGAACGTCCTGCCGCATTGGATGGTTCGGTAATCGCTTCCGTAATCGCCTTTTCAGCAATTGCGGCATCACTGCTCCCGCAATATTTTACAAACATTCCGGGTAGATTATCCTGCTTCTTTTTGACTGAATTCAAATATTCTGCAACGCGTTGATCCTGTGCTTTTTTTTCTTCATCCTGCTTGCGTTTCCTTTCCCGTTCGGCCTGGTCAAACTTTTGCTTCTGCTGCTCCTGCTGACGCTTTTCCGCCTGTATACGCTCATCCGCTTTTTTGCGGGAATCAATTTCGGCGAGATGTGACGCCCTGAGTTTTTCGCGGGCTGGAAGCACACGGGCCTTCTCGTCCAGCGGAACGTATACCCGCAGAAAATCTTTCAATTTTTCTTTCTTTACAGCGGTATCCGGCTGCGAATATTTTTCAAAAAAATCATCGGCTTTATCCAGAAAACCTATTTTGTCTTCTGGATTTTTGGTATAAGCCAGAAGCATTTCATCAATTTTCCCGCAGTATTCGACATCATTGTTGACTTTTACAGGCGGCGGGGGTGGAGTAGGCGCAGTATTCTTAACAACATTCGCGGGGAGGGGCGTGACAACTTTATTAGTTCCCGTGTTTTTCAGAATCGGAATCACGTAGATCCAGATAACGGCGCCGGCGATCACCACGATTCCAGTAATGGTCAAAATAGTCCACAGCAATACCTTTTTTCTTGGCGCCCCATGTATTTCATCATCCATGCGCCCGCTGAAGACCATGCCGCTGGATGTAGTGGACGTGGACGAATATAACGGTTTGAACGAACCGGTAGTGGTGGTCGGCACTTCCGCGCCGCCCGGGGCCGGATGGGCTCCGGGAAGAGTCAGCACAGCGCTCTTTGACACCGCTCTGGTTCTGGTGGAAAAGACTTTCGGCATGGAAAGAGTTGTCGGCAGTTTGCCGCGCCGGAACATCCGGAGATCCTCAACCAGTTCTTCGGCGTCCTGATAACGCTCGGCAACATCTTTTTTCATCATCTTGACGATGATCTGGCTGACCGCCTCCGGGACTTTCGGATTGATGATAATCGGCGGAACAAGATTGGCTTCGATGTGTTTTTTGGCGATTTCCGTGGCGGAATTGCCTTCATATGGAAAGCGTCCTGTCACAAACTGATAAAATGTTGCGCCCAGACTGTAAATGTCACTGCGGACATCCATCGGCGCACCGGTAAGATGTTCCGGGCTGATGTATTGAGGAGTTCCCATTACTTCGTCTTCATCATCATCTTCAACATCCCCGGCGACACGGGAAAGTCCCAGGTCTGCCAATTTGGCCCGCCCGTTTTTAGTCAGCATGATGTTGTCGGGTTTGATGTCGCGGTGAACCAGTTTCTGCTCTTTCCAGGCGCAATCCAGCGCTTCGGCAATCTGCTGAATGATGGTTACCGCTTTTTCGGTGGTAAGCACTTTCTCGCGTTTCAGTACCGCTTTCATGGTTTCGCCGTCAATGTATTCCATGGCAAAGTAGAAAATGCCTTCATCTTCGCCGACGGCATAAGCCTGAACAATGTGCGGATGGTTAAGCTTGGCTGCGGAACGTGCTTCTTTGATGAAATTGACTACGAATTCTGCATTATTAGCATAGTTTTCCTGAAGAATTTTGACTGCGGCAGGACGGTCCAGAGAGATTTGATGCGCCAGATAAACCACGCCCATCCCGCCGCGTCCGATCTCTTCCATGATGATGAAATCGGCAATAACAGATCCGGTGGCAAGACGGGAAGTCGGCACGGTGACAATCTCGTCACAGTGACCGCACTGCACTTCCTCTCCCATTTGCGAATTATCTACTGCCACAATTCCGCGGCAAAACGGACATTGAAATCGCATCTATTATTTTCTGGGTTCTAATTGTTTATTAACATATGATCTATGATATCGCAAAGAAATATATATCAAAAGTCTCAGATGTTAAACCTGCTTTCAGTAGATTTTCGCAATTTTTACGTCAAAAAAATTAAATCCGTCAAAAAATACTGTTTTTTTGGATAATTTAACCATAAAATCTAATATATTGGGGAATTAAGGAAAGCATTAATTTAGATTGCCCAAAAGTACAAACCGGACAAGCATCGGTTTCATAATTCTCAATTTGCCGGTTTATCAGGATTTTTTTTGATCCGTAAACATTATAGACGATATTTGTTAATTATTTAGAATAATATTCTAAATAATTTGATTTTAGGCAATTATATTATATAATATAGCCTTTATAGAGAATATGGAGGATATAGAGATGCTGGATAATATTGATAAAGACATATTACGCTATTTGCAGGAAAATGCCCGGATGGCTAACGTTGAAATAGCCCGTCGGGTCGGCATCGCTCCGTCAGCGGTATTGAAGCGGATCAGACGCCTCGAACAGGACGGCGTAATCATGGGATATGAAGCCCGTATAAATAACCGTGCCGTTGACTGCGGCATGTCGAGTTTTGTTCTGGTCGCAACCGGAGAGAAACCGGGGGCGCTTGATATTGGCCGGAAGATTGCGAATCTGCCGGAGGTGCAGGAAGTGCACTTTACCGCAGGCGAGTTTTACTATCTATTGAAAGTCAGGACCAAAGATCCGGATTCACACAATGAGTTCGTCAAAAAACTCGGTGATATCGGCGTTAAAGACTGCCGCACGACACTGGTACTGAAAACAGTTAAAGAGACATTGCGGCTGGATATATAAATATTATGCAGCGGCCTCTTTTATAGAAATTTATAATCAGAGATAGTTAATTTATGAATAAAAATGCATCTTATCAATGGGGAGTTTTCTGCTCTTTTGCCAGTGCTTTTTTATGGAGCACTACCTTTATCGGCGGCCGCTGGTTGTTGAAAGACCGCAGCATCGACCCTGTCAGTCTGTCTGTAATCCGCTTCGGAATTGGCGGCATACTGCTCTTTGTTTTCGGTTATGTGTTCTTCCGGCGTAAATTATTCAATATAAGTTTCAGGGATATTCTGATGCTGGCCTGGCTGAGCCTCTGGGGAATTGGCGGAATGAGCGTATTTCTATTTGTCGGACAAATGCAGACGTCGGCAATAAATACTTCGATGATTATCGCATTGAGCCCGATATTGACCATGCTGCTGGGAACTTTCGCGGGTAAACGGCTTAATGCGTTTATGGTTTGCGGAATGCTGATCAGTCTCACCGGCTGTCTGCTGGTACTCGGGGTGATTACTCAAAACGGAATTGCTTACAAGAGCGGGAATGTTTTCGGAGATCTGATGGTTTTCAGTTCTGCCGCCTGCTGGGCTGTATATGCGGTATTCAGCGGGAAAACAGTGGAGCGCCTGGGCGGATACACCGCGACGACCTGGGGAATGCTTATCGGGTTTGCTGAACTGTTGATTGTCCGGGCGTTATGGCCATGGGTGTTGACTATTCCGAGTACGGCACAGACCGGGCAATGGTGGGCAGTGCTGTATATCGCGATTTTTCCGACGGCAATCGCTTTTTTTGCATGGTATGAAGCGATGGACAGAATCAATTTATCGCTGCTCAATATAATGCAATATTTAACCCCGCTGTTCACGGTGCTGCTGGCATTCTTGTTTTTCGGCGAAACGATGAATCTGCTGAATATTGCCGGTGCAGTCATGGTCCTGGCCGGAGTGATGCTTGCCTCCGGAATATCCGGATGGAATATTTTATCTTTGATTAATCGCCAGCCGTCAAAAATGCCGTGAAAGTATGTTGCTCTACACGGCTGTGATCTTTAGAGTTTGGTGCGCTGATAGAATGATGTTCATCTGTCGTTCAACAACGCGTTATGTGTTTTCCCGGAGGGTTGTCCCGCGTCTGCTGGATTGGGAAACGGTTGACACAGAGGTCAACCCGCCACCGGAACCATTTGTACAGAAAACAGACCTGCCAAGGCGAAGCAATATTATATTATCAGCACTGCCTTCGAGTTTGGATTCGCACCCTTCGAGGCTTTCGATACCCCGTGGTATCGGCAGCCTCTCAGAATACGAATCAATTCTCAAAATCTTCGCAATCTATGTAAAATTTTCAGCCGTGCAGAGTATATATAGCCTATCAAAGCAGTTTATTCCAAATTCGTGCGGAACAAATCACAAAGAATATCGTGATTTATGTGAACGTTTTGATTTTGTAGACCGGATATTTAGCACGAGCGGCGTGGAATTTGAATTTGCGGAATATTAGCTTGAGCGTAGTGTGCAGACATCCGGGAATCCGGAATTGAAATTGACGCCGAAAGAGATCCGCCGTCATACCGTCTATGCGGTTCAGGCCTTGTGTAGCAATTATCTGCGTCTTGAACTTAAAACATTATTCCGCCAGGCGGCTTTTCTGATTGCGGCCAGCGAAGATTTTCAACGGTTTATTTTTGCGGGAGATTTTACTTCCGCCAAATGTCCCGGCAAAAGCAAACTGCATGATTTTGCGCTGCTCGTTCCGGATGATTTCATTCGCAAAATCAATGAATCGCTGCTCAAAGATTTTTCTTCAGATGCCGCGGAACAATACGGTCTTTGCAGTCCGCTGGAAAGCAAAACGCTCTGGCTGGACGCAACGTGTCTGATGTCGAACATCCATTTCCCGGTGGACTGGGTGCTGCTGCGCGATGCAGTCCGGTCACTGGTTAAAGCGATCTTATGCATCCGGAGACACGGGTTGAAAAACCGCATTCCAGCCCCGGCAAGCTTTCTCAGTCAGATCAATGCGCTTTGCATGGAAATGTCCAATAGCCGCCGCCGTCAGGATGCAGAGAAGCGGCGTAAAGATGTGTTGCGCCGGATGAAGAAAAACTGCCTGCGGCAATTGAGCAGGCCCATCGGCGGATCATCAGTGGTGAAAAACTTGAAGCTGATGAAAAGACACTCAGCCTTTATGATGACACTGCTTCAGCCATCGTCCGTGGCAAATCCGGCGCGGAAATCGAATTCGGCAATGAGCTGCTGATTGCCGAGCAAGCCGCCGGCTTCATCGTTGACTGGCAGCTTTATGAAGAGAAAACAGCCGATCAGCGCAAGCTCGGGGATTTTCTGGAAAGTTATCAGCCTCAAAATAAAGGAGTTGAAACCATCGTGACCGACCGGGGATTTGATGGCAAACCAAACCAGCGCAAACTGGAGAAAATAAACATCTGCAATGGAATGTGTCCGCGTTCGCCGGCACAAATGGCGGAACGCATGAAAGATGAAAACTTCCAGACGCTGCAGCACCGCCGCAGTCAGACGGAAGGACGTGTTGCCGCAATCAAGCGATTTATTGGTGACAAGATGCCGTGCCGGAATTTTGAAGATAATAAACGCCATGCCGCATGGGCGGTGCTCAGCCACAATCTGCACCTGCTTGCCAAGCTCATGACGGAAGCCAGACGACAAGTCAAAGTCGCATAAAACTCCGGCTGGCACAGATAAAATTTGAAATGGTAATCGCTGACAAGATCAGCAGGAAATCCTGTTCCCAAATCAGACAGTTTTTGGCCCGAAAAATAGACCCCGCTCAAATCACAGTCCTCGGATTACGCTTTTTTGAAAGTCTTCATGACAGGCTTAAATGCGGTTGCCAAAAATCACTGTTTTACGGACAGGCTCTATATAAGCGCGCGGTCTGGCACAGAATACTTTGCCGGCATAATCTGCTTGAAGGAGGACCCGAGGGAGCAAGACAGGAAGGGCATGAGGATCATCACGGTTTCGAGCATTACTGTTCAAGCGGACACAGCGGCGGCAGGCGCCGCTGATTTCAATCTGTAAATTTAAATGTCGTCTGCATCTTTTTGATTGGATGAACCGTCGCTGATGAACAAATTGTTTGTCCATGCCCGCCGCCCCTCCTGATCCTCGATCTCCAGGTAAGCGTATCGCCAGTCGGACGGGATGGAGAAACTGGCGCTGGTGATGAGTTTTCCGTCAAAAGAACCTGTTCTGTTGCCGCGGGAACCGTCGCCGACAATTCTCGCGAACTTTACAGGAGACATCGAAAAATGCAATTTGTCGCCATCAAATCTGATGGATCGTATTTCCGGGCCGCAGCTTGAATAGAAATTGCCGCGGCGGATTGCATTGATGATTGCCGGTCTGGTGCGTTCCATCGCATTGATCATGATCCAGCCGCCATTCCACCCCGGATGTTCCGGACGGAGATGGGTGTCGTCAACCGCAAACGCAAGCGCATCCGGATTGTGATTTAATACCGAAGTCCAGTGGACCAGCCCGTCACTCTTGCCGTTCAGCCAGCGGCAGACATGGTTGTACACTTCCACCCCGGAAAGTGGATGCCGAACACAGTCGTCCATCGAGTTGTCACACCAGTGCGGGTGGGCAAGGATAGTAATCGCCTCCTGCTGCAGCGCAGAATGCAAACCTGCTTCAAATCCGTTTTCACGGCTTATACCCTTGACCCTGCCAAGACATACCACGTGGAAATATGCGCCGGTATGGTCATTCCCGTCGAGTTCCACTCCGTCAAGCCATAACAGCGGATAATACTCTGCATCTTTTTCTACATCTGAGACCACCCAGTGATCGGTACGGAAGAGAAAGTCATAACCGGCGGAACTATATAATTCCGCGAGTTCTTTGAAATTCTTACCGCCGTCAGATGCCGTGCTGTGCAGATGTGTGTTGCCTTTATACCATCTTCCGGAAGTGTCATAGCGAATTTTTTTCATTATCATTCCTCATCGACAGTTGAATCATTTTACTGCCGGCGGCAGCACGGTGGCGGCTATCACACACAGCAGGCCGTCGCCAGCTGCAAATATTTCAACGGCTTCAATCTCCGTCTCCGGTCGCGAATTGGCCAGTTCTACCAGGAACAGGCCGTATTCATTGAAGCGTTCGCTAAGAAATTTGAATGCAGGAGACGCTCCTGCTGACTGGGGCGTCAGGAACCAGTCCTGCAGATGTCTGCCGTTTTCAAGCGGCATGATTGTTTCCCTGCCGTCGGTATAACGCAGTTTAATTTCTCCAAGTATCTTGGCTCCAGATGGCACATACATGGCGGTCAGCAGGAAAGCGATTCCGGCGGAACGTCCGCCGACCGGCAGCCGGAGCGAACTGCCGCTGATCCCCCGCCAGTCCGCCGTCGAGAGCATCGCCGGATAGTCGGCGCACCGGAACTGGATTCCCTTGATGACCGGTGCTGCCTGAACCTTTTTTAGCATATCGTCGAGTCCGACCGAATTGCCGCCGCGGGTGAACATCCGCCGTGCCTCCTGGTTTTTAACCGGCAGTGAACGGGTTCCGGCAATGGGGGTGACTGACTGCGGTTGCAAAGATACGTCATCGACCACGATTGTGCCTGTTTTTTCCAAACCGACGATGAAAGCGATGTTTCCGGTCGGTGGACGCGGGAAATCCGCTGTTACCCGGTAATGTTGAAATGCTCCTGCCTTGATCAGGCCGAGCTGATAATGCTTATAGACGTTGCCGCTGCGGTCGAAGACCGCCAGATAGGCTTCGGCCGGCGCTGTTCCCAGGTTTTTGAGCCATGCGGAAAATACATAACTGCCGGGTTCGTTGAGCTGCTGCTCGAAGAAAGCGTAGACCCGGCCTTTGCCTGAGCTGGACAGTGACAGTGCGTAATCGCCGCTGCGTCCACCTTTGACCAGGCCGATGCGGCCTTGGGGATCGTAGGTGCGATCCCGGAACTGCCAGTTGGCAACGACGGCGTTGCCGAGTCCGCCCATGGCGATGTCGCCGCTGATTTCCTCAAAGCCGCCGTTGGGGCAAAGTTCTGCCGCAACCGCTTCCGCCGCGATCACTTTGACTGGCTGGCGGCTCACTGCGAAGAGCATCTCCAGTGCTTGGTCCGGACGACAGCTGTCGCCTTCACGGGTGAATTTTACCTCCCGGCCATAAACATCGGAGATACTGACGATGTCGCCGCCCAGCTGCCACCGGCGTGGTAAACTGGCCTGTCCCAGTGCGGTGAACCAGGAGCCGTCGGTACGGCGGAAACTATATTTTAGATCGAAATATTTGACTTTTGGATCATCGATCACCCCGGCAAATTCGCTGCATTTGCGCAGTTGATTCTGCATTGCCGCCAGAGTGGACAGTACCGGATTCGGGCTTAAAGTATAGTATGAGAAAAAGAAGTCATCGCCGAAACTGAAATATTTCTCAAAACCGAATTCAATGAACCAGAAGAAGATCGCAGCGGTCAGTAAACTCTGTTTTTTGCGGTCGGCGATGGTATGCCACATCTGCTCCGTCTGCCAGATCGGCATGCCTGGTTTGGCTTCTTTGATCGCCGCCAGCAGGGGGGCGATGCCCCACCGGCCCTGATAGGCGTGGATATTGTAGATGTCGCAGTATTGGGCGGCGCCCATCCTGAGCAGATCAAAAGGCATTTTCTGGTCGCAGAGTGCGCCATAGCCGAAACCGCTGACCAGGATGCGGCAGTCGGGATCAGCCTTTTTCGCCGCCTGCCAGGAAACCTTGAGCAGTTCGAAGTAGTCCTGGGTCGTACCTGAGAAGGATGCGGGCGGACCTGGCGGATGCCAGTCTACTTCGTTCCAGATCTCCCAGTGGCTCACTCGTCCCTTGTAGCGGGACACTACCTGATAGACGTAGTTTTCCCAATCACTCAGCCGGGCCGGTTTGTGCCGGGCGGCCATGGAAGAGTTCTTGTGACCTGGTTTTACTTCCGGGTCAGCGGCCCAGACCGGGGGATCACCGAGGATGCCGAGGCAGTTGACCCCGTTGCGTTCGGCGGCGGCCACCATTTTGTCGGCCAATGTCCAGTCGAAGCGTCCTTTTTCCGGTTCGATAGCATTCCATTTGAAAGCATCGCTCCGGCACCAGTGCAGATCTAGTTTGGCCAGCACTTCAGTGTGGTCAAAAAGGTGGTGTCCGAGATAGGCGGCGAACCTGCCGTCTTTGACCTGCGGATCAGTCGCCGGAATAACGGCATGGGTGAACTGCCAGCGGCGGTCTGCCCGTCCCGGCGCTGAAACAGTCATGTCCAAATCATAGAATCCATTCGGCAGCGGCGGCAGCAGAAGTTCACGGGGGACCAGCACGGAACGAGGCGGCAGTTCGAAATCGTATTCCCTGTAATCGGCCTTTTTACCGTCAATGTCAGTAATCTTCAATTTGACATGGTATTTTACCGTTGAATTGGCGTAGTTGCCGGCAATCAGCGGCAGTTTCACCGGATTGCCGCATACGGTGAACGATTTTTCAAAATTCCATACCGGCGTCAGGAAGGAGAAGTCATCTCTGCCGGCGGTAATCCGGTACTCGGCTTGGGCTAAATTGTTTCCCGCGAGAAATGTGGTGTCCGGTCCGGCGGTGAAGGCCATACCCGGATTGGAGTTCAGTTCCGGATCCGGCAGCTGCCGGGATGAAATACGCATGGCGCTGACTGCGAAAGGCGCGGCGCGGCAAACTCTGAACTGCGCCGGTATCGGACCGATTTCTCCGGTGAAGTCGCTGCGGTTTTTCAGTTGACCGTTGACGTAGAGCCGCAGACCGTCTTTGCCCCAGCTGCAGGCGATGTTGACCGGCTTGCCTTGAACCAGCGCCTCCAGTCCAGTTTTGGCGTAGGAGGTCTGTTCTCCTCCTCTGCGGGCGACCGCAAAAAGACCACGTGAATTGTTTTCTCCGCTGGCGGTACAAATCCCCAGAATGTTACGGGCTGTCGAAGCGGCTAGCGGCTGGGCAGGGGACATCTCAAAGGCGAACGACCAGTCGCTTTCAAATTCCGTCGCTGGTTTGGCAGGAGTGACAGTGAGTTCGACTGTTCCAGCCCCCGTGTTGATGATACCGGGGGCATAGAAACTGACTAATTTGCCGTTATATTCTTCACATTCGGCGTTTTTAACTGCCTGTGCCTGCCCGGTTAACGCGGCAGCGGACAGTCCGCAACAGCATAACAGTATTTTTCTGATCATTCTTGATCCGTTCGGTTATGATGGTTCAAAAGTTAAAGACAGCGTCACGGCGTGCCCGATACCTTTTTAATAAGTGATTTGGCCGGTCACAGACCATTCAGGCAGGCGTCGATGATTTCATCCAGGTCGCCCTCCGCCAGTCCGATGCAGGTGTCGGCTATGCCGTAATATACCCGCAGCCGCCGTGTTTTCATATCGGCGATCGCGCCGGTGGCGAAAACGCATCCCGGAGTGCGTCCGCGGAATTCATAATCCTCTTCAGCGGTCAGCAGATAGCTTTCCATTCTGCCGATGATTTTTTCCGGATTTTCCAGGTCAAGCAATATCGCGCCGAGCGAGTAACTCACAATGGAACAGGAACTGCTGACGCCGTGAATGATTTCCAGCCACCCTTTTTCGGTTTTGACCGGTACCGTCGGCCCGATTTTTTCCCAGTTCCAGTTGGTAAAGCCTTTCATCATAAAACGGTGATGGCCCCAGTGCACCAGATCCGGCGACCTGGAACTCCAGATATGTCCGCGCTCATTGGCGGCGCCCATGCTGTATGGACGTTCCAGCCGGTAGTAATACCCCCCGATTTTTTCCGGGAAGAGACAGGGGACGCGGTTATCCGGCAGCGCCACAATGTCCACCGGCTCGAAACTGTTGAAATCTCTGGTTTTATACATCAATCCGATGCAGCCCATTTCCGAATTGCCGGGGCGGACGACGTAATATTCATCTCCGATTTGTGTCACCCGGCAGTCGATCGGATGATTGTCGTATTCACCGAACATTTTATCCGGATCACGGAAGAACACCGGTTTTTCGTGAATTGTAAAATTTATTCCATCCGTGCTTTCGGCAACGTGGGTGCGGGCATAGGATTGATTGCGCAACATTACCGAAACCAGCAGTATGGTTTTGCCGTTATAGATGGTTTGACCAGGATTGAACACCACATCCGCCGGTCCCCACGGAAAATCTTTTGGCGTAATTATCGGGTTTTGCGGATGACGTTTCAGTAATGTTTCCTGTCTGAACATAATATTCCTTCTTATTTTTAAATTGATATCACTCATCGATTAATAGAAAATCCCGTCATGTCTTACCCACATGCTGTTGTCGTTACGGTAACCGACACTGGCCACCCAGGGGCCGTAAATCGCACTTTGAGGATTGTTATACAAATTCATTGCCGCGGCTTCACCAAAACCACCTGCGGACTTTGCGCCGACCACATGCCCGTCAACAAAAACGGCGTTGCATTCGGTATTCCCCTGATGCGCCGGCCACAGAATCGGGCCGTTTCCCACGACGGAATAGGAATTGTTGACTCTGTAATAGCCGAGCGGGTTCATATCACCGGCTGCACGGTTCTGTCTGGCAGATTCGACAAACATTATGGTTTTGGAAGTCGCGCGGCACATTGACAGTTTAAATGGTCCTGCCGGTCTGGTGGAAGACAGATAATAGTAATTCATCCCGTAATCGCACTGCGCCCACCCGGCATCGTCAAGATTGCTGACGTAAAAGGAAGGACTGTTCCAGAAATCCTGATAATAAGAACTGGTCGGAGCCATGCGCGTCCGGGATGGACAGGTCAGCTGTTTCTTGGTGATGTCTTTGGTTGTGACCAGCACGCCCGTCCAATAATGTACGCCGCCCACGTCGCCCGGAACGAAGATATCGTTGTAACTGGAGAGGTAATTATGCATCGCCATTCCCAGTTGTTTGAAATTATTTTTGCAACTGGCGCTTCTTGACACCTCCCTGGCTTTGTTGAGCGCAGGCAGCAGCATTGAGGCGAGAATTCCGATGATGGCGATCACCACGAGGAGTTCGATGAGCGTAAAAGTACCTTGTTTTCGACTTTGTTTCATTTAAGTATCTCCTGTCTTTTTACTTTAGTCCTTGTTTCATTCTGACTTATCTTTAATCCTTATTCCTCATTCCATTCAGACTTCAGTCTTCCTCCGATTCATTTTATGCACGGGCCGGTTGATCCGCGAATAATCAGTTCCGTCGGCAGGGTAAGTCGCGGCGGCACCCAGTCTCCAGGAGATTTTAAAGCCTGATCAATGGCTTCCGCCGCCATATACCCGATGCGTTCGATTGGGTGATTGACGGTCGTCAGAGACGGAAACCAGTTGACAGTATCATCATAATTATCAAAGCCGGTAAGCGAGATGTCGTCAGGGATTTTCCTACCGGAGCGGTGAATGGCGGTAAGTGCACCCAGCGCCATACCATCATCTACTGCCATCACGGCGGTCAGTTCCGGTGCCTGCTTCAACAATTGCGTCATGGTTTCGATACCGTTACCGCCACGCGAATAATCTCCGATGGGCAAAGCACGGGCAATCCAGCTTTCCTGCCGGGCAATGCCGGCCTGACTCATGGTATCTAAATAAGCTTGAAAACGCTGCCGGAGGTCAAAAACCGTCTCGCCGTCAAAGGGCAGGATATAGCCGATTTTTCGATGACCAAGTTCCAGCAGATGTTGAGCGGCGGCGCAGGAACCGGTATAGGAATCATTATCGATATAGCCCAGACGCGGACCTTCCACGATGGTATCCATGAAAATCGTCGGCAATTGAGACTGGGCCAGTTCCGGATGAATGTTTTTGAACCATTCGCCCGGTCCGGCAATAACCGCGGAGCATTGCTGATCGCGCAAACGCTGCAGCAGAACAGTTCCTGACTCGTCGTAACCGAAAATCAAAGTCACGTCTAATTCGTGCGGACGGGTATATTCGAATACCCCCTTAAGCGCTCTTGAAATATAGCCGGATTGATCTTTTTCCGCAGTCATAAATGCAATTCTGGTACGTCGCGGCGCAGGATAGTTGGTGGTGAAATTGTACTTGCACAACAGTTTGTTGATCTTGACGCGAATATCCTCGCCAACTCCCACCCGGTTGTTCATCACTCTGGAAACGGTCGATGCCGAAACCTCCGCTTCCTGAGCAATCTGGTAGATGCTGATGTCCTGACGAAGTCTTCCCATTTCGCTTAATTCCCGATTTTTATGTTGCGCAACATAATTAATTATAAGTCATCGTCATAAAAAAAGCAATAGATAAAATAAACAAATCGGAAAGATTTAAATTTTGTGCATAACCAGGCGTTGCTGACATTGCAGATATAAAAGGGGGATAAAAAAACAAGCAATGTTTCGTTGAAACATTGCTTGTTGACTTTTAAAAGGACGAATAGCGTTACTTGGTTGCGGGTTTCCTGATTTCAGTGGTTTTCTTGGATTCCACAGGTTTTTCCGGAACAATGATGTCAAATTTTTCTCTGTTGCCTTCCGGAATTGTATTATTGCCCAGCACAACGCCATTAAATGTGATAACGTTTTTGTTGATTTCTGCTCTGGCCTTTTCCGCCGCCTTCTGCTTTTGTTCAGTTTCCGATTTAGCTTTAGCTTCGGAAAGTTTAATTTCTTCAATCAGGCGGTCAAGGGTCTTCTGATCCAGCGCCTGAACTCCGATAGTGTTGAGCAGACGGTAATAAGAAAGATAATAATTGCCCAGGGCCAGAGTACGGTCGATCTGAGTTTCCGCGGTTTCCAGCTCCATCCGGTCAAGTTCCAGCTTGGACAGTGCGCCGCCGGCGGTGAAGTTCTGGCGTGCTATCTTCAGATGATCGGCATATGCCATATATACCTTTTCGTCAAGATCAAAACGCTCTTTCACTTCGATCACGTTGGCATGAGCAATACGCACCTGCGACATGACCCCGATGGACAGCGCCAGTGTTCTGAGCGAGATTTCATCGATTTCAGTATTGATGGTGCGATATTTGGCAATCTGCTGCGGGAGTTTCAGCAGGTTGTACGCTGCTCTCATCCCGATTTCCCACCAGCTCTGATTATAGAGGAACGAGTTGCTTGAATTGGTAAAGTCGGTGAATACTTTGACGTTCGGGAACATCATCAGGATGGTTTTTCTGGCTTCTGTTACTGTAACGCTGGTTTCGATATCGAGCTGATACAGTTCCGGGCGTTCCATCAGCGCGATTTTCTCAAGCAGGTTGATGTCGGGAAGCTGAATAGTGTTCATCTTCTGCAATGCCCTGGTATCGACTTTGATGTCATCGATCGGCAGATAGCCCATCAGTGCCCGCAGTTCAATACAGGAGTTCTGGTAACTGCGCTGATATTCCATCAGCCGTTTTTCCAGCCGGATAAATCTTTTTCTTTCATCCAGGAGACGCAAGGGGGAGACTGATTTCGAGTCACTGATTTCGGCAAATACTTTTTCTATATTTTTACATTTGACCAGCAGCTTTTCGGTAGTTTCAATAGCGTCCTGAGTGGCCGCCACTTTGAAATATGTCTTGACGACCTCCAGTGTTAAGTTCTGGGCGGCGCGCCGTTTCTGTTCCATTGCGATAAGAGCGTTGTCTTCCGCCTGGTTGGCATTTAAGTAAGCGAGTCCGAAGTCAAGTACGCTGAGCGCCATTTCAACTTTGAATACATTCTCGCCTTTATCCGAACTTTTGCTCGGCGGGTAAGTCTGCGCTCCGGTTTGGAGGTTCTGGCTGCTCGATCCCGGTTCGTTGTTTCTGCCGGTAGCATCGTCAGAAATCGTCAAGTCCGGAAGCATGCCGAGCATTTCAGCGGTAACTCGTTCCTGGGCAATCCGTTCTTTTAAGTCAAATACTTTCAAGTCGAGGTTCTGTTTCAGGGCAATGGAGATACATTCAGGCAGAGTAAAAACGGTGCCTTGAGGAATAACTTTCTTATTGATTTTTCCGAAATGCTCGTTGGCTTTTTCAACGCGCTGCTGACGGTAATATTCAGAATCATGACATCCGAATGCCACCATTGCTATAGCTAAAGCAAATACTGAACGAAATACTTTTAACATGACAGCCCCGCTTCTTGAATTTCTCTGACTACATTTAGATAGGTTTAACCCTTACTTGGCATTATTGGTTTTTTGGAGAATCCCTGCTTCAAGAAGTTTGTCGATAAGATTCTGCATCGAATTGAAGGCGTTCAGAAAGCCCTGCGGCGGCATAATAATCCGCTCTTTACAAAGAGGCTGAGGCTCGCCTTTGCCATCAGGATCCGGTTGCAGGGTAACGAAATCAAATCTTACCATGCCGCCGGCAAAATGAATCTGCCCAATTCCGTCAGCAAAGATTTCTTCTTTAGTGTTGTCCATTTTTCTCTCCTGAATCAATCTATTTTTGAGTTAAATTATATTCTTAATAAGAATAAGACTTCTTCTGTCATCAATATAAAACAACTAGAACATAACATTAAAAAATTAATTTGCAAACTACTTTTTTATAAAAATCACTCATTCGGAATAATTGATTTTCGAGTATCAGAACGCCGGAAAAAAAACAACAATAATTTTTAAATAATCCAAAGCATTTTGCACGAGTAATGATTATATTACACTGATTTTGCAAGAACAGAAAGGTATTGACAATGAATTATTTATTCCGGTTATTATTGAGCAATTGCAAATCTTCCGGACTTTCTTCTGCGGTTTGTCTGCTTGGATTGTGCCTGTTGTGGATTGCGCCGACAAATGTGTCAGTCGCCGGCGAAGCGCAAGTTGAAGCAGATGAATATCCGACAAAGGTTGTCATATTTCCCTTTCGCCAGGCGGTGATTTCGGCGGAGGTTGACACTGCGGTCAAGCAATATAATTTCAAAGAAGGGGATTGCTTCAAGGAGGGGGAAGTTATTGCCCTGCTTGAGGATAAAATTTATCTGCAGAAATACGAAAAGGCAAAATCCGCGCAGCTTGAGTCTGAAGCTTCGATGCAATTTGCGCTGAAAAATTTCAAACGCAACGAGGAAATGTATCAAAAAGGCATTCAGGGAATGCAGGATTTGGAAAAAAGCGAATTGGAAAGAGATATCGCTGCTTCAAAATTGAATTTCTCTGTTGCAAATATGAAAATGGCGGAAATAGATTTGAAGGCCTGCCGTCTGGTTGCGCCGTTTGCCGGGCGTTTGATCAAAAAACTGGTACAGGAGCACGAATTTGTGCGCGCCAGCCAGCAGGTAATCAATATTATCGATGATTATCAACTGCTGGCGGTGATGCACCTGCCGTCTTCCGAAATCAATAAAGTGGCCATTGGTAAAAAAATGCGTGTCTGGATTGATGAAACCAGAACCGAACACGAAGGAACGATCAATGTGATTTCCGGCGAGATTGATCCCGGCAGCCGGACCTTTGAAATAAAAGTTCTTCTCGATAACCGTGCCAGAAAGCTGGCGGCGGGAATGTCAGGCAAACTGATGAAGCAATATGACAAAAACAGCGGAAAAAAATAATGTCTGAAACTCAATCCGGCAAAGAACAAAAAGAATTATTACTGCTTAAAGGCAAGCTGAATGCCATTTCCGCAGTTTTAAAACTGGGCCATGAAGCTTTCGAAAAGAGAACTCTGCAGCAACTGGCTAATCATATTGTCAATAACAGCCGGATGGTGGCTCCGTATGAACGTTCCGCGCTGATTGATATGCGCGGAAGCAAACCTAGAATACTTGCGGTGTCCGGGCAGCCGGAAGTTAATGCCAACTCTGAATACTGTTTTAATCTGACGAATTTGATTCAGCCGCTTGCCGGACTGGACAAAGTGGCGGTGCTTACGGATGAGCTGCTTAAAGAGAAAAACGCCAAACAAAGCGCGCTTGATGCTTTTGAATACCTTAAAGCATGTTTCCCGCAAATGCTGCTGATTCCGATCAGGCCGGTAGCCCGCGGCGGGGACGCGGCTCCGGAATTGCTGATCTGGGCCGTGGAATTTTCAGACCAGGCCAATCTGGCCAGCGCCGGCAGTCTTCTGCCGTTGTTGTGCCAGCACTATGCAGAAGCGCTTTTTTTCACCCTTCATGAAAAACAAAAAATTATTCACCGTGTGATTGACCGCAAAAAATGGCTTAAACCATCGCGGGTGCTGCTGATATTGTTCTGCTTGTTTTTTATCTCCCTCTTTGTGATGCCGATCAGGCAGAATGTGGCGGCGGATTTCGAGATCATGCCGGGGAAAGAGAATTTTTACTATGCCCCGTTTGACGGAGTAATTGAGACATGCTACAACAATAAAAGCGGCAGCAGCGTCGTGCCGGGAAATATAATACTGACATACAATACTGAAGAACGCGCTTTTGATCTGGCCGGCGCGGAAAACGCCCGCAACAAGATTTCGGCTCAACTGGATCTGATTCAGCAGCAATCATTCAAAGATATTTCCAAGCGCGGGGAAGTCCGGATGCTTGAACTGCAGAAAGAAAAAGCGGAAATAAGTATCAGGCGCAACAAATGGTTTTTGGAAAAAAGCGCGATACGGGCCAAGCAGACTGGAATCCTGGACATCTCCGACAAGGATAAGCTCGAAGGCAAGGCTGTACGCGCCGGAGAAAAGCTGTTTGAGATATTATCCACGGAGAGCCTGATCGCCTTGATTGCGCTGAATGAGCAGAATGCCTCAGTGCTGGGCGATGACTGCAAGATTACATTATATCTGCATACCATGCCTGAAATGCCAATAATCGGGAAAATTGAATCAATCAGTCCGAAACCGGTTCTTACCGAGAAAAAAATTTATTGTTATATGATCCGGATGACGATGGAATACCAGAAAAAAGATCTCCTTTGCGGGATGCGCGGGGTAGCCAGGATTGCCGGTCCGCGGGTGCCGCTCGGCTATTATTTATTCCGGAATATCGTGCTGTGGTGGAGACGGGTTTAAACCGCAAGGACCTGGAAAATCATGGCTAATATACCTGACAACCCCGCGCCGGAAAAGAAATATTTTACCGGAACGCTGCGTACCGATCTTGAACTTTTCGGCGGCGAGCCAGATACCGACGGCGGTACTACATGGATAGTTTTTGATCCGGTGAGTGACAAATATTTTCGTCTTTCTGAAGAAGATCATCAGATTATCGGCTGCATGTCAGAAAATATGGAACTGGATGCTTTTCTGGCAAAAGTAAAAAATCGCGGTATACATGCGGACAAAGAAAAAATCCTGAAAATCCTGAGTTTTCTGAATCAGAGCAATCTGATGCTTCCCATGTATAAGGTGACGGAGGAGAAGGTTGAGAAACATCAGGCGATGAAACGGCGGAACTTCATCCATTTGCTGCTTTATACCTATCTGTTTTTTAAAGTTCCGCTACTTTCGCCCGATCGCTTTCTTGACCGTACCGTGAACGTTGTCAAAACGATTTTCAACAAATGGACTTTTCTGATGCTGGGCGTGATTGCGGGAGGCGGATATATCTGCCTGGTCGTCAAATGGCAGAAGCTGACTGAGGAATTTATTAATACGATTAATTTCCAGGGGATGGTCCGCTATTCGATTGCAGTTGTCATTATAAAATGTGTCCATGAATTTGCTCATGCGTATACCGCTAAAGCCGTCGGAATCAGGGTAAGGCGGATGGGAATGGCTTTCATTGTATTTTTTCCCAGACTTTACACGGACCTTACTGACTCCTGGCGCATTCCAGACCGGCATAAAAGACTTCTGATTGACGGTTCCGGAATTCTGAGCGAAATTATCATCGGAGGCTGGGCTGCGCTGGTGTGGGCCTATTCCGGCCCGGGCTTGACTCAAGCCGTCGCATATTACATTTTTACCGTAAGCATCATCAGTACGGCACTGATCAATGGAAACCCTTTCATCCGCTATGACGGGTATTACCTGTTGATGGACTTAGTCAATATTGATAATCTTCAGATGCGCGGGACCGAGCGCGTCCGTGAACTTTTCCGGAAATACTGCCTTGGAATTGATTACATCCCTAACGATAATACACAGGGCTGGAAAAAATATTTTTTAATTATTTTCGGTATTTCATCATTCATCTACCGGATTTTCCTATATACCTCAATTATTTTGGTAGTATATTATTACTTCGAAAAAGCGATCGGCATCGTATTGCTGATGCTTGAAATCTATTTACTGGTGATCAAGCCTTTCATGACGGAAACAAAAATGATTATGGCAGTGAAGAACAAGATTAAAACACGTAATTACATAATTTCGCTGTCAGGCGCCGGAATACTGCTGCTGACTTTATTTATGCCGCTGCCATGGAATATCGCGATTCCATGCGAAGTAAAACCGGAAGTGTCGAATATGATTTATGCCCGCACAGACGGCTTCCTTGAAGAACTTTGCGTTAAAGACAAAGGCAGCGTAAATAAGGGGGATATTATTTTTAAGCAGCAAAGCCCGTTTATTGAATGGGATTTGAAAGAAGCGGCCCTGGACAAAGTCATCGGCGCTTTTGAACTGGATTTCGCTCAAAGCAATACTTCCACACTCGGACTCGCCCAGGTGAAACTGCAAGCATTAAAAAATGCTGAAATTACGCTGGACGAACTGCGCCATAAAAAATCTCTTTTGACTGCCGCCAGCGCGATTGACGGTATCTTCGCCATTTATGACCTGCATCTGAAACCGGGCAAATGGCTGCATAAGGGCGAGATTATTGGAGAAGTTTATGGGCCGGAAAAGCAGATCATTGCCGCATTTATCAAGGAAACTGATTTCAAAAAGATTTCCGGCAATGAAAAGGTTTCAATCTCGCTGGAAGACGGAATCGAGTCATATCGCGGTAAAATTGTTTCCGCGGCCCCGGTACCGGTTATCCTTGCGCCGTCGCCGTTGATTAATTATTTTGGCGGCCGCATTATGTGTTATCCGCTTCCTGACGCCAATTTGTTTCAGCCGATAGAGCCTTATTACAGAGTCAATATCGCGGTGGCGGACGGCGTGAACCTGCCGCCGGGCAGATCAGGTACGGTATGGCTTCGCAAATATTCTTCCATTGGCGGCAATTTCCTTCGCGAGGTGCTTTCCGTTCTTCAAAAAGAACTTTATTTTTAGCCAATTCTACTGAATTAGCACTCTTCAAGGCCTTCGATACCACGGTATCGGCAACCTCTCGGAATACGAACCAATTCTCAAAAAATTCGCAATCCATGGTTAAATTTTCAGCAGTCAGAATATAACTGGTGAATTTCAGTTACGGTTTCTGCGGATATTAATTTTCTTCGGCTGTCCGGGAGGCTCTGGTTTAGGCGGGACCAGGTATTTTACGGCTGTGGAATTGCAGAATGGGCAGACAGGCGGTTTCAGTGTATCAATTTTGTCGTATTTAATCGGACTGTCATCTGACTTTTTCTCAATGCGGGTAAAAATTCCGTTGCAATAACTGCATTTCCACTGAAATCCAAGCGGGCCTTTGCATTTAGAACATTTTTCGGTGAAGATATTTTTGATGGGCCTGGTCTCACAAGTTTTGCAGCTTGCGCACATGACGTTGATCTGCAGTCCGCCTTTAGTGCTCATCTGGTATATTTTTATGCCGCTGTAAGTAATGATGCCTGTAAGTGAGACCATAAAGAGAAACAGGAAAATCACTACTTTTCGCGGCATTTTGCTGAATATTCCTATTTGCATCATCCAGTCGATAATCAGCGCAAAACTCGCAAAGAAGAAATTGTGTTCGGGGATTTCAAGAACATATTTTACCATCGTTCTTGCAGTCTTAGTCATGGAAATAGACGTTTGGGTTTTTTCAGCATCCCGTTCCGGATATTTAGCCTGCAATGCTCTGGGCATAACCGGAGGCATGGTCGCAGATTTGGACGGCTCGGTGCTCTTTGGCACCGGTGTTTTTGACAAAAGATGCTTTACCGGAAGAGGCAGCGCGCCTCTGGATTCAAAGCGTTTATCGCTCTGGTCCGGCGACTGGAGATTGATTTGAGCAGACGCAGTTCCATTGGCTGATTGTTCCGGCTTCAAATTGCCTTCTACCGGGGGAGGGGGTGATTCTGATTCTGCTGGAACTTCAAAAACTTTGTTACATTTGGCACACTCCCCTTCCTGCCCCGCAAGCTCCTTTGGCAGCCTGTATTTCTGACCGCAGGCTTTACACCAGAAAATGACATTTTCCTGTGGAGATGCACTTGCAGGCGCATTGTCTGACAGTCTTGGAACGACCATATTTCTTTTGCATTTGGCACATTCCGCCAGTTGTCCGCCTAAATCCTTTGGCAAACGATATTTTTGATTGCAAACTTTACAGCGGAAAATAATATCATCAGGTGCTTTGTTTTTTGACGTGCTGGAACGAACGCTGATCTTCTGGATTTTATCTTTATTTTTATCGACAACCGGAATAAAGCTCGCAATGGCAGTAGCTTTTTCAATGGCTTTGCGCGATTCCGGCGCAGGCGGCCGGTCTTCCGATTTTCCCGGAACTATAAAAGCATTGTGGCATCTGGAGCATTCCCCCTCCTCGCCGGCAATTTCTTTTGGCAGCCGGTATTTCTGGCCGCAGGATTTACACCAGAAAATAACACTTTCTTTTGCAGATGCACTGTCCGATTGTTTGGGAACAATCATATTTTTTTTGCATTTGGCACATTCCGCGATTTGGCCGCCGATGCTTTTGGGCAGCCGGTATTTCTGGTTGCATATTTTGCAGCGGAAAATAATATCATCGGGGGCTTTGTTTTTTGACGTGCTGGACGCAATTTTGATTTCCTGGATCTTCTCTTTGTTCTTGAGCACGGGAGTCAGGCCGGTCACGGTATTATCTTTATTGACGGAACTGCCAGGCGGGATTTCAGATTCTTGCGGAACCAGCATTTGGGTTTTGCATCTGATGCAGTCCAGAGTATCGCCTGAACAATTGTCATCCAGTTCATATTTTTGATTGCATTTTTTACACCGGAACCTGATACTCATGGCTGCTTGTTTCCCGAATTCGATCATTTCGTCATAATAAACTGTCGGTAATATATCCTTTCACTTAAATTTATAAAGTCCTGAATTGCAAAAAATTCAAGCTTTTAATCCATGATTTGAGACGCAGATAATTGTTGTTAATTACACTCTGCACGGCTGATAATTTAACATAGATTGCGATAATCATGCGCGTCTTTTTTTGAATTTCAGCCGTGTAGAGTATAATGCGATCACCCCTGGTTTTATTTGCAGATTTATTTCAACCACTGAAACATTAATTCTTTTTTGTGGTCTAATACAGCCGAATGAGCCGGTTTGCCGGCTGATAAACTGGAAAAAAGTTTGTAATAGACCGCTTTCGGAAGTAACTTACAGCCTTGAAATACAGTTTAAAACCAGTTTTGTATTGTTAAGGAGAACTGCTTTTGGATAAGAGTTTATTGTCGGCAAAATTCAAAAAAGATTACATCGCCTATTTGGCAATTGGAATTTTTTTCTTTATATTGACTGCAGAACTGATTGTCGCGGTCTGGCTGCCTGTACATTTACGTTCGGAAAATGTATGGGCGCTGCAGGTGGCGCGGCAGGACATGATTGACATGTTTGACACTTTGAGGAGCGGTTTTGGAAGAATATCCAAGACCAGCCAATTGGAAGGCGAGGCGAATATTGCTGTAAAATGCCTGGATTCAATGGCTATATATCTTAGAACTTATCAGGCGGTATTAAACGCCGGGCAGATAGCGGAGATCCGGAGTAATCTGGACGATTTTCAGGCGATTCTTTATCGCTTGCAAAAAGAGAATCCTTACGGACGTCAGGAAAAAATTGATCCGTCCGGTTTTCTTAAACGGCTCTCGGCTGAAGGGATGAAACCGGTTTCTTTACCGGGATCAGACAAATAAATTCGGAGAATAATGGATATGGATATCAGTCGTCTTAAAGAAATTGTAACTCTTTTTAAAAATAAAAAAATCGCGGTGGCCGGGGATTTGATGCTGGATGTTTACGTATGGGGCAAGGCCAGCAGAATATCTCCTGAAGCACCGGTGCCGATTGTGGGAGTGAGCAGGAAAACCAGTTGTCTCGGCGGTGCCGCTAATGTAATGCGCAACGTGGTTACGCTGGGCGGACAGGTCAAGGCGTTCGGGGTTATCGGCAGCGACCATGACGGCGCAGAAGTTTCCGATATGCTGACCGGATACGGGATTGAGTCGAAATCTGTTTACACCGATCCCTGTCGGAGGACAACCCAGAAGCAGCGGATTATCGCCGGTTCACAGCAGCTGCTGCGGATTGACTACGAAGATACTGACCCGGTAGATGGAAAATTCCGGGCGAAAATAGTTTCTGACCTGCTGGAGCTGATCGAAACATCGGCGGTGGATGCCATCATTTTTGAAGATTACGGCAAGGGACTGCTGGATGAGGATATGCTTGCCGCCGCCGTTCAGGCCGCGTCAAAGCAGGGTATTATCACGGCGCTGGACCCGAAGCCGGGCCATTTACTGAATGTCAAAGGTTTGACCGTGATCAAGCCGAACCGTTCCGAAGCTTTTGCCATGGCCGGCAAATTTGCGAAAGATGGCGCTGTCCCGGTCGAGCAGGATAAAGAACTAATTGAAGTCGCCGAAATACTTATGGCTGAATGGGAGCCGGATTATCTGCTGATTTCGCTGGCCGCCCAGGGGATGGCGCTTTTCCGTAAAGACTCGCCAATGCTGGTAATACCGACACGGGCGCGTGAGGTTTTCGATGTTTCCGGCGCCGGCGATACCGTTATTTCGGCATTCTCGCTGGCGCTGGCCGCCGGTGCGTCCGGCAGGGAAGCCGCGGAAATCGCCAACCACGCCGCCGGTATCGTAGTGGGTAAAGTGGGAACAGTGACCGTTTCCGCAGATGAATTGATTGAAAGTTTTGAAGCTGGAGAATTAAATTGAAGACAAGAACAGTCGCCGTGATTCCGGCCAGATATGGCAGCACCCGTTTCCCGGGCAAAGTGCTGGCCGAACTTTGCGGCAAACCGATGATTCAATGGGTATATGAGAAAGCGGCAGCCTCGATCGCCGATGAAGTTATTATTGCCACGGACGAGCTGAAAGTGGCAAAAGTGGTTGAAGGATTCGGCGGCATGGCCGTCATGACTTCCCCGAACCATCCCTCCGGCACTGACCGGATCAGCGAGGCGGTACAGGGGCTTGACTGCGATATTATAATCAATGTGCAGGGCGATGAACCCTTGATCCCGACCAGCGTCATTGACGGACTGATCCGGAAAATGCAGGAAGACGCTTCAATTGAAATGGGTACGGTGGCTGTGCCGAGACTGCGTTCTGAAATAGAAAATGATCCGAACAAGGTAAAAGTGGTGTTCGACGAACGCAACTTTGCATTGTATTTCAGCCGTTCGATGATGCCGTATCTGCGTGAAGGCGGCAAAGATACCGAAACTTATCTGCACTGGGGCATCTACGCTTACCGGCGTGAAACGCTGCACCGCTTCGTGCGCCTGCCGGAAGGGCGGCTGGAGTCCTGCGAAAAGCTGGAACAGTTGCGGGCATTGGAAAACGGCATTCGAATCTATGTGATGTTAAGCGATCTTGAAAGCATCGGGGTGGATACCCCCGAAGACCTTAAGCGCGCCGAAATGAAAATCAGAGAAAAACTATAATAAAGTTCTAAACTTCTAAAATTCTAAAGTTAAGAAGACAAAAGGAAGCGGAAATACAGGTCCGGAGCAGCGGAAAATTAATAGCAGAATAAATAAAGATATTAAAGGCGGTTGATAATGAATAAAATTAAGATTTACGGCAATGTCAGCATCGGTTCCGGCCTGACGCTTATCGGCGGACCGTGCATGGCGGAAAGTATGGAACTCTGCCGGGAAGTTGCAACGTATTTAAAAGAATTATGCAGGGAACTCAATATCCAGTATATTTTCAAGGCATCTTACGACAAAGCCAACCGCTCCAGCGCCAACTCGGTGCGCGGCCCCGGCATGAAAGAAGGCCTGGCCATGCTTGCGGAAATCAGGCGTTCACTGGAACTGCCGGTGATTACCGATATTCATGAAACCATCGAAGCGGAAGCCGCCGCTGCCGTTGCGGATATAATTCAGATTCCGGCATTTCTCTGCCGTCAGACTGACCTGCTGGTGGCAGCGGGCAGAACCGGCAAACCGGTGAATATCAAAAAAGGACAGTTCATGGCCGCTGAAGATATGAAGGGCGCCATCGAAAAGGTGCGTTCAACCGGCAACCAGCAGGTGATGCTGACTGAACGCGGCACCAGTTTCGGCTATCATAATCTGGTGGTTGATATGCGTTCGCTGGCAACCATGCGTGAAATGGAAGTTCCGGTAGTATTTGACGCGACTCATTCGGTACAACTGCCGGGCGGACTGGGCAATGCTTCCGGCGGCCAGCGTCAGTTTATCCGTCCGCTGGCGAGAGCCGCCGCCGCCGTCGGCATTGACGTATTGTTCGCCGAAGTTCACCCGAATCCGGAACAAGCGATGTCGGACGGCCCTAATTCGCTATGCTTCAAAGATATCAGAACCGTATTGACGGAAGTAAAGGCAATTTATGATCTCACAAAAGAAAATTGATAAAATAAAAGCGCTGGTGCTGGACATTGACGGCGTTCTTACTGACGGACGGCTCGGCTACAGCGCCGGAGATGAAATAAAGTTTTTCCATGTCCGCGACGGACACGGCATCAAAATGGCGATCCGCAGCGGAATTCTCGTGGGAGTATTGTCCGGACGGGTGGCGGAGTCCAACCGCAAACGCGCCAAAGAACTGGGTTTCAGCTTTTTTTACGAAGGACAGAAGGACAAGCGGAAAGCATTCGAACTGCTGCTGAAAGAACAGAATCTCAAAGCGGATGAATGTCTCTATATGGGGGACGATGTCGTTGACCTGCCGCCGATGCTCAAATCAGGGATTGCGGTTACGGTCGCTGATGCTCCGGAATATATGGATAAATACTGTACATTCCGCACAATCAAAGGCGGCGGCCAGGGTGCGGTCAGGGAAGTGATTGACTGGCTGCTGATGAAACAAGGCAAATGGGATCAGCAAATGGAGCGTTATATATCCTGATGATTAAACTAAAAACAATTTTTATATTTCTGGTATTGCTCGCACTTGGAATGCCGCTGACAGAGGTTGCCAGGGGCAATGATAACATACATTCGCTGAAGACTATCAATGCCCGGCTGCCGATGTACAATAAAGACCGGCTGCAGTTTTTCATTTACAGCCGAGAACTTGTGCGGCAGGGCAATAAAATTGACGCCAAAGATGCGATCATTGACCTCATCCGCAAAGGCATAAATGTTGACCACATCAAATATATGGACAAAGTGGAACCTTATCCGCTGGGAGCGCCTGCTGTACAGGTGCTGGATTTCTGGAAAGATAAAATGCACAGCGAAGGCATCATTATGTCGCCTGCCGCACAAATAGACCAGAGCAGCAAAACTGCCTCCGGTATGGAAAAAGTCCGTTTCCGTTCTCCAATGATGGATCTCGACGGCGTTGGATTCCTGGCAAACTATGATAAGCGGAATGTACTTATCCGGAAGGATGTCCAGATCGTTATCCGGATGGAAGCAGTAGAGGCTGCTCAGAAAAAAGACGGCAAAGATTCCGCCGCTTCGTCGTCCGGCAATGTTGACGTGACTTCCGATACCATGTTCATTGACTTTGAAAATAATATCATTACCCTGGAAGGCAATGTCAAAGTCAGTGAATCCAGATTCAACATAGACTGCAACAAACTGATTCTTTATATGAAATCAGGCGCGGTCGAAGGCCTTGCTGACCGCGATCTTTTAAAAGGCGCCGCATCTAAAACATCTAAAAACGAACCGCCGCAGGCAGAACCTAAAAAAGAGATTGTGAAGAATAAAAAAGATGACAATGCTCAGGCTCTTTCCAAAATAATCTGTATCGGGAACGTGGTGATAACCCGTAAACTCAGTAAAGAAGATCTGGACAAAGGCGCTCAGGTGGCAAAAGCGGGGAAGGCCATTTATGACATGAATACCCAGCAGATTGTATTGACTGAAGGCAAACCTTCAATTGCCCGCGGCAATGATACCATAACCGGTAAAACCATTACGTTATGGCGCGAAACCGAACGGATGCAGGTGGACAAAGATGCTTTAATCACGATGAAGATACCGAAAAAAGCGGAGGAAAAAGCCAAGCCTGACGCTTTGAAGCCGACAGAAGTTTATTCCGATTTCATGGATATTGACTATCCCGGAAATCTGGCAGTATTTACCGGCAACGTTAAAATCAATGACGCCATGATGGACGTTGATTGCCATAAAATGACGATTTATCTTGAAGACCGGACGGAAGGCGCGAAGAAAGCCAAACCCGCCAATCTGAAATCCGAGCAGGCGCTTACTGAAAATGTCAAGGCCGCCAAGGATGTGTCCGAAATTATTTGCGTCGGTGACGTGGTCGTTTGTCGCAAAGCAGCCGCTGCCGACGGAGAAACCGCTTATGCCGACAAAGCCATATACAACCTTAAGGAAAGCAAAATCATTCTTTCCGGGAACAATCCGATCATCATCCGCGGCAAGGATTCGGTAAGCGGACAACTGGTTACCATCTGGGTGGATCAGCAGCGGATGAAAGTTGATCAGAACAGCAGGATCGTTCTGGAATCCATGAAGTCTGGCAAAATGTCCGGCAGCGACCAGTCTCCGTCAAAGGGGGCGGCGGTCGTCACTTCTGATTATTCCGATATAAATTACGGCGGCAACGAAATGAGTTTTGACGGTAAGGTCCGGGTAAAAGACCCGCAAATGGACCTGGTATGCCAGAAAATGAAAATATACCTTGAGGAAAAATCCGGCACGGTAAAAAAAGCGCCGAAGGCCGAGGATCCGATGGATCAGTTGAAAGGCGGGGAATCTCAGAAAGATGTTTCAAAGATTGTATGCACCGGCGACGTCCAGGCGGATGACCCGAAAATGACGCTTAACTGCGATACACTGACGATTATGATGGCCGACAAAAAGCAGATCACTGGTAAGAAAAAAACTAAAACCGAAGCTGTCGGTCCGCTGGGCTCTGACGGTAAACGCGAAATTTCGCGACTGATCTGCGAAGGCCGCGTCAAACTGGAGTCCAAAGAACAAAAAACCGATGGCAAGGCTAAAGTCGCGGCTATTAATCCAAATGAAGGGGTGCAGGACGTAATCAAGAAAGGCCCTGCCGGAAAAACTGTCGTCAGTTCTGATATGGCGGATATCCGGCCTGTCGAGAATTACGCGGAACTCATCGGCAAAGTGGTAGTTGACGAACCTCGACTCAATCTGTCCTGTAAGAAAATGCTGATTTACGCGGATGAACTTAAACCCGAAGGCCAGATGAAACTTTCCGGGGATATTGACGACGAAGAAAAAGTCAGCTCGGACGAAGTTCCCCGCCGCATCAGTCTGGGCGCCGGCAAAGAACTGAATAAAATTATATGCCTTGATGATGTCGTTATTTTGCGTAAAGGCGGCGAAAAAGTGGAAAAGGCTACCGGAACGCACGGGTTATACGAAGTCATAGACCGCAAGATCACCCTTACCGGCAAACCGGATAAGCTGCCGACGCTGGAGCAGGACAATACCGTTATGGAAGGTGAAAAATTCATTTTATATCTTAACAGCGAGAAGGTTGACGCCATCGGCGGAAAATTGAAAGATGCGAAAATGCCGTCGATTAATAATATGCCGGCGAAGGCGGCAAAATAAAACTTTAGCTGAAACCCGGCTTGAAGATGATATATTTTATGATAGTTTTACGGCGTTGCATAAAAGTCTGAAAAATGACAAAATACGGGATGCGCCCGCACTTGGCGGATGCATAATTATCGAAGGGAAGTGAGAAGGATGGAAGAGACCAAAAGCGATGATTGTCTGATCAAAGCGGAAAATCTGGTCAAAGCCTATCATGGCAAACGCGTAGTCAACGGCGTGTCAATCAACGTCAAGGCGGGAGAAGTCGTCGGACTGCTCGGCCCCAACGGCGCCGGAAAGACTACGAGCTTTTATATGATTATGGGTCTGATTAAACAGGATGCCGGAACAATTCATTTCCGGGGTTTGGATATTTCCAAAACTCCGATGTATAAACGGGCCAGACTCGGTATGGGATACCTGGCCCAGGAGCCTTCAATTTTCAGAAAGCTTACGGTCGAACAGAATATCATGGCGATCCTGGAAACGCTGGATATATCCCGTAAAGAACGCATGGAGCGCCTGGAAGAACTCCTCAGCGAACTGGAATTGACGCCGTTGTCAAAACAGAAAGCCATGACGTTAAGCGGTGGTGAACGCCGCCGTCTGGAAATTACCCGCGCACTGGTCACCAATCCGTCATTCATCCTGCTGGACGAACCGTTCAGCGGCGTTGACCCGATCGCGGTTTATGACGTTCAACAAATCATCGGGCAGTTAAAACATAAAAATCTAGGTATTCTTATCACCGACCATAATGTCAGGGAAACGCTTTCGGTCGTGGACCGGGCGTACCTGATGAGCCAGGGAAAAATTATGCTTGAAGGAAACAGCAATTTCCTGGTCAATGACGATAAAGCCAGGGAAGTATATTTAGGCCCTCAATTTACTATGTAATTTTATTGAAAAACCAAACATATAGGAGGTTAGTTATGATCATTATCAGCGGACGTCATCTTACTGTTACGGATGCCATGAAACAGCATGTCGAAGACAAGCTAAAGCCTGTTGTCGAGTCTGTTCCTCATCTTAAAATCACATCAGTCAGGGTTGTTCTGGAGCTGGAGAAAAACCGGTTCAAGGCGGAAATCATCGTCAACATGAAAAACCATGATATGGAAGCCGTTTCCGAAACCTATGACATGTATCAGGCAATAGACATGTCTGTCGAAAAAATTGATACCCAGATCCGCAAACTGGTGGACAAAGTTCAGGACCATCATCGCTGCAAGTGCTCGAAGGAAGACAGCGTTGAAGCCGAAGCTGAAACCGAATAATTAACGGATTGATTTCTCGCGCCGCAGCGGTAAATGCCTCTGCGGCTTTTTTATCTCTTACCGCATATTTATTGCAAAAAATTTGACTGACGGGGTTCAAGACGTATTTTTAGAATGTATAATTTACTGCAACCTGTATTAAATTTTCAACCTTATAGAGTATAACTCCGGCAGTGCTGCCGGAATAAGTGTTGTTGCGGAATTGCTCTTAAAATCAAGGATGTGATTATAATGTTTAAAAATGGTCTGGTCTCTGTCTCTTTCAGAAATTTTTCTCCTGAAAAGATAATTAAAATGTGTGTCAAAGCCGGCTTGGACGGTATTGAGTGGGGCGGCGATATTCATGTGCCGCACGGCAATTTGCAGGCTGCCGCGATAGTGCGGCAAATGACGATTGACGCTGGACTGCATATTGCCGCTTACGGTTCCTATTACCGCGCCGGAGCCGGCGAACAGGCCGGACTGGCATTTGAAGATGTGCTGGCCTCCGCCATTGAACTCAAAACCCCGACCATCCGGGTATGGGCCGGCGGGCAGGGGTCGGCGGATGCCGGAGAGGCCGGACGCATCAGTGTTATCAACGATTTACGCCGGATCGCCGAAACGGCGTCGAAAGCCGATATTTCGATAAGTCTGGAATTCCACAGCGGAACTTTGACCGACACGAACGCATCTGCAATCCGACTGATGGATGAGTTGAGCGGAACAAACGTCTTTTTTTACTGGCAGCCGCCGGTAAGCCAGTCTTTTGAATACTGTTGCGAAGGCTTGTCGGCCGTACTGCCGCGATTGAGTAATATTCATGCTTTTCACTGGATGAATACGGAAAGGCGTCCGCTGGCGGAAGGCATTCCGAACTGGAAAAAATATCTGGAGATTGCCGCCGCCGCCGTCAAAGATCACTATGTTATGCTGGAATTTATTCTGGACGACAGCGAAACCCGGTTCTATGCTGATGCAGCGATCCTCAAAGAATTGACCGAACCATACGATTGACAAGGTTTTAATATACAGGAGAGAGATTATGGCGTCTCAACAGAAAGTAGTTGGCGTAAGCACGGAGAGCAATACCGGTTACTGCCTTTATCTGGTGCTGATCTTTATAATCGCGGCCGCGGTGCTGGTCTATATCGCCTATCTCATGGTTTCCGCACCGGCACGCACGATGGACTCGGCGTTGATCAATGCTAGGAAACTCTTGCAGACTGAGATAAAGATCACCGAAAAGATTACCTCTGAGTTCAGCACCATCGACGGCAGGCAGGATCTGCTGGTCTGCTCCGAATACAGCTTTTTGTCGGATTTTAAAACCATCGCGGTCACTAAACTCGCAGTCACCAGCAAAGGCTATTTTGCGTTAAGAGTCCCGGTGGAATATAATTTTTATGTGCCGATGAATGATCGCAAACAATGGCACTTTAAATACAGCGACGCCACCGTCTGGGTGGACGCGCCGGCATTAAAATGCCTGACTCCGAATATCAAGTGGCGCGATTCCGAAGAATTTATTTACGGCGGTTTGTTAATTGACAGTGAGAAATCATCTGAAGAGTTGAAAGACATGCTGCTCAAACAGGCCAAAGTGTCCGCCTCGGCCAGTGCCAGATCGGACAATGTCCGCCATGCCGCCCGCATCAGCCTGGCCAAATTTCTCAATGAATGGCTTTTTCTGAAATTGAAAAATGAACTCCAGATAAATGCCGTCGCCATAAAATTCAATGACGAAAATAATTATCCGCCGGTGTTATTCGCGGTTGCCAAACTTAAAATACCCGTTGAGAAACGCGAACAGCCGGAATCTCCGGTCATTATCGATAACAAATGATTCTGCCATGAAAAAATTTCTGCAAACAATCGGGCTTGATCCGCTGGTGGCATTTGCGGTTGTCGCCATTGATTTCATGCTGTTTGCACCGGACTCGACCGGCGTCGGCTGGGTGATATCCTGTATTGTCGGTTTACTGCTGGTTTTGCCCTGTATCATGCTGCAGCGTTTTTCGTTCGGCGACAAGTGGATGATTGCCATCGCCAAAGGTGTCATCGTTGGTATTTTAACTGCAATTCCGACACCGCTGCCGTCAATTGTGACGGGGGCCGTCGGCGTGGCCGGACTGCTGTCGCAAATCAACAGAAAGCAGCTGCCGCAGCCGGAAAAAAAAGACGCCGGGAATTGATTCCCGGCGTCCAGTTTTATAAACTGAATTATTGAGGTGATAAATTAAGTCAGCCTTTGGGGGCAAACGCTGTTCCCTTTTTCACCAGTTCAGTAATTCTTACTACTTCCATACCTTCTTCAATCGTGATCGGATATGGTTTGCCTTTACGGATGGCATTGTACAAGGCCTGCCAGATGTCATGTGTGTCGCATTTGGCCTTTGGCGCGACTTTAATGGTTTTTTCAATCCATTTAAGCACTTCCGCATTGCCGAAAACTCCGTTCAGCGGGGGATTGTCGGGATAGGCTTTTATTTTCAGGAATTTCTGCTTCGGATCAATATATTTCAGCGTGATCGAATCACCCTGGCAGGTTAACGCGCCCTTCGTGCCGAAAATAACGTATTCCGGTTGTGAAATAGCCGCGCCGCCGCTGATTTCCAGATCAACTATCCGCCCGTTTTTACCGGTCAGCACGATTTTCAGATGGTCTTCGGCATCGCCGACTGCGGCAATCTTTTTTAAATCGCTCCATACATTGGCGACCGGAGATTCCAGAAAACGCAAGGCATGATCGATGATATGCGGACCCCAGTTGTTAAGCTGTCCGCCGCCGCATCCAATGATGGTCTGCCAGTCATTCCGGCGCTGGTAGCCGTGACGGTGCAGTTTGACTTCATAAACATCGCCGAGAATGCCGGAGGCGATGATTTCGCGGATATGGGTGAACGGCGCTTCAAAACGGCGGTTATGGCGCAGAAACAGTTTCCCCGGATATTTTTCCGAGGATTTCTTCAATTTTTTGGCGTCCGCATAGGTCAGCGCGACCGGCTTTTCCAGGAACACATATTTACCGGCCGCCAGCGCTTTGAGGGCATGGGCGGTATGATCAGGCGAACGGGTGGCGACGACAACCAGTTCCACTTCCTGATCTTTCAGGAATTCTTCCGGATTGCTGTAAAAGCGTCCGGCCGGCAGTTTTTCCTTCGATACCTTGATCCGGTCTTTGGCAAGGTCGCAACCGGCGACAATTTCGAACATTTCGGGAAACCTTAAGGCCTCGGTAATATGCATGCAGTAACCGGCCCGGCCAAGCCCCCAGATACCAACTTTGATCTTTTTCATAGTTTATTTACTTTCCTATTACATTCTTAACAAATTTCAAACTAACTGCCAGATCCTTCAGCGGATCGCGCAGATGAACGTCGTGCTCAATGTGAATCCAGCCGTCCCAGCCGACTTTCAGCAGCATTTCAATTACTTTGGTGTTGTTGAAACCGTTGTTGCCGGCGCCGAGTTCGCAGAAACGGTATTCTTTGATGCCGTCAGGGCGGGAGCCGCCGGTCAGGAATACGTCTTTCAGATGCATTACCGAAATGCGTTTGTGATATTTTTTCACGATTTCTACCGGATCGCCGCCGGCCATGCTCAGGTGTCCGGTATCAAACACAATCCCGGTATCGGGACAGGCTTTCAGGAAATCTTCCAGTTCCTTCTGGTTTTCAACGCGCTGGTGCATGTGGTTGTGAATGGACGCGGTCACGCCCCATTTGACGCAGGATTTGCTCATGGTGTTGCATCGGCGGCAGAATTCCTTGAAATCCACCACGCGGTCATTCTGTCCGGGATTCAGCCACACATATTTTTTGTCCAGTGCGGCGGTCCATTCAGTGGTAACCTGGACGCTCGGACCGCGGCAGGTGCTGAAATCCATGCCCAGCTTGCGGTACAGCGCCGCTTTGTAAAGCGCATCGGACGGGCTCACCGCCTCCAGACGCTCTGTTCCGTTGAATCCAAGTTTCTTCAGGTCCAGCAGTCGTTCTTCAATGTCATAAAGTCCGCCGTACCACACGTTCATTCCGTAATCAGCCACTCCGAATTTCATTTTTTCACCCTTTCTTTGGTTATGAAACAGTTTTTAAATTTATGATTGACAGTCCGCCGCGTTTGAGGTAGTCCAGACTGTCAGACAGTTCGTCCAGCGGATTGATCCTGAAATCTTCCGGTTCAATGAAGACCCAGCCGTCATATCCCGATTTGATTAAAACTTCCAGCGTTTTCCGGTTGATGACCCCGAATTCGCCGCTGCCGAGAGCCCGGTATTCGATCTTTCCGGTTTTCCCGTCTGTGATTTCGGCGTCTTTCAAATGCACCGCGCAAATCCGGTTCAAGTATTTTTTCACGATGGTGGCCGGATTGCCTCCGGCAAGTCCGATTTCACCGACGTCAAACACCAGCCCGGCATCCGGGCAGGCCTCAAGATAACGTTCGATCTCCGCCTGGGTGGCAAGCCGGGAGCCGATATGATTATGTATTCCGCAGCGCAAACCATATTTCGCGGCGGCTGCGGCAAAAGCGTTCACTCTGGTGGTAAAAGTATCAAAATCCAGTTCAGGGGCCAGGCTGCCGGGGGTGATCCAGACATATTTTCTGCCGAGCCCGGCGGTCCACTCTATTCCGGCTTGAACGGACGGTCCGCGGCAGGTGCTGAAACCCATGCCCAGCTTGCGGTACAGCGCCGCTTTGTAAAGCGCATCGGACGGGCTCACCGCTTCCAGCCGTTCCGTTCCAGACAAACCGAGCTTTTCAATGTCGCGAAGGCGGCTTTCAATATCATACAATCCGCCGTCCCGGACATTCAGTCCGTAATCCGCCACTCCGAATTTAATCATAATTTTATTCCGCTGCAATTGATTATAATGGATTATATGATTATACTATAAAGCATTATTGCTTTGTTTGGAATAGATTTATTGAGCAAAAAACTGGACTTTTTGATCATGAAGTATTTTGAAGGCGTTAATTTTATCGGCTGCGGCGAGGATGCCAGCCACGCAAATATTCAGAAGGACCGGCTTTTCGAAGGTTATTACGGTATTCAATATAATCACGGCGGCCCGCTGGATTTTGCCGCCGGCGACAGTCCGCGCCGGCAGGTCGAGGGGCCTTATGCTTTCATTACTCAGCCCGCCATGAAATTTTACTACGGAGCGCCGTCCGGACAATCCCGCCATCATGTTTTTGCCTGCTTCAAAGGCCCGCGAGTGGACCGGTTCATCCGCCACGGACTGCTGACCATCAACTCAAATCAGCCGTTGATCAGAATCATCAACGCCGAACGGTTTCTGGCAACATTGCGCGAATTGATTGCGAATATCCGGCACAACCCTCCTCAGAATTATAGCCGCGCAGTGCTGCTGCTGGAGGATCTGCTGCTGCAACTCCATGAACAGCCGTCGGAAAAATCGGAAATCAACAGTCATCTGATACCCGGTTTGAAGCAGCTGGTCAGCGCCGTGGAGCAGAATCCCCAACTGGAATGGGATTTCACCAGGGAAGCCGCCGCGCTCGGCGTATCATATCCGCATTTCCGCCGTATTTTCCGGCAATATGCCGGAGCTGCCCCCGTAAACTTCCTGATTAAATGCCGTCTGCGCAACGCTGTCTGGCTGCTGCTGCATTCCGACGACCAGATCAGCGCCGTCGCGGAAAATTGCGGCATTCCCGACGAGTTCTACTTCTCCCGCCTGTTTAAAAAATACTACAATCTCCCCCCCCTGACCTACCGCCGCGAGTTCAAAAACCGTCCATAAGGCTTCTGGTATTTATATAAATCCTGCCCATCCTGTTCATCCCTGTTTAATGATTCATTTCCCCGCGATATGCAAGCAATGAAAACACCAATACTATAATTCGGGATCTATGATTTTAGTAATCAGGCTCACGACCGAACAAGTAAAACGATTGCTGACGGTCATGGATGATCAGGCGTATTCCGCGTGTGAATTGATGAAGAATTTGATGCCGGCCCGCCTTCCTTTGTTCATATCTGCGTCCCGCATTGCAAGCCGGACTGATTGCTATGACCTCTCCCGACAGTCCCCGTGCCGGAAACCAGAAATACCGTTTGACTTCCAATGGCCGGCAAGCAAAAGAAACAGGTAAGTAAATATATACTCTCATAAGGCTGGAAATTAAGTGTTGGATATTGGGTGTTGAAATGAGTTCATATTGGGTTATCTTGACCGCCATGGGGTTATGCTCCGTAACCTGGATCGGAAACGGTTGCGACATATCCCGCAGTCGCGGGACTTCAAGGCGGACAATCTCTCCAGCATTGCTCTGTTCAACGACTATCTAATCTCGCGGAGTGGTTGTCCCAAATTGGGGTGGTAAAAATTTTAGGCATTTAGATCCCGCAGTCGCGGGACCCGCAAGCGGGATCGAACTTTAGAACTTTAGAACTTTAGAACTTTAGAACTTTAGAACTTACAGGCTGCTAGCTCAGGTTTTTGCCGGAGACGAAGACATCCATTTCGGGGAATTCCTGGCGCATGGCTGCGGCAACTTTTTCGGCATAGGTGAAATCGCTGCAAATGGCGAAAACCGTTGGTCCGCTGCCGGTCATTTCCGCGCCCAGCGCCCCGTGTGTCAACAGGCGGTCTTTCAATATTTGCAGGATGGGAAATTTGCGGATAACCGCTGGGGCCAGGTCATTATGCAGCAGTCCGGCGCAGGTTTTGAAATTCCCGGCGCGGACGGCGCTGGTCAGCGCATTGAACCGGTCTTTGTCCGCCGGGCCGGTTAACGCCGGGTCCATGTTATCGTATGCCCATTGGGCGCTTACCGGGAAGCCGGGATTGACCAGCACGACGGGTATTTCCGGCAGGACGCCCGTCAGAAATTCGAGTCTTTCGCCGATGCCGGACGCTATTGCGGGGCGTGATTCCATGAAAAACGGCACATCCGCGCCGACATGCAGCGCGGCTCTGGTCAGGACCGGCAGCGGCAGCTGTTTGTAATGTTTCTGAAGCATTTGCAGCACTGCCGCGGCATCGCTGCTGCCGCCACCCATGCCGGCGGCGACGGGGATCTTTTTGTCGATCTCAATGCGCCATTTGGCCGGGAGTCCGGTCATGGCGGCATATCTGACGGCGGCTTTGTGGCAGATATTGGTTTCGTCAGTGGGAACCTTTTTGTCGCGGCAGATGATTTCAATGCCGAAAAGCACGGTCAGGTCGTCAACGGTAAGCACGATGTTGTCAGCCGGAGAGGTCAGCGGCAGGAAGAATGACAGTATTTCATGATATCCGTCTGGTCTTTTGCCGGTAACTTTAAGGAACAAATTGATTTTGGAATAAGCAATTGATCTGATTTTCATCGCTTTAGTTCTCCTGCTGGAATAACAGATGACAGGAGCGGCTGATTAATGGCCGTTCCTGAAGGGTTTTGATTGTGTTCTTTATTCGCACGTTATATAAAAGTTAATTTAAGCCGGGCATGTAAATTTGAAGCCGTAATGCTCGTTGTATTCCGCTATTTGTTTAGTGATGTCTATGGCCAGCCGGAGCGCCCGCAGGCCGTCTTCGCCAGTCACTTTCGGATCTGTTACTTTTCCGTCCTGCTGAGTTTTCTTCACGGCCAGCAGGAAATCTTCAAGTTCCGCCGCCAGCGCGTTTTTTTCATCCAGATTAATTTCTTTTTTGGCCAGCCCGACCCGGTTTTTCTTGATGATCAAACCGGAATGGGTGGCGTAGTCCATGGAGATATAGCAGTCTTCCTGGAATACCCGGAACCGGCGCATTGGTTCCATGCTGACGCGGCTGGCGGTGATATTGGCGGCGCTGCCGTTGACAAACTTTATCCGGACGCTGACAATATCCTCGGTTTTGCTGAGTACCGGAATGCCGATGGCGTCAATCCGTTCAATCTCGGAATCCACCATGGTCAGAATCAAGTCCAGGTCATGGATCATCAGGTCAAGCACCACGCTGACTTCAGTGCCGCGGCGGTGCTGTCCGGGGCGCGCCGGAGGATACTGCGCCAGGCGGTGAGCCTCGATAAAACGGGTGTCCGCCGCATGTTTTTCCAGGAAATCCATTGCCGGATTGAAACGTTCGACATGACCGATGGCCAGCACCAGATTACGCATTCTGGCTTCTTTTACGATCTCTTCGGCTTCTTCCACCGTCACTGCGATCGGTTTCTCGATCAGCAGGTGTTTATTCATCTTCAGCAGCGGCAGGGACGTGGCGTGATGCTGGGTGGCAGGTACCGCGACGCTGAGGGCATCGCACTGTGCGGCGAGCTCTGCCACATCCGTAAATACTTTCAAGCCGAATTCCTGGCCGACTTTTTCAGCGGTCTCGCCGGAGACGTCGTAGACTCCGACGACTTCGGCGTTTTCGCTGAGATTATAGAGTCTGGCGTGATGTCTGCCGAGCGCCCCGACGCCGACCACTCCAACTTTTACTTTTGCACCTTGATCCATAGTTAATATCCTTAAATTAGATATAAAATTTTATCTACTATACACGGTATTTCCTAAAATTTTAGCTTTCTGTTAAAAATATTGCTTCTCAAATTTGATTTAAAGCCGTTTGAATGATTATATTGTTGGCTAAATGATTGTTTTTATGGTTTTACGCGGAGCAAAAAATGGGAAACGCTGTCAGTGATCGCACTGGAAATAAACATTCTATGAGAAGACTGTTGCTGATTATTGTGATTACCGTTACGGTTTTTCTGGTGCTGGCCGGATGTTTTTCCGACAAACTTATCTTTCAGCCGCCGCGCAGCGGAGTTGAGCCGGACAAAGATATGACCATGCTTCAGGTCTCGCCGGATGTTAAGATAGCGCTGCTCTATCTGCCTTCGCCATCGGCGGCTTATACGCTGCTGTACAGTCATGGCAATGGCGAAGACTTGTTTGATCTGAAATCGTTTCTGGCGGGATACAGCAGTCATGGTTATTCCATCCTGTGCTATGATTATGAAGGTTACGGCGCCAGCCAGGGGAAGCCAACCGAACCGAACACCTACCGCGATATTGAAGCGGTTTACCGCTATATGACCGGAACGCTGAAAATACCGCCGGATAAGATCATCTTATACGGGCGTTCCGTGGGCAGCGGTCCGACCTGCTTTCTGGCGGAGAAATACCCGGCGGCAGGAATGGTTTTGCAAAGCCCGTTCACCAGTACATTCAAGGTGGTTTGTCCGGTTCCCCTGCCATTTGACAAATTTCCTAACTTGCAAAGAATCAGGAACATCAAAATGCCAATCTTGATCATGCACGGCACGCTTGACGGAGTCATCCCCTTTCATCACGGGCAGGTGTTATTTAAAGCCGCCAACCAGCCCAAATATTTCTTTGAAGTGCCAGACGCCGGCCATAATGACCTGGAGTTCTGCGCCGGGGACAATTACTGGCTGGAGCTCGACAAGTTCATTAAATCACTGCCAAGGGCAAAGTAGCCGAACGCCCATCCGCAAGTATTAAGAACCCGCTAAAATATGTTTTACAAAAGCCGCATAGGAACATTTTGCGATAATTCTTTGGAATTGAAATGTCATCGTTTTTTCAAATTTTTCAGCCTTTGACTTGTTGAAGCGACCGTCTTTTCCTACAAACTGTCCCCACCAGCCATAACCGCCTTTTGAATCAGGCGGCGAAACAATGAAACTTTGATGATATTCAGGCGGAAAAAAACTTTGAAAGACATTCAACTCATTGAGCCATGACTCACAGCCGATAGTTTCCGGCAAAATACCTTTGGCTTGAATGTCTTTCACAATCGCGGCAAGCTCTCTGACTCTGTCGCTGGTAGAGGTAAACGGCGATTCTGGAATGCATGCGTTTTGGAAATGCAGATAAACGTGTTTCATCCCGGGATCATAGTTATAGCGGAAGCACCCGAACCACTCATGAGCGGCTTTCGGCGTCTGCGCGGAATAAGAAAGAAACGGGGCAATAATCTTCATTGACTCCCGCGCAAACCCCGTTCTGTCCGCGCGGCATGAAAATTTGGAGTAATTTTCTCTGATTGATTTCAACGCAGACTGCCAGTCTTTATCTGTCTCTTTAACAGAGGGAATCTTCTGTATGATTGAAACAATCGAAGTATATCCCTTAAATGCTTTTTCAAAATCTTTTTCGAGTCCATTTTCGAGAACATAAAAAAGGTATTTGAGCTGAAGTTCAGCCATCGCAGGAACAAGTTGAACATTATCACATTTTGATGCGCCCGGGTACTCATTACTGCTGTTTTCTATTTTAATTTCAGTCATAACAGCCAGTCCGCCGCAGTCTTTCCCATTATGCTGTCGATAATTCCAGAAGGAACGCCGATGCGCTTCAGCAGTATCTCGTAATGCTTTTGTGCATCCAGCATGATGCCCGGAGCCGTAAAATATGCGTCGGATCCGAGAAGCAGTTTTTTGAACCCTGAAAATGAAGCATCAACTTCGGCGACACAGCTGCCCAGCCATGATGCAAGTTCGTCAGGTCGAATTGCCATCCAGCTACCGCTGCCTGCCAGATCTGCGTAGATGTTGGGATGAAGCTTTATCAGTTCCGCTGCCTCCTTTCTGAAAAATGTTGTGCCTAAATGTGCCATAATTATTTTCAATTCAGGAAAGGAACGGGCTATCCGGTCCAGATTTAGAGGATTCATATTTTTGAGAAGCGGCCGGCGGTCAATTATGTCTTTTTTACACTGCCTGAACGCTCCGGTGTGGAAAAGGACGGGAAGTTTTAATTTCTCCGCCTTTTCATAAACCGGCATGTACAAATCATGATCATACGGATAATATGGCGTTATGCACTTGAGGCCTTTAAAGCCCTGTTCCGCGAAGTTATCGACAACACCGGCATCTATTGTATCCCACAAATTGACAAACGCAAAAGGAATCAGGATGCCTGAATACTGATTTGCGGCTTTAAGAGTGGCATCATTTTCCGGGAATTCATGATCACAGCGCGGACCTGCCGAACAAGCACAGGCTGTTGTTTCAGACTTCTCACAAACTTCTACGAATCTTTTAAGCGCGTCAGGATCAGTACTGTCAATATGCGTATGAATGTCTATTTTCATTCTTGCATTCTCCTGTTTTAAAAAAACTAAATAGCGTCCATATTTACAATCCGGTTTTCCTCCAAAGAATATTCTTGCGGTTCAATTCTGACCACTTTTCCCGTTGATCTAGCTAGTTCAATGGCATTCCCTACTACTGTAGCCGCCAGTCCGGCCTGGTAATCTACTTTCGGCGGGATGTCGCTACATATGCAACGAACAAATTCTTCGAAAAACAGTTGATCACTACCTCCATGTCCTGAATCATTGTCTGCCTGACAGTCGTAAATCACCGGCTGCAATCCGATGGACGAACTCACTTTGATGCGGTTATTCACCGTATTTCCTTCAAGATACCCTTCCGTACCAACTAACCGAATTGTTCTGCCTGCCTGCGGAGCGAAAAGATTCAACGAAAAAACAGCACGAATACCATTGCCATATTCCAATATTGTCACCTGATTGTCTACCACATCTTTATCAGCGTTGTAAACACATAAATCAAACTTGCTTTTCGATGGGTTTGCTTTTTCCGCTTCGGACATCACTACCAGTTCTCCGTGAAAGCGGAAACGACAGCCTTGATCCGTACATACAGAGCAGAACTGTGCCATCTGTTTTTCCGGACGGAAAAAATTGCAATCTCCGAATGATGCCACCCGTACTGGCAACGCATCGACAATCCAAGATATTAGATCAATATCATGACTACACTTGGCCAGTATGAAACCGCCGCTGTTCGCCACTTTGCGATGCCAGCGCCGCATGTAACTGGCGCCATGCATCACTCCGATAGACTCTTCGGCAGCCACACTCATGATTTGTCCCAGCCGCCCGGACTCTACGATAGCTTTAATCTGCTTGTACATCGGATGTTCACGTAACACGAAACCTAGTTGGATTATTTGACTTTTTGAAGTTCGTGCTGCCAGGATCTCCCGGCATTCCGCTGCTGTTGGAGCCATCGGTTTCTCTAGCATGATGTGCATACCATGCCGCAATGCCGTCACCGCTACTTCAGCGTGGAGATAATCAGGAACGGTAATCACTACTGCGTCCAATTCCGAAACACGAAACATAACATCCGGTTCGGTAAATTGCGGCACGGCGGCGCAATCATATGCCATGGCAAAGTCATGCAACCGACAAGCATCCGTATCGCACAGCGCCACTAACTCCACACGCGGAGTACTCCGCGCCAATTTTATATATGCGCCGCCACGCTGCCCGACACCAATAATCCCAATACGACAAGGCTCATTCATTTTATCATTCCTTTCCCCGATAAATCAAATAAGACGGTTTCCATAGCCCACCAACGTTATCATTATTTTCCACTTTTACGCATAGCAAGTTTTCCAAGCCAAACTTTACATGGGGGGTAATGTCCAATTCAAATGGTTTCTCCCAACTGTTTGGATCCTTTTTTACATCGTAATTGAATCTGCCGACTAGATGGCCATTGACCCAAACCTCGCAACTTTCATCGACTGCGCCAAGATGAAGAAATACATGCTTTGAACTTTGTTCCGGAATATATACTTTTGTGCGGTACCACATGTTTTTATAAGCAGTGAAACCTTGCATCTCCAGAGTTTTCCACGTCGATGCCTTGCTCCATTTCGTTACCTCAATGTCTTGAGCGGCATACCCCAGTCTTATCCCTTGCCCTTCTGGATCAGGACGAACCAACCACATTTCCGATAAAGCCTGAGTATCGCCTTCAGGTTTGCCTTGCGAGGTCAATGACCAGACATTTTTTTCAATGCGGTCAAGTAGTTGCATGTTTACAGCATGGCGTGGCAGTTTTTCCCGCATTTCATGCAATTGTGTCCAAGCTTGCTTCCGCGCCGTCACAGTACTGTCAGGCGCGGCAAACAGCGCAGCGCATTTTGACGAAGCGATGGCATACTCCAAACCTTGCCGCAAGAAGTCCACTTTAGCGGATGCTGAAGCATTGCCAACCACTTTAGTTGCTGCAGCGTCCAAATATTTCCGCCCCTGCTCCAGCGTTGCCGCAGGGAAAATTATATGTGCATAGGCGGCATAATGAAAACCGTGAAAATACCAGCGCCGCACCGACTTTTCGTAGATGCTATTGATTTTTCCCGTATTGCGTTGCAAATAATCACGCCAGAATTCCATATATGTGGCAATTTCCGGAGCAGCAGCCCCAAAACTGGAAGTGTATTCCGCCACCAGACTTGCCGGATTGGCATCCGAATTAGCGCACAGTCTTGCCATGACGTAATAATCCAGACCACGAGCCGCCCACATCATTCCCGGACCATCGATTACAACCCCAATACACCCAAGATTACGCAATGACTTGAATTCCGAGGCATACTGATCATACCAAACCTCAGGCATACAGTAACCACCAATGAAATTGTTAGTCCGAAGATAAAGCGTAGCGCCGGACGCTTGCCATGCGTTATATTCGCCTTGTAACCATTGATTGTATTCCGGACGGCGCGGGAACGGAATATCTGGGACTATCCCCACATAGCAATAGGCATTCAGTTTAGTTTTCCGAGGCGCATAAAAATAACTCTGATAGGCATAAAATGAAACTTTGGCATCCGGAACGAACTTGGCTGCCTTCTCCTGAACTTTCCGGTAAAAGGCGGCATAACGTTCACCAACATTGCGGTAGAGTTGATAACGTGCAGTCGGTCCGCGCTTATCGGGTCCGTCAAGCGCCAAACAACTAATACAGCAGCAACGGTCAGTCGTATCGTTCTCTTTAACATTGAGCGCCAAACTGATAGTCGGAGACTTACTTTGCAACGTTTGCCAGTTTTTAACAATCTGATCTTGAAAAGCATCATTACTGACACACATTGCAGCGTAAGCACGAACGCTACGCTTGCCATTATTCAGCATGGCAAACCAATCAGGATGCTCCTTGCCGTAAAGCTCTGCCCATTTGGAAAATGCGTGTCCGTTTGTTCCGGCATGACGGATGAACCCGGCTCCGGACATATGCATTACACGTCGTCCCCAACGGTATGCTTCCGTATCTTTTTCCAGTTGACTGGCGCGGGCAAACTGTAAAGATGGCGGATATGCGCCGTCAAACTCCGAATTCAAGTTGATATATGCCGCAGCCGGAATGTACTCGCCGGTAATGCCCGGCCAAAGCCATTTTACTCCTAGTGCATGATTCAAATAATGGTAGACTCCGAACAGCGTTCCGGCAGCAGTGTCAACATTTGTTTCCGGACCGTTGCCATCTTTACCAATGATATAAAGAAAATTGTCATGATATTGCAAGGTGAAAAAATCAGGAGCCTTTTTGGAAATATCCAATTCGTGTTTTTGTGCCATTAATGTGTTTCCCAAGCAAAATCCTCCGAGAATTGTTGTCGTAACTCGATTCTCTGTAATTATTGGCAATTTTATTCCGGCAACTTTCTCAACATAGTTTTGGAGTTCCATCGCCGCAGTCTGTTCCACCGAATTAGGATATTCCGGAATAACTATTGCACTGGTATCCATCCGCGTCAATTGAAACGCTGAACTGAAACCGGGGATGAAGCAGAGCATCATCACAACGAGGTAAAAAAAAACATTCATTTAAACTTTCCTGTATTTGTTTATCATCTGTCAATAGTTGACGTAAAGTCTTACGATATCATATTTTTCACGCCAAATATATGAATTTACGGAAGCCACATTCATATCTAAAAAAAGAACATTCGTCATGACGCCATGGCGCATTATTCTTGGAGTGTAAGGTTCATAGCAGACATCATACTCGCTGAAATACGGATAGTTGGAATCGGCGCGATAATAATCAAGTATAAGCGGACGTGCGCTTGGCTTCTTTATGTGAGTGAGCTTTCTGTACTTAGATTTTTCCACATCGACCAATTGGCTACGGATAAAGACATTGTAAGCATAGTTGAGTCCCGTGCCAGAGATAGAACTGGTGATCTTGAAGTCAGTTTGTACCTCCTGTGGGCAAACAAAAGCTTTGTTTCGGAGGTTATAGCTATTGCTCGGATCGTTAAGATAAGTTCGCAGATAACTATACCACCATATTGTTCCAGTCGATTGTTCCCGGCAAGGCGGTAGATAATCACTGTTGTCGTTGATGTAGAATACCACGCAATTACCCAGTTGCTTCAAATTGCTGATGCATCTTATTGTTTTTGCTTTGTCGCGCGCCTTGTTCAGCGTCGGAAGCAACATTGAAGCTAGGATTGCGATGATCGCTATCACAACAAGGAGTTCTATGAGTGTAAAAATTAACATATTGCAGTTTTTATTCTTTGTTTTCATTTTTTATCCTATAATTAAATCAGTTATAAGGTTAATTGGTTCTTTAATAAATCTAACAAATCACTTATTTTTATCAAACTCCTTCAATTTTTCTTTTCATAATGCCTCCTTGGGCTATATTGAAGACACAACTTTTGTTATGTAATTATTATATACTCGCAATAGATAGAATAAAATGGGTAAAAAAGGTTTTTTTTTAACAAAAGCGACGATTCGTAATTTAAATTAGACCTAAACATCGATCTGCTTAATTCTTATCGCTTTGCCGAGTACAGTATCATAACTTGAATTCCCGTGAAGATGTAACTATGTCCTGACATAACCACTTGAAAATAAACCAACAATCAATAAAAGGTGAGTTGCTTTTTATCAAAAGCATAGTTAAATTTATTTGAAAAGTAACTATTGAGTAAAAAAATCATATGGCAAGCCTTACGCATCACCGCAACAAGAAGACCGGCGTAACTTATGTCTATTCAGTTGAAAGCTATGGGATGGCTGTGAAATAAATGGGCAAAGAGGTCTAATTTTTAACAAAAGCAACGATTATGCAATTTAAATTTAAACCAGGGCATGATTTCACTATTGATCATCGTTCATTTAACGATTTGAGCGCCGATCCCATTTTGCCGGAAAAAATTCATGTTTTCCGTCGTAATGAACCCAATCATGGAAATTTTCAGATCAACTCGAACATTGATACGCAATTTATTCTCTGGGTCTGCTTGAAAGGTTGTGGCTGCTTATTGATAGACAACATCACCTATATCTTAAAAGAAAATGATGTAATCATCACTTTTCCCGGACAGCCGCACCTTCGCCTGCCGCTGAATGACGAGAAAGTGGATTGGCTGCTGATTCGCTTTGTCACCACACCACCGGACTGGTTCAACATGTTTCGCTGTAAAATATTGCGGATGTCAGCCAAATCAATTCGTTTTTTACAGGAGTTTGGCAATGCCTATTTGGAAGCCGTACAGACACCAATGCCAAATATTGCTATTGAATGCTGTTGCTGGTTAGGGTTGCTGCTCAATTCATTGCGACAGTCACAAACTCTTGATGAGCAGGTATTTCGTCTGGCTACACAAGGAACCGATTATGTCCGGCAGGCATGTCAGTTAATCATGTCTCCGCAATTTGTCGGCAAGCCGTTCAAAGCTATAGCTCAGCACCTGCAAGTTTCGCCTAGTCACTTGCGTGCCGTTTTCAAGCAGACTACCGGAACAACCCCGGGAAGCTTCATCATCAAAAACCGTATATTCTCCATTCAACATTTGTTACTACATTCGACATTAAATATTACTCATATTGCTGAAAAAAGCGGATTCGACAGTATTTATACGTTATCAAGATTTTTCCGTAAACAGTGTGGTGTTTCTCCACGACAATATCGCAACCAACACAAAGTTTGATTTGTTCTCATTCAGGGCAAAACTACCACCGGCTTAACCGGTGAGATTCAAATACCTTCAGATGCAAGTGATCTAGAATCTGCTGTGCTATAGTAAAGCATGGTTCGCCAACCACGTTACCAACTAACACAGGATGTTAAAATGACGTGGGGCTACCGGTAATATGCCCTTCTGGCAGCCTGTCGGACTTATATCATCTACTGCGGTTTAAGATAAAGTCAAATCTATGCCGAACAAACCACATAGGCATATTATCTTTAACGGCTTTGCCCGGCTTCAAATTATTTTGGTTCTCTACTGGAAATAAAATTATTTTAAGTCATATTATTTCCTGAATATCAGGAGTTTTTCTATGGAATCACCGGACGCGCAAAAGGCGGCGGAAAATAAAGCGACAGGCGTTAACGCTTTTTCGTTGAAGGGTTTTTGCTCATGGCGGAATTTTGCCATGCTCTTTCTGGTCTGCGGATTGTCACTATGGATCAATCTGCGCGGCATTACAACCGGGCTGCCTTCGGCTGAACGGCTTGAGGTGTCGCTCGGCGGCGCGGCCGTCATGGAGAAAAAGCTGCCGGAGATAAGGGCGGCGGTTACGGCCGGTCTCGGCAATCGTTCGGAATTCCTGGAAAAGAACAATCCCGACAATTTCCGGCAGCTGGCGTATTTTTCTCCATATTTCGATCAGCTCAGGACATTCAATCCGGATGAGTTTTATACTTTTAAGTCGCTGCGGAATATGGCTGAAAAGAAGACTATCAATCCCGGCAGTTATATTTACGGCCCGTTCTACTTTTATCAGATCGGGGCTTCGCTGGCGGCGGGCCGGGCAACCGGTATTATCGGCCCGGTAAAAGATTCTTTTTATTATCTGTCCCATCCGGAAGAATTCGCACGGTTTTTCCTGTGCGGCAGGCTTTTCACCGTGCTGATGGCCACGCTGGCGGTGGCGGTGACATTCCTGATCGGCTACCGTATCGGCAGGCTGCCGCTGGCGGCATTTGCCGCTTTGCTGCTGGCATTTATCCCGCTGTTTTCACTGGCGTCGAAATTTATCAAACCCGACAGTGTTACTGTGTTCTGGACTTCTCTGGTTATCCTTTTTGCCGTTCCGGTGCTGGTGCGGTCCAACTGGATTTATTATATCCTGAGCGGCATCTGTATCGGTCTGTCCGCCGGATGCAAATATCCGGCGGCAGTTAACGCCTCTTACCTGATCATGTTTCATCTCCTGCGCCGCTACCCGGAAATCAGGAATGAGCAAAAATGGGTTGTACGCGATGATTTAAAACTAGTCACTGCAGGAGGAATTTCCATTGCCGCTTTTCTTTTGAGCTGCCCTGCGTTAATCCTGGACTGGACTACATTCCGGGGAGATTTCCAGTGGGCTCAAGGCGCGGCCCGGACGGGCGATATTTTCGTAAATATGTTTGAGTCGATGGTGAGTTACAGTTATGATGCGTTGTTTTATACAGTGGGGATCCCTGGTTTTATCGTAATCGCCGGCGGACTGATTCTGTGCATCTGCAAACCCGGCAAAATCTGGATCGGGATGTTTCCGGGAATATTGCTTTTTCTATTTGTTGCCAGCAAGGGCGCGGATACGTCGGATGCGTACCTGCTGCCGGCGTACATTCCATTATGTCTGATGGCGGGCCGGTTTGTCTTTTATCCGAAAAACCTGGTATTCTCCTCGACGGCGGCTGTTTTAGTTATTATCGGCACTTTCAGTTACTCGCTGGCTTACGCCAATATCGCCAGCGCGGAGAATGTCCGCACAACTGCGGCAAAGTGGATCAACCGCAATATTCCTGCCGGCAGTGTGATCGGCAGCTCGCTTTATCCGGTAAGTTATCGCGTGGCAATGGTCAGCCCGGAAAAATACCGTTTGGTTAATTCTCAGATTGACGGACAGAAAATTTTTGAACAGGCAGATTATTACGTTCAAAGTTCATTCGACTGGAGCAGTCAAAGCTGTCCGCGACGCTTTATTTATGGAGAGGAAGCGGCGATTGCTCCGTGGTCAGTGAAGGTAATTGATTTTGAAAATGTGCCGCGGGCTTTTTTCGGCTTGCTGCCGCTCAAGCGGAATCACCGGATGAATCATTATTTTGAAGTGGTAGCTCCGGTAATCTCTATCTATAAAAATACAAATACGGCCAAACCGGAGGGAAAGTAAATGATAAATTATACATCACTTGATGACTTGCGCAAAGCGATCCGCGATAAAAAGGACGCGATTGCCGCCAAACGCGACCAGCGGATAAAAAGCAACCCTTACTACTATGGACGGCTGCTCAATTCATTGAAATATATTGTGCCGCCCGGCGCAAAAGTATTAAATATCGGTTGCGGTACCGGCTATATTCTCAACCGGCTGCAGCCGGGACTCGGCATCGGCGTGGAGGCTTCCGCCGCCCATATTGAAATTGCCGGAAAAAATTACCCGGATTATCAATTTTTCGATCAGGAGCTTGAAAATATTCAGGTCGAAGGAATTTTCGATTATATTGTGATTTGCGACATTGAAGATATTGTTGATGTTAAATCCCTGCTGGATTCAATCCGGAAAAACTGCGGACGCCATACGCGGATAGTGATCAGTTACTATAACTACCTCTGGCAGCCGCTGGTGGGACTGGCGGAAAAAATGCATTTGCGTATCCGCCAGAAGGTGCACAACTGGTTTGCTCCAAGCGATATGGAAAACCTGCTGGTTCACTCCGACTATGATCTGGTAAATACCAAGATGCTGATCCTTTTCCCGTATTACATTCCGCTGGTTTCCTGGTTTCTGGAGCGCTTTCTGGCCAGACTGCCGTTCTTTCGCATTTTCAGCATGAGCCGGCTGGCGGTAGCCAGAATGAATATGCCGGAGCACAAAGATTTGAGCGTTTCGATTGTCATTCCATGTCGTAATGAGGCGGGGAATATCCAGAATGCGGTTGAACGTATTCCCAGGCTCGGCGGTCATACCGAGATTATCTTCTGCGATGACAAGTCCACTGACGGGACTGCGGACAATGTCCGGGAGATGATGCGGAAATATCCGGAAAAAGATATTAAGCTGGTAGACGGGCCGGGAATATGCAAAGCCGATAATGTCTGGACCGGTTTTGACAACGCCTCCGGCGATATCATGCTGATCCTGGACGCGGACCTGACGGTGATTCCGGAAGAGCTTCCCTATTTTTACGAGGCGATTGCCAAAGGGCGCGGCGAATTCATTAACGGTTCGCGGCTGGTCTATCCGATGCACGAAGAAGCGATGCGGATTCTCAATATCGCAGGCAACAAGTTCTTCTCGATCCTGTTCTCCTATATTCTGGATAATCCGGTCAAGGATACTCTGTGCGGCACTAAAGTAGTCTGGCGCGAGGATTTTGAGAATATCAAAAAGTTGCGCGGAGCATGGGGCATCAAAGACCGCTGGGGCGATTACGAAATGATTTTCGGCGCGGCCAAAAATCACCTGAAAATCATTGATCTGCCGGTACATTATATGGAGCGCACTTATGGTGAAACGAAAATGACCAACCGCATGAAAAACGGCTGGATCATGCTCCGGATGTGCATGGTCTCCCTGCTCAAAATCAAATTTCATTAAGCTCTGGATCACAATGGACAAACGTCTGGAAAACGAAATCGAACACGGCCGGTTCTTAAAAGAGCATGGCGCCGCGGATGTCTGGAACTGGACTTCACCGGCAGGCAAAATCCGCTGGCAGCGCCGGATTGAAATGTTGACCGCGCATATCCGTCCGGAAATGCAAGTGCTGGAGCTTGGTTGCGGTACCGGCCTTTTTACTGCCGGAATCGCCGCTTCCGGCGCCGCCGTCACCGCGATAGATATCTCCCCGGATCTGCTGAAAGAGGCCGCGGAAAAGGTCAAGGCCGGCAACGTTTCGTTCCAGCGTGAAAATGCTTATGACATGTCTTTTGCCGACGCCAGTTTTGACTCGGTTGTCGGCAGTTCCGTGCTGCATCATCTTGAACTGGATATGGCCTTGAAGGAAATTTACCGGGTGCTGAAAGACGGCGGAACCGCCAGTTTCACCGAACCCAATATGCTGAACCCGCAGATCGCGCTGCAAAAAAATATCCCCTGGCTGAAACGCAGGCTGGGCGATTCGCCCGATGAAACCGCTTTTTTCGCCTGGCAGCTGAAAAGGGAACTGAAAGAGTACGGATTCAAAGATATTGTCGTGACTCCGTTCGATTTTCTGCACCCAGGCATTCCGGCGGCATTGATACCAGTCTTCAAACCGTTATGCGATTGCGCCGAGAAAATCCCGCTGCTGCGGGCGATTGCCGGTTCACTTTATATCAAATGCAAGAAACCGTAGCGAACGAGTTTTGCGGTTTTCCGCGGATGGATCCCGCATTGCGGGATAGGGAACGGTTGTCACAGAGGACAACCATCCCAAAGTGGATAAAACCTGCACCCGTGCTTCCAAATTTGAACAGCAGAAACATCAATTCATAAAAACTCCGGAACGGTTCAGTCCACCAGCGACAGCGAAATGCGCTTGCGTTCGCGGTCAATCTCGATGACGGTCACCGTGAGCCGGTCATGCACCGCCACCACTTCCTGCGGGTCGCGAATAAAACGGTCGGCCATTTTGCTGATATGCAGCAGACCGTCACAATGAACTCCGATATCCACGAATGCGCCGAATTTAGTGACATTAGTCACTACTCCGGGCAGTTTCATCCCTAATGCCAGATCGGTAATCGAGTGGACGTTTTCGGCAAACGCAAACGGCTTGAATTCCGGGCGCGGGTCGCGTCCGGGCCGGGCAAGTTCGCGCAGAATATCCTGCAAGGTCGGCAATCCGGTTGTATCGCTGACATAACGCGCCAGTTCGATTTTCTCGCCGTCCGCCGCTTTTTTCATCAGTTCAGGAATACTGCAGGCGTGATCTGCGGCCATGCGTTTTACCAGATCGTAGCTCTCCGGATGGACGCCGCTGGAATCCAGCGGATTTGCCGCTCCGCGGACACGCAGAAATCCGGCACACTGCTCAAACGCTTTCGGGCCGAGCCCTTTAACCTTTTTCAGTTCCGCACGGCTTTTGAACGCGCCGTTGATATTGCGGTATTCCACGATATTTTCGGCGAGTTTCGGGCCGAGCCCGGAAACATAAGTCAGCAGTTCGATACTGGCGCTGTTCAATTCCACGCCGACCGCGTTAACACAGCCGGCAACGGCATCATCCAGCGACTGCTTTAATGCGGCCTGGCAAACATCGTGCTGATACTGGCCGACCCCGATTGACTTGGGATCAATTTTGATCAATTCCGCCAGCGGGTCCTGCAGCCGCCGCCCGATGGAGACCGCGCTGCGGAAGGTCAGGTCAAGATCGGGGAATTCCCGTCGCGCCACCTCGCCCGCGGAGTAGATGGATGCCCCGCTCTCGTTGACGCTGATCACCGGAATTTCCGCCGGTACCGTCTGGCGCAGGAAAACTTCGGTTTCGCGCCCGGCGGTGCCGTTGCCGACCGCAATCACTTCCGTCTGGAATTTTTTGCAGGCATTGAGTATTGCCGCGGCTGCCGCAACGGTGTTTTCAGGATAGATTACGCAATGCTCCAGCAACTGCCCCTGGGCATCAAGCACGGCAACCTTGCAGCCGGTACGGAAGCCGGGGTCAACCGCAATTACCCGCTTCTGTCCGAGCGGCGCTTCCAGCAGCAGTTGCTTCAGGTTTGAAACAAATACAGCGATAGCTTCAGCGTCGGCTTTCTGCTTAAGCAGATTGACGCTTTCATTTTCCAGCGACGGCTGCAGCAGGCGGGTGTAGGCGTCCTCAATCGCCGCTTCAAGCTGCGCGGCATAAATGAAATTGCGGTTCCTGATGATTCTCCTGGCAATGAGCCGGTTGGCATCGTCCTTGTCCGGACGCAGCTGCATTGTAAGAAACCCCTGTTCCTGACCGCGCATTACCGCCAGCGCCCGGTGCGAAGGCACGCGTCCGGCCGGTTCGCTGTAATCAAAATAATCCCGGAATACCGCAGCCTCTGAAGCTTTGGATTTAACCACTTTCGCCGCAAACATTCCATGACGCTGGAAAAGTTCCCGCAACTCTCCGCGAATCCCGGCATTTTCGCTGATATCCTCGGCAATGATATCCATTGCGCCGCTCAACGCCGCTTCAGTGTCGGCAACCCCTTTCTCCGGATTGACAAACTGCTTGAGATCCAGATACCCGCTCTGCTGCGCCAGGATGAATTTCGCCAGTGGTTCGAGTCCTTTCTCGCGGGCCATGGAGGCGCGGGTTTTGCGCTTCTGCTTATACGGCAGATAAAGGTCTTCAAGTTCATCCAGCGCGTAAACCGCATTGAATTTATTTTCCAGCTCCGGCGTCAGCAGTTCGCGTTCGCGCAGCGATTCCAGCATGTTCTCGCAGCGCTTGTGCAGTTTCTGCAAGGCGTCAATCCCGTCCCGCAGTTTGATCAGGACGACTTCGTCCAGTCCGCCGGTGGCCTCTTTGCGGTAGCGGGCGATAAATGGAACCGTCGCCCCTGATTCGAAGAGTTCATGGACTTTGCGGACTCTGCTCGGATCAATCCCGGACAATCTGGCGAGATATAGAAGATCTTGTTCATTCATATCGAATATTTCCTGTCATAACGAAATTAAAAACTGATCCGCCCGGTGTGAGCATTTATCAGACAACCCAGCATAAGTGAAAGACTCCTAATTTAATCCTTAAAAACAAGGATTCAAAAAGATGTACGTAACATTTATATACTCTATAAGCTTGAAAATTTAAACATATAGGAATTTGTATTTTAACAGGGATATACAGGATAAGAAAAGGTAACTTCATCCAGCAGGCGCGGGAAAGGTAACCGGTGTCCCAAATGGGGGAGCCAGCGAATGCGGAAGAGAAAAGTGGTAAAGGCAGTTTGCCGACGCAGTCCATGGTGTCCATATTGTCCATAAAGTCCATAGTCCGGCGGCCGGAAAACCGGAATGTGCCAGTGCATGGGAAGTATGGGAAGTGAAAAAATGATAAGCTCGGAAGTTGTCCAAAATATTTTTTCAGGCGAATAACGTATTACGAGGATAAATGAAAACTATAAATCAAACTCTTTTTCGGGCTGTAAAAAATAATTTGTCCTGCTATAGTATACGGAGTCGCAATCTGAGAGTAAGTAAAAATCGCGACTCGGCATTAATCCGAAAATAGTTAAATATTGTCAGATTGGATAAGATGGCTGCGAGTAACGCTCAAAAAAATGACCCGAAAAATAAGAAAGACCGGCAGAAATTAGTCCGGGTCGCATTATTTCTGCTGGGTATGGCTGCAATTATTACTGCCAGCTTTCTTTCTTTCCAGTCTGCCTCCAGGGCACTTTTTGCAAAAAATGAACATTTTATTGTCAGAAGCATTGAAGTCCGCAGTTCCGGCTGGTGGAACGGACAGTCAAAACTTATTGCCGAAAAGCTTGACATGGTCATTGGCCGCGACAATCTGTTCAGCACCGACTTGCGAGAGTTGAGGTCGCGCCTGATGGCTAAAATCTCAAACATTGAAGATATTACGGTTTCCCGCAAACTGCCGGATATTCTTCAGATCTCAATCGTGGAACGCATTCCGCGGGCTTTTCTGATGAGCAGCCGTTCTCAGTGGGTGGTGGATGAAAGTTGTGTGGTAATGCAGAAGCAGTATTGCAACAATATCAATAATGATATGCCGGTGATTCTGGGACTGGACATCAGAAACGGAGTACGTGACGGCATGGAAATTCCAGAAATCGGATCGGCGCTGGACGCGATTATGTTGTCGGTCAGAAATTTTCCGGACATCAGGATTTCCGCGATCAGCGTCAGAAATTCCGAGCAGTTGACCTGTATTCTCTCGTTCAGGGAAAAGCAATATAAAGCTTTTATTCCCCGCAAGAAAATGATGTTTATGCTCAGTGTGCTGCGCAGTGCGATAATCAAAGCTCAGGATAGCGGGGACTCCCGCACTGTATTGGATCTCAACTACAACGGCAACGTAATTCTTAAGTAACCCGCTCTTTGATTTAAAATTTGCATAAATCTCTCATGGTGATAATGTCTCCGTAAAGGATTTATTTCGGACAAAAAGCATCAAGCAAAAGAAACCATAAACTTGAAGAGACATGAATAATGCTTGAGTTTCAATATTATAATATATTCTGCATTATAGCAATTTTGCTGATAATGAGTGTTTTGGCTAATAAGTTGTCCGAGCACTTCAATATCCCGGCATTGCTGCTGTTTCTGGCTATAGGAATGTTCGCGGGCGCTGACGGTCCCGGTAAAATAGCTTTTGATGACGCCAGAGTGTCATATTTGGTCGGATCGGCGGCCCTGGCGTTTATCCTGTTCTCCGGCGGACTTTCCACTCATTGGAAGACAATCAAACCCATCCTGTGCTGCGGGATTTCGCTGGCGACTGTCGGCGTGCTGCTGACCGCCCTGCTGGTTGGTTTGTTCGCTCACTATGTAATGAATTTTCCGCTGAAAGAAGGTTTGCTGCTTGGCGCAATCGTTTCGTCAACTGACGCCGCTGCGGTATTTACCATTCTCCGGTCTCAAAGCGCAGGTTTGCGCGGACGGCTGCAGCCGTTACTGGAACTGGAATCCGGCAGCAATGACCCGATGGCGGTCTTTCTGACCATATTCATGATTGACATGCTGAGGAATCCTCACGTTTCTTATTTACACATGATCCCTGATTTTTTTATAGAAATGTCTTTCGGCGCAATTGTCGGGTTTGTTATCGGTAAAAGCGTGCCATGGGCGTTTAATAAATTGAAGTTGAACTATGACGGGCTTTACCATGTGCTGGGTATCGGCACGGTATTGCTGACTTACGGCATCAGCGGATGGATTGGCGGCAACGGCTTCCTGGCGGTCTATGTCTGCGGCATTATCATCGGCAACAGCGATTTTCTCTATAAGAACAGTCTTGTCAAATTTCATGACGGGATCGGGTGGCTGATGCAGATCGCCATGTTCCTGGTGCTGGGCCTGCTGGTGTTCCCGTCGGAATTACCTAAAGTGGTACTTCCCGGCCTGTTGCTGGCGCTGTTTCTGATGTTAATTGCCCGTCCGGCGGCAGTATTCATTTCTGCCATTGGCAGCGGATTTGATTTCCGCCAGAAGCTCTTTATCTCATGGGTCGGACTTCGTGGCGCAGCCCCGATTATGCTGGCAACGTTCCCCATGATTGCCGGTTATAGTAACTCTAAACAAATATTCAACCTGGTTTTCTTTATCGTGCTATCGTCGGTGCTGGTGCAGGGGCGTTTGCTGATGCGTGTTGCCAATGCTTTGGGCCTCAATAAGCGGATTACGCAGCGAACCCGTTCCCCGCTGGAATTTGAACGCACCGAGGCACTGCAAAGTGACATGAGTGAAATCGAGATTACGGCGCTTTCGCCGGCTGTCGGCAAAAAGATCTCGGAACTGGCGCTGCCGCCGGACACCCTGATTATGCTGATCCGGCGGGAGCAGAGTTTCGTGGTGCCGAAAGGCAGTACCGTTATTGAACCGGCCGACTGCCTGCTTATTCTGGCCGAGCCCGATGCCATCCGCCAAATAACCGCTGACCTGGTTCCTGAATCAGAAGGCCTCGCAGAATGAACTCAACAATGGAGCGATGCAACTGATGCCGGATAATGTTAAAAAGAGCGGCAGCATAATGCCGATTATAGATTTTACTGCCAAGGTCACCTGGCTGCTGAGTCGCTTCGCCGTTAAACTGACCGTTGCGATTGTCGCTTTTACGCTTACCGCCATCGCGGAAACGTGGAAGGCGATCGGTAAAATCGAAGTTTGTAAAAAGTTCTGCCTGGCAACGGCTGATTTTTTTCGCGGCATCGGAAAAATCATCCGTTTCATTTTCATCATTCCCTGGCGGATCGGCGAACTTGCCGGTAAAAGATGCGATGCTTCCATTGCTGCCAGACGGATGTTTCTGATTTTCGTCCTGCTGCTGGGCGGGCTTTACTACCACTACTGTACTCCCGCCTTTGACTGGGGTAAATGGTACTACTGCGAAGACGGGACCGCCTCGTATTACGGCAAAGGTTTCTACTTCCAGCGCACCGCTTCCGGCGAATGGTTTCTGCCGGGACCGTTTTATACAGCAGCACACAAAACACTGCCGCTGGGTACTGTCGTGCTGGTGGTCAATGAACGCAATAAACGACGCGTTGTGGTCCGCATTAACGACCGCGGCCCCTATATTGACGGCAGAATTATTGACCTGACCAAAGCCGCCGCCGCCGAAATCGGCGTATATGAACCGGGGACGGCTCCGGTAACGCTCTACACCCGCAAGGATTTCGGGCAGGGTAATCAAGTGATCACCCTCTATCCAGGAGCCCCCGACTGGCTCAAATCAACGATGCAAAAGCAAAAACAGTAATTGTCTGTTCGATCTCCGGCTGGAACTGTAAATTATCATCCATTCTCCGGTACTCGCAGCCGGGCATAAAAAAGCGGGACTTGGCTGGTCCCGCTGCGCGACAGGTCAACAGGTTATTGGGTTGCAGTTTCTGAAGTTGTTGTTTATTAAGTAGTCCCAGACAACTTATCTGAGTTTGTATTTTTATTCAGATTCTTGTCTCCCTTTTGATGGCTTTTGCCTTGTTCTTTCTGCATGTGTTGTGCCATTTTAGCGTCTACTTTGGACCATCTTTCCTGCAATTTTGCAAGGATTGCGCTCTTTTTGTCGTCCGGAATACTGCTGCTCTGGATTTTACTTGTTAAATCACTGCGGTGTTGAGTGATGAACGCTTTGATATCGCTTGCCTGCTGAGAGCGGAACTCCTCGATCAGGGTTTTCTGTTCGTCAGTAGTTTTGCCTTTGATGGATTCTTTGAACGCCTCGCGCTCGCTCTTCTTCTGTTCCATGTAGGCTTTGATTTGAGAGTGATTTGCTTCAATGAGCGCTTTGATCTCCTGCCGGGCAGCATTTTTGGTTTTGTCGGCATTTGTACCGGTATTGGTGGTGATGGCCGGGGAAGTAGCGGTTGTGGCGGCGGTGGTGGCGAGAGCTCCGCTGAAAGCGATTGATGTAATGCATATAACTGCGGTTCCGATAATAATTCTGCTGCTGTTTGTTTTCATTTTTCCGTTTCCTTTATTTTCATATTTTGTCATGGTCTGCGCGATGTCTTGCAAGCTTTGACTATTAAAACGAAAGACACGCAAATTTATTGTGGCGAATATATGAAAAACTGCAAAAGCAGTCAGAATACAGGAGAATTGAATCACCGGGACTGCCGGAACTGTGACGCGGGATGCCTGCCCCAAGGACAACCTAAAGCAGCCCTTCAGAGTAGGTAAACGCAGCGGATTACGGTTCTCGGATGCTTTCGTCGAGGGCTTTGACCAGCGGGTGGAGCAAGTAGGTGATGATACGCCGTTTGCCGACCTTGATTTCCGCGGTAACCTGCATTCCTGGAATCAGACGGAAGTTTTTGGGCACATTGTCCAGTTTTCCGGAAATAGTGATTCTAGCGCGATAGAAGTTCTGTTTCATCCCGGACATTCCCTGTTCCTGAAAGGTATCTTCGGAAATCATGCGGACTTTTCCGAGAAGTGTACCATGTATTTGAAATTGAAATGAATCAAGTTTAATTCTGACATCATCGTTTATTTTGACTTGGCCGATATCTTTTGGTTCGATGTTAACCTCCGCTTCGATTCTTGCGTCCGTCGGCACCAGTGTCACCAGCGGTTCGGCTTCACGTACAGCTGATCCTTCCGAGAATTGTGCGATATCCAGGACAATCGCATCCGCCGGCGAGCGCATAAAAATCAAAGAGTTAAGCCGTTCGGCTTTTTCGAGATCCTTTCTGACGGTATTCAATTCACGCTCGGTTTTAACCAATTCCTCTGTAATGCTCTTATACCATTCCGCGACGAATGAATTCTGACCAGCTTTTTCAGACAGAATTTCGTGGTCCGATTCATTCAGCTTATTCCGAAAATTATCTAAGTCGCTTTCCATTTGCATTCGTGATATCTGGGTTTCCAGCAGTTGTTTCAGGGAAACGCTTTTCCGTTCCTGCAATCCTTCAAGCATCTTTTCAATGCGCAGTAAAGTTTCCAGCCGCTCCTGCTGTTTCACCAGACTCTGCCGGATTGTATCTTGCGCGGCATTCAACCGCTTGATATTCTCGGCGTAGTATGCCATTTTTTCGGTATAATATTTGTTGCGTTTGGAGAATATTGACGCCTGCCAGACTTCATCCCGGTTGTTCGGGTCAATTATTTTCAAATAATCCTTTTCCATAAATTCAGCACGTATCCGGTTGGACTGCGCCGTCAAGCTTTTCAACTGCACTTTGAGCTGGTCAACGTCTGCCTGATTAAAGGTCTGGTCAAAAGTAATCAATGTCTGATCCTTGCTTACCGTTTGACCTACTTCAACATTAACTTTTTTAATAACAGAGCGTTCCAGCGGTTTCATCACAATATTATTTGAGGACGCAATTAATTTGCCATTGGCGATGACAATCTTGTCCACATGGAAGATCGATGCCCAGATTATGGCAAGGATGAAAAATACCAGCACGGAAAAAATACCGTAGCGGCCCAGCCACGGCAGGCTGGAGTGTTCAAGTTCAATCGCGTCAGGCTGATAATCCAGCGCTTCCGGAATTAATGATTTTGCCGGTTTTGCAGTTTTGCCACTCATAAGAATCTCCCCATCTGCTGCTGCCAGAATTCCTGATAAATACCCGGCTGTTTGACCAGTTCACTATGAGGAGCAAATGCGGTCATTTCTCCTCTGTCAAGCACCATGATTCTGTCCGCCCCGTGAATAATCGAGAGGCGGTGGGAAACGATAATCAAAGTCCTTCCCCGCGCCATCGCCGCTAAATTGTTTTGAATAACATTTTCACTTTCCGGGTCTAATGCGCTGGTTGCCTCATCGAAAACCAGAATCGTCGGGTTAGTCAGCAACGCCCTGGCAATTGCCAGGCGCTGCCGTTGCCCGCCGGAAAGATTGGAGGCATTCTCCTCCAGCAGTGAATCGTAACCTCTGGACATTTCCTGAATAAATTCATCCGCGCCGGCCAGCTTTGCCGCATAAATGATCTCCTCCAGCGTCGCATTGCGCTTGGTGATGGAAATATTTTCCCTGATGCTGCCGTGGAAAAAGAAATTATCCTGCAACACCACTCCGATACTGCTGCGCAGATGCGCCTTGCTGATCTCCTTGATATCAATGCCGTCGAAACGGATGATCCCGGATTGTATCTGATACAGCCCCTGAAGCAGCTTGGTCAGCGTTGTTTTGCCGGAACCGCTGCGTCCGACAATTCCGATAACGCTGCCGGCTTTAAAATCACAGGACAGGTTATTTATGACATATCTACTTTCAGGCGAGTAGCGGAATGAAACGCTGTCAAAACTGATATTGCCTTGCAATGGATTCTGCACTCCGCCGCCGGCCGGTTCGCCTGGGGAATTCATCACCTGACCGAGCATTTTTACAGACAACGCAGTCTGCTGGTACTCGTGAATCAGCGAAATCAGTTTGACCAGCGGGCCGGTGACCCTGCCGGAAAGCATTTGAAATGCAATCAGCGCGCCAACCGTGATTTCTTTCTCGAATACACTGAGTGCTCCGACCCAGATAATTGTTACGGACATCAATGCTTCAAGCAACTGACTGATGCTCCTGGCCGTCAATGAAATTTTGCCAACCCTGAAATAGCGGGTGATGGCATATGCCGTAGAATCGCTCCATTTCTTCTTCTGAACAGGCTCCAGCGCCAGCGATTTTATCGTGTTGATACCGTGAATCGCCTCAACCAGCATGCCCTGACGTTTGCCTTCCGCCTGATACAACTCCTGCAATCTGGTCTGGAACGGCTTAATCATTAAAGCGATGATTCCAGCCATCAGCAATGAGAACCCAAGCACGATAACGGTCAACTTAACACTGTAAATCAGCAGAAAAGGGATAAATACCACTAATGATGCCATCTCGAGAATTGTAAAAAACAGGTTTCCGGAAAGAAAGCCGCGAATTTTTTCCGTCTGCTGCATGTGCTTGATCAATACCCCGGCGGAAATCTTTTCGTAAAAATTGACCGGGAGCTGCATCAGATGATCAAAAGTCTTTGTTGCCGTCCGGATATCAATCTTGTTGGTCGCATGAAGCAGCAGATAACCGCGGAGGAATTCAATAAACGAATTGAAGCAGAGTGCTATGATGATACCGACGCCAAGCACATTAAGCGTGGTATAGCTTGCATGCACCAGCACTTTGTCAACCACAATCTGGAAGAACAGCGGCGTGATCAGCGCCACTCCGCTCATCAGTACTACCGCCAGCGCAATCTGACCAAAGATACCTTTCAGCTTGATGAACTCCGGAACAAACCACATCATTCCAAACGGCTGTTTCTCGTCAAGTAGTGAATAAATCCGTTTTACCAGCAAGGTTTTGCCATTGCAAATCCCGTTGTATTCCTCTCCGCTCCAGAAAATGAAATTCTCTCCCGGCTTCATCGGTATTGCCGGATCAATTGCCACAACCTGTACGCTGTCGTCTTTTTCTCTGCAACCGCAGATGATAACATACCCGCCGTCCTGTTTTTCGGCCATAACTGGAAATGCATCACCCAGCAAAGTCAGTTTTTCCCAGGACAGATGCTGTTTTCTGGCTTTCATGCCGTAATCGTGCGCAATCTTGAAAATCAGCCGTTCAGATATTTCTTTGGTATCAACGGCATATTCGTGCAGCAAACGGCGGACATTAATATCCAGGCCGTGATGCCGGCCAATTGCGGTCAGGCAGAATAATGCGGTATTACCTGATTCCTTACCTGTTAGCAGATGCTTGAATTTTATAACTTTCCCGCCGTAATTGCCGGTAAGTTTGTCATATTGAACAGAAATGATTTTTTTCCCATTCGCCAGCGGGTCGCAGACAAGTACGTCCTCCGCATTGGATTTAAGTTCGTCGGTATTGATGACGCACACCCAGTTGCCATTCTTGAGCATAATCAACAACGGTCCGCGATAATCACCGACAGCTGCCGGGAAGTCAGATTCTATGCAAAGTTCAGGAGCTAACTCCAGAATCCCGGCCAACTCCAGAATCCCGGCCTGTTCCGAACTCTGGCACAGTTCGAACAGTTTCTGAGTTAGTAACGCCGTGAAGTTTACGTCACGGCAGAAATTCACCGCTACCGCTCGCAGACATTCGATGCCGGTAAACATCTGTTTCTCAGGAGATTTATCCATTAAAAAGCCGCCCGTAGCGTATTACTACTTAAAATTTGGAGATGAATTTCCCGGGGTAACCGTGACCGGCTTATTTTCCGCCGCATCATTGCGCTGAACCACTCCGGCATCCATCAGTTGTTTCACCAGTTTTTCCATCGCGGAATATGAACGGAGAAAACCCTGTGAAGTCATTATCAGTTCGTCGGTAACTTCCCGTTCCGGCGCTTTGCCGGATTCACTATTTTTACCCTGCAGGATATTGAACAAGTCAATTCTTACCATTCCTTCATTAAAGCTTATTGCTTCAACCCCGTCCGTATAAATCCGTCTCTTCATTTTAATATTCTCTTTTCTCTTTGAATGTTGCGTCTATATTGCGACACTGCGATGAATATACCATCCCTGCATACGATTTTCCATCACCGAATAATCAGTCTATGGCAATATCAACTTGCCAGCATGTTTGGACTTTTCTTCAACGGGTCGTCGGTCAGCGCCGCATTCGCGCTGGTCAACGGGTTGGCTGTACCGAACATCAGCCCCAGGGAAAGAACGAAATTCAGGTCATATTCGGTACCGGCGGTTCCCGCCAGCACTACTTTTACATAATATGTGCCTGCATCCACCTTCCCTGCTCCACTGTCCATTGACTCAGGGGTCAGCCCGGGGTTGGCCGAAGAAGCCACCAGTTTACGATTGAAATTGTACGCAAACATATTTATGTTTGAGGAGAATCCGCTCAAACTGCCGCTGGAGGTTGAGTTATCGGCGAATACCTGGAACTTGTAATAGTCTTCCTTGTTGCCGAATCCCAGCCATTCGTGAATCATCTCTCCATCTGTGATTTCTCTGGCGTTTTCGAATGAATTGCCAGCGGTGTTCGACGGGAAGTCTTGCTTATTATAGGTCAAATTGTAATCCGCTTTGTTCACGCCTTTTACCGGAGCCACATTCACATAATATGTTCCTGCCACTAAATCAGCGGTAATGGCTTCGGGGGCATTTAATTTATTGGCGGAAGTTTTCAATGCTTTGCCTGTACCGTCAAGCAATGAAAGATTCGCGTCGCCGCTTAAACCAGTCAAGCCAAGAGTTAACGTTCCGGCATTGGTCATAGTCAGTTTATAATAGTCTGCGGCATCGCCGAAACCGACCCAGTTGTCCACTCCGCCGGCAATATCAGCAGCCGTCTGCCAGGTATTTGCAGCGGTGTCCGCCGGACAATATTTCTCGGCGTGAGTCAGTGTGTATGTTGCGCCGTTTACGCCTTTGACTGGAGCCACATTCACATAATATGTTCCCGCCAGTAAATCAGCGGTAATAGACTCGGAAGCATTCAATTTATTGGCGGAGGTTTTCAATACTTTGCCTGTGCCGTCCAGCAACGACAAGTTGACATCGCCGTTAAGACCGGTCAAGCCAAGCGTCAAAGTTCCGGCATTGGTCATGACCAGTCGATAGCAGTCTGCCGGGTCATCGAATCCAACCCAGTTGTCAACACCGCCGGAAATGTCCTTCGCCGCCAGCTTTGCCGCCTGCCAGGTGTTGGCGGCGGTGTCTGCCGGAAGAGCAACAAAAGTATTTCTCAGAGTGTAATCTGTGTCGGTGGTTTTTGCGGCAGGGATAACCTTGACGAAATAATCTCCCTTAGCCAACACCGTGTTTGTAATACTTTCAGGGGCGGAGCCTTTGGCGGAAGATATTTTCAACTGTTTGTTCTTGGCGTCGAACAACGCCAAATTAGCATCTCCGGACAATCCTTCCAGGTACAAATTCAGAGTTCCGGCAGTAGCCAAGTTCAACTTGTAAACATCTGTGGACCCAACCCAATCGTCAACAGAATCATTGACCGCCAGAGCGCCGACGACCGTTACTGAGGCGGATTTGCTCCAGGCGCTCCATTTCCCGGCGTTGTCTTGAGCCCGCACCTTCGCATAGAACGTTCCAACTTCCATATCGGTTTTGGTGAATTTACTTTCGGAAACAGGTATATCCCGCACAAACTTACTGCTGAAATCGGGTTGTTCGTCCACCCGCAGTTCATACTGATTGATGCCGCTTTTGTCGGTGCTGTCCGCCCAGTCAAGCACAAGCGTTCTCTTATCGAGTTTGACCGTCAAACCGGTCGGAACTGTCGGCAGGGCGGAATCCACGATAAATGAAGATATTTCACTCCAGTCGCTCCAGTTGCCGGCATTGTCCTGGGCGCGGACATGCCAATAAGTAGGCCCGTCCGGAAGAGTAATGTTATATTTGCTTGCGGTCATAAATACTCTTTCATCTTCAGGCGGATTACCGTCCAAATCCGGTTGGCTGTCGCCTTGTATTTCGTATCGTTTAATGCCGCTTGCGTCAGTACTGTCCGCCCAGTCAAGCGCTACTTTATTACCAGTAACAATCTGCGTTAGCCCGATTGGAACGCTCGGAGGAGTAGTATCAGCGCCGCCTGCCGCAACCTTCTGATTGCCGCCTAAGTTGATGGTAGTACTGGTGGCCGTTCCACTAACCGATTGTGCTCCGCCGGAAGAAATGATCGTACTGCTGGCCCTGCCGCCGGCATAAACAGTCTGAGATCCGCCTGCACTGATAATAGTTAAAGCAGCGACGCTGTTGGAAGATATGGTCTGATTGCCGCCTGCAATAATCGTACTGGTTGCCGTACCGCCGGATTTAATAAATTGTACACCACCGGAATTGATCGTGACATTATCCGCCTTGCCGCCAACGGCCTGATATCCGCCGGAATTGACGATTGCAATGCTGGCCGCACCGTCCACAAGCTGGTTGCCATTGTAATTGATGAGCGTGTAATACGCAGTTCCGCCGGAAGAGACAATCTGGCGTCCGGATGAATCAATTTCAGTATAGGATGCGATGCCGCCGCTAAACAAATATTGCCAGCCGCCGTCAATGATGGCGCAACTTCCGGGGACACCGCCGGAATAGATATTCTGTACTCCGCTGCTGATAAGTTCATTGCTTACAGACCCGGTTACAATTCCAGTGAAGGCCATTTGTGCTCTCCGTTCTTATGTTAATTATTGTTTATTTCGACTGATTGACGTGTTTCTCGAATGCCGGGATGCGTTTAATGGTGTTGATGACCTGATCGGAGGAAATCAACCGTGTGCATTCAAAATGACGGTCGGTATTTTTGTGACGCGGACACCATAGGAAATCAAAATGATCGAAGTCAATGCGCATGTCGTTCCAGCAACTATGACAGGTATGATAATTGATAACCCGGTATGGCGTCTCAAACTCGTTCAGC
>CAIPAT010000337.1 GCA_903863035.1 uncultured Lentisphaeria bacterium
ATGTCCCGTCTTTCAATGAATAAAGAACCATCTCCTCAGGCAGGTCGTTGATAGCCAAATCTACGGCGGTACACCAATGTGCCGGTGCATTGCGGTTGAGGGCGCGTTGCTTAAAATCCCCGTTGCGCAGGATATTGTCTGCTTGATAGACCTTGAGCCCATCCGGCGCGCCGCTCTCGGCTGCGGCTACAACCGCAAAGAAAGCAGCCACAAGTGACAAACCAGCCATAAATACGTTTCGCATGTTAATCTCCCTTATTGTTTATTTAGCATGTTTCAAAATTATTGGATTTTACCTGTTAATAAAGAATCTCCTCCCGTCCATCCTATCCCCGAGGCAAGCCTCGGGGTATTACGGACGGACTTCCACGCACTGCGGGCGGGCCGGAGCTTCAAAAACCAAAGCCAAGACAAAAAACAAAGTCGCCACAAGGGGCGAGGTATTGAACCCAACTGAATAAATTTTCACGCTTAATTCCGGCGTGATAAACCGGGCTGGTTTGATTATTTCAATAACCGCCGCAAAAATCTTCTTATTTTTTTTCAGCTCGCCATTTTTTTTTCAAGCATCTGGAAAGAGTCCGGCAGTAAGTAAAAAGAAACTGCGATAAGACTGGAAGAACATTCGTCCATCTAACTGGTATAAATTCCCAAACCGGCAAACGACGAAGGCCGGGCAATAATGTCCGCCGAAAAGAACACGATTGCCTGCTTTTCAGTAGCCAGGGTTTCTATTGTCAGCACATTGGCAACATCAGCTATTGTTTTGACATGCCGTCACCGTCTCTTGAGCAATCGGGCGGGAACCCCTACCATGACCGAATAGGGTTCAACATCCTTTGTCACAACCGCTCCCGCCCCAATAATGCTGCCGGCACCAACGCGCACGCCCTGGATGATCACTGCGTTTGCCCCGATCCAGACATTATCCTCGATGACAATCTTCTTTTTAATGCCGGAGCGGCTGGCGAACGGGATGGCCGGATCGTCGTACTGATGCCCGACGCTGGCGAACACGGTGTGTGCCGACACACAGCATCCCCCCCGATTTCCAGAGGACCGTACAACACACTGTATGGGGCAAAGTGGCTTTTAGAGCCAATCACAATCTCCCCGCCGTCAGCCTGGAGGTACACTCCGTGATAGAATCTGACGTTGTCGCCTATGGAGATAAATTCCGGCTGAAGTATCTCCACATGCTCGTCAAATGTCACATTCACTCCAATTTTCTTGAACTTGCCACTAAAAGCATCCACATGTACCTCCATATTCCTTTCAGAACTCAAGATGGGTTATTACGCGGCAAGCACATAATCAACCCATATTCCTTTCATTTAATCAGTTCGATGACAATATCCTTGGCGTCAAGAAAATTGCCGGTGCTTTTACCTTTCGGCGTATTCATCTGAACACGCAGTTGTGCCTCAAATTCTTTCGCACCTTCAGGAACATCCAGTATCTTCTCCAGCGCCGTCCATTCATTTTTCAATTCAAAAAATACCCCGCAATATTCACCATTTACCTTAACGGGGTTGTTTCCATCCCAAAAACCAATATAGTACCATATTCCGGCGCTGGGTCTTGACATTGACACATCGGTGCGGTACTTCAAAGTCACCTTCACCTGCTTGGCTCCGTTCAGAGGTGTTGAGGGATAGGCGACTCTGGCTATATCGCCGCCAATGTCTTCGATGTGAAAGTATTTCTGTCCGCCTTCTTCCATGACTTTCGCCGAGGTCAATTGCCATTCCGGCGTGAGTTTGTTGAGATCCGGCGCAATCTTTTCTCCTGCAATAATTGTTGCCGCCATCATTGCCAAGCCTGCCGCGATTACAGATTTCATCTTCATTTCATTTCTCCTTTTTATTTTGTTTCTTTTGTCGGATTTTATTCCGGCGGTTTATTTTTCAATTGACAGTGCCAGTCTATTTATTTCTGACGATGAAGTCCTTATCGTATAGCGAAGCGCCATTGCCATATTTTAAAGATGTCACATGACCGTCTTTGAACAGAAAATTACTGACCAGGCTATGGTTCCAGGCCGGAGCATATTTTCTGTACGGCGGTTCCGTGGATGAATCCTCGGTGTTTCCTTGATATAGACACCCAACCGTGAGATTAAAAGCACCTGACGTGGATTTAAAATTTTGTTCCCCCATGAGAAGACTACCGTCTTTAATCATATCTAGTTTGCGGTCAAAAATTACAACTGCATTGGCATTAGTATAGATCCAGCCGCCGCATCGCGCAGTTGGTGAATTGCCTTGTCTGTATGATGGAACATAGTTGCCATTTTGGCAATATGTCTGCTCCGCACTGCCATCCCAGCATGGCGATGCCGAAGCAGTGGTAACAGCGGGGCAAAAATATATTCCGGCTGGTTTGTAGAATCCCAAGGTTCGAGTCGAAGTCGTAGCAGGATCATCTGTCCAATCATATTTTTGTTTGAGATACAGGTTGGTAAGATAGTGTAATTTATTGGCATCCGGTAACCAGCCATTATAATCACTGTAATAAAATAGTAAAGCGTTATAAATCTGTTTCTCATTGTTCATACAGGCGGCTTTTCTTCCCATTGCTCTGGCCTTGCCGAGCGTCGGCAAAAGCAACGACGCCAAAATTGCGATGATGGCGATGACGACTAGGAGTTCGATGAGTGTGAAACTCAACGACTTACAACTTTTTTGTATCTTTTGCATGTTTCATTTCCTCGCTGTTATGATCCTGAAAATCGGATAATACGTGCACGTTAAGCAAAAAACAGTTTCAACGGCACGTTTTTTCACCAAATCCGTGCTTATTTATCTTTTCTTTTTTCGTGTGCGTATCGTGTTAAATACAACCACGTTAAAAACGAAGCGTACGCAAGGACAAAACGAATAATTGGAAAAAGTCACGTCGAAAAACGGCGCAAAAGGCATCCGAACAACGAAAAAGCCCAAAAAACAATACTGTCAGTCTGACATTTAAGTGGAAAATCAAGTTTGAAATGTAGAAAATGCCTCCAGCAAATAGTGTACGCATTATCCGACTTTCAGGTTATGATGGTTCTGTTGCAGATCAAAACAATTTAAAATTCTTTAACGCCTCCAATTTACACGCCTCCTTGTTGTTAATTATACCATTTGCAGTTCAAATTGTGTAACTTTATCTGATTTATACTTAACCTTATTATTTAAAATCAGCATCCCCGCCGCCTGCGGGTTGTACATGCCAAGCAGCAACCTGTATTTAAGGGGGCAGCCGCCCCATGCGGTTATTTTTGTTTCCTGTCTATTGGTCTTTAGTCTGATAATGCTGAGGTGCGCGGTTTTTACGCCGAACTCCGCGGGTATTTTAACTTCTGCATTCCAGCCGCCTGAAACATCAGATATATAGTGCGAACAACCTGGTTTACTGAATCCCGCCAGGCCTGATTTGTATAAGTCTATTATCGCCATGGCGGTGTTTTTGAATATGACAGTGATAAAGAGCTGATCCGGCTCGCCTTGCCCCTCACAGTCAATCTCAATGATCAAATGCCGTGCGTCGCTGGAGGCTTTCCATTTGAATGATTCACTATTTACAAACACTCCGCAGTTACAAGTATAAACAGGAACATTTGCCGGTGCAGGGCACGTCAGCCTGTCTTCAATAACGGCAAGGCGGGCAATTGAAAAATCCTCTGCCAGTAAGTTCTTCAGCATGGTTATCCGCCATTTTAACTTCTCCGGGAAGTATTTATAACCTTCCGCTTCGGAATGGAAGCCCAGGCGGGAGTCGTTCTCACACAATTCAATCAGCCGTTCGCTTCGACCTATTTCATCCATGACTATCATTTCCATTTCATTTAGAATGGATTTCTGCATGGAGCGTTCCGCATTGAAAAGCTGTTCGCGCAAAGCGTAAAAACGCAGGATGTTGTATCCGCTTTCAAACTGTATACCCAGCGCTTCCGCCAGTCCGATATCCTTCAGACGGTCAGGATTGTCGTTAAAGTCATTGCGGAGACTATTTAGAATCTTAACTCCGCGATTCCATTGTTCAGACATTTCACGGCAGAGGATAATCGCCTCCTCAATGGTATGATTTTCCAGACATTCGCCGATACAGTCGCCGCTGGTGCCGAATTCCAGTTTCCAGGTCGGAGCCAATGGTTTATATGCCGGATAAAGATACAGCGGCCAGACCACCCCGTCATGCATTGGGCCGTAATATTGGAACATGTTGGATAACGGATAATTGGCATAGCCGTCGGCTAACAATGTCCATGCCTCAACAATAGCGTTAGCATGTTGTCCCCAGTCCGGCAATGCCAGCTTTTTCAGAAAGTACTTTTCGCCGAATTCAAAATCTTCAAACGCCAGCATTCCGGCAGCTTTATTCATAATCCCCGGATAGTTGCCGAAATACCAGCACTGCATAACGCTGGAAACTCCAAGTTCATGCATTTTTTGATATTTGCGGTAAAGCAGCGCCGGAACCGGAACAAACGGCACGGTCGCGACTTCATGGGAGCAGCCGACTTGAATCTTGGCGGATAATTGCGTACCGGACGCAACTGCCGACTCCGCAATTTTCCTGAAGCTGTCGCAGGGGCCGACATAAGACAGCCAGTAATCACCGCCGACGCGTGTTTTCCCAAGCTGTTCTTTTGTCCCGCCGGATTCAAAGTTGGACTGAAGAATGACATTGTCCGGCACATGTCCAGGAATCTCAAAGACCCAGTCGGCCAGTTTCTCCGGTTGCGGCATATACAGCCAACTGATCAATTGCGCATCCGGCGCCGCATCACGCATACCCTTTTCCATTGATGAGAGCGCGGCATGAATAATTTCCCAATGCTTTTTACCGGAACATACCGGACAATCAACTTTCCGTGCCGCAGAGGGCGGAACGCTGCTCAGGCAGGTTGTCGCTCGTTCGCCGTGGGAAATATTGATCATGCCGCCAAGTCTGGGGACGGCTTTAAAAATGCCGTTAACCGCTTCGTAAAGATACTGTCCGGCAGTCGCGGAGAATGGACAAAAGCAAACCATATCGCCAGCTTTGGCACCGCCCAATTCAGGGTGCGCCTTTAATACCGGACTGTCGCTCCGCCAGGCTGCGGGTTCAATGCAGAAAATATAGGTTTTAATCCCGTAGCGCAGACACTGGTCAACCGTAATGCGCAATTTTGCCAGTCTTCCGGCGGCATCTTTGCCATATTCCGGAGTTATGGACGTCTTGCATAAATCGCTAAATTTAATGGTCAGCCAGAGGCCGTTGATTCCCTCATGCGCCAGCCGGTTCAAATATTCCTTAGGATAATAATCGACCTCGTCCAGCAATTCGTCGCGGTTCAGCGGGGGACGTTTGATCGGACCGAAAAAGCAGCGGGAAATCCGGTTTTTCACCCATGGCGAGCGCTTGATTTCCCCGACCTTCAAGAATGGTCCGTCGGCACCGAGCAACAGATCCTCCAGATAATAGATCCCCCGTCTGACCCCTTCGATATCGGCGGCAATAATACGACAAGCAGCTTTACTCACTGCGATAGTATAGGATTCATCAGCTTTCTGCGGTTGTAATTCCGTAACAATCATAATGCCGCCATCCAATGCGATTTTCCCGCATGTGAAAAAGCGATTCAGATCCGCATAGGCGGTATCCAATACCCCGTCCGGGTCAGGAAATCTTTTTTCCACAAATATGCCGCCGCTTAAATCAACTTCATCACTATTTACGCAACGCTGCGACCAGTTGAAATGCCATTCCTGCGGAGATCGTAAATCATCAATAAAGCGCCATTCCGCAGGTTGTTCCGGAGATAGTAATATTTTATGCTTATCCATTTGTACACTCATTAATGATGTTCATTAGTCAGATCCGGAATAGTTCCACGTTCAATAATACAAGGTTTCAACTGGATTTTGATTGTACATAGTTCATGCGGTCTAATCATTTCTGGTTGAGCGACAGCGCTGGCAAGAATTTCGCCGACCCTATCCAGCGGCCAGGCGACATTGATCAAGTTTAAGTGACGATAATAAGGATGGTTATCAAAACTGACCATGATATAATCGCGACCGGCAATTATTTTTTTAGATTCGAGATATTCGTATACCGCCGCCGCCAGTTCATCATGCGCGGCCATAATTGCCGGCGGCTTGCTGCATTGCTTGATGAATTCCTCGACCGGAACAAACAGCGATTCCGGGTTTTTTTCCCAAAACATCCGAATTTGCCGGACGGAGTCCTGAAAAATACATTTCACCCCCGCAATTCGTTGTTCAAGCCAATAACTATTAAAACTGTTTAATGCCATAAACGCCGTATGTTCGAAACCATTTTTAATTACCCAATCCGCCGCCATCCGTCCGCCATGCAAAATATCTATTCCTGCTGAATTGAACGGCAAAACGTCATTCGCGACCAGACCGCGGTTATAATAATATATTTCTCCCGCAAACTGGCTTAGCTGCAGACAGAAGCTATGCAGAAATCCCATTTCCAGTAATTCAGGAAAAAACACTATTGCCTTGGCTTCGGTATATTTAGCGAGAAAATGCTTCAGGGACAAGTCGTTTTCGAGCATATCCTCATAGATAACAGTATACCCCATGGTCGTTATTATCCGTTCAAAATCACCGATAACATCAGCATGCCCAAACTTTACATAATAGAAGTTGCGGGCAACAATACAGACCACGGTCTTTGAATTGCGGTTCCTCTGCTTCTGCACTTTTACTCGTTGCAGGTTCTTGACGACAAAAGTGCCAAAGTAGCGTCGCCGTTCAATAAATCCGCAATCTTCCAAACGATTCATTGCGGTATGGATACACCATAACGTCGTCGCAAATTCGACTGCAAGATTACGTTCCGTCGCCATCTTTGATCCGGGAGAATAAACTCCGGATTCAATCCGCTGCAACAAAGTATTGTAAATTTTTTCCTGAATGTCTGGCATAGCTTATCCCAATATTGATTGTACTGATTGACTTTATGCAATCATTATAAATCATTTTATGTTCTTTGTCAATAGCTCTGACTGAAATTCCAGCAAAAAATAATGAAAATAAATTTTAAAAGTTGACGAATATTGATAGCCATCCCGCCGCCCATGGCTCGATGCACAATCACCGACGCGAGATGTTTTTTCTGTTTCTGCGATTGTAAGATCAACGGCAGTATTCATTCTGTCTTTCAAGTATCTGCCGTAATCGCATTACATGCTATCACCGATAACAAATAGTTTCTTCATTTAACCACGTTTTCTAATTACCTTCGCAGGAACTCCGACCGCTACTGAAAACGGCGGGATTTCATTTACTACAACCGATCCGGCGCCAATGACAGAACCTTCGCCGATGCTGCCGGCCGAACATACGACACAAACATGCATACCCAGATAGCAATCACGGCCGATAATTATTTTTCTTACAGTGCAAGGCTGTTTATAGATGATCTCATCCGCTTTTTCAAAAGTATGGGAAGCGGGTGTTATGGTGATATTTTGTGCGAGCAGCGAGTAATCTCCGATTTCCAGACCGGCATGACCATGCAGACAGCATCGTGCTCCAATATATACATTCTTGCCTATTTTGATATATGCTCCGACGTTTGTTTCCGTATCCAGATATACTCCATTTTTCAAGCGGGCATTGTCATCGAGCTTGATACCTCTTTCCGAATGTGCAATCAAAATACAGTTATCGCCAATGGAAACATTATTACCCAGAGAAATATATTGCGGATTGACTATCCTGACGCCGGTTCCAATTTTGACATTCTCGCCCATATGCCGCAACTTGCTTTTATAGTATTTTACTCTGGTTTCCGCCGCTGCCGGGGTATCCATATTCATCACCACCGTCCGGTTGAATGCTTCGCGTTCCTCATCATTCATGCTATTGCAGAAATCGGTGAATATAAATTGACTGTCCATCTCATTTTCTCCCAAATGTTTGATTCACTTCAGAACTCATTGAACACCTTTACGCTCTGTTTATTTTTAATTGATTCCCAGCAGGCGGCGCAGGTGGCGATACATTTAGCCCCCTCGATTTCATTCACGGTAATCGGTTTGCCATCGAATATGGCCGCTTCCATTTCCTGCACATACTTGAGCACCGACATCAGATGTCCGGAATAACTTTTGCCGTCAAAATCCTCCGCAACATCGTCTTTGGCAAAGTGAATCTCCTGGCGCGGCGCATCGTGCCGTCCGCCTTCGCGATATGCGGCGTGGTAGTTAACTATAGTACCCTGCGTGCCGAAG
>CAIPAT010000338.1 GCA_903863035.1 uncultured Lentisphaeria bacterium
CTCGCAACTTTATCCTCACGCGTTAGCCAGTGGCTAGTGATTAGGCTACATACCTGAAATGGACAATTGGTATGGACGAAACATTTCATTCGTCTAGTTTAGTGATACCTTACCTGGACACACGTTCGATGAGTGTGAAAACGTCTTTCCCCGATTTGTTCCATTTCATTTCTGTATCTCCTTTCTGGATTTGGTTTTGCTTTAAAAAACTTATCATTTCTGCATCCCCCTTTTTTAATTTTTACATCTGGATATATTATACATTAAACTATAGCTTTTAGTCAATTATTATTTAGTGCTAAAACTTACCCGTTCTTTAATGAGTAGCAGCACTCATCCTCTGGCGATTAATTGCGGCGTAATCCTTATTATTTTACCGTACTGACGCCGTATGTTGGTAATCAGCTCAACAGCTTTTTCGCCCATTCCTTCAAAATCAATTGCTACTGTCGGAATATTTTTATCTCTGGTCACATGCGGCACGATATTATCGTAACCGGAAACTTCAATATCATTGATGCCGACTTCTTTGAAATATAGAAAAACGCCTTCGGCAATCAGGTCATTTACACAGATAACGGAGTCGGGGCGAGTTCCTGTTTTAAGCAGATCGCTGATAAGCTTCCGGCCTACATCCTGTAAACTCTGATTCTTTTCACGCGCGACCAGCTGCACGGTATCATTATTGAAAGGAATGTGCCTGTCCATGAATGCGGCCTTGAACCCTTCAATACGCATCCGGTAGTTATCATTAGCCAGATGAATAGATAAAATATTGATTTTACAATGGCCTTTTTTAATCATAAACTCAGCCATCTGATAAGCGCCGGCAAAATCGTCATTGAATATCCCGTAAATATTTTCAGGGGTGTATTCAAATTCTTTAATATAGTAGTTCAAATAAATGAATCTGGTATCCGGATATTTCAGCGCCAGTTCAATCCCTGCCGCAATATCTTCGTGATGCAGCATGACCAATCCGGAAAAGATGAATTCTTTGCTTTCGCCGTACTGCTTGATACATTTCTCCGGATCACCTGGAACAAAAAATATATCAACTTCGGAATTAGCGGCCTTTCTGGTCAGCCCCCGGTAAATCGCCCCCTGGATCAGGTCATTTTCCATGGAAGACGCCCTGCCGCCATAATGAATACCAAGTACCTTCCGTTTATTACCGGAGATGTCGCTTTCGTGCGCTCTTCCGACAAACGTGCCTTTTTTCGGACGCCGGAAGCATATCCCCTCATCAACCAGTTCCAGCAAGGCTCTTTCACTGGTTTTTACGCTTACGCCGGCGCGTTCCGCAAGTTCCTTCACATTCGGCAGTCTGGTGCCGAACGGCATATTATTACTCTCTATATGCTGCTTAAGCTGATCTTTAAGTTGCAGCCATAGCATTCCTGGCGAATTACCATTGATATCAAAATGCATCTTATTCATGATTGTCTTGTTTATCCGAGTATTGATTTATACCTCATTAATCCAAACTATAGTATGATTATAACTGTTTCTTTAAAAAAAAGCAATACCCTTTTATAAAAAAAATCAATTAATTAAAATCATCTGGTTAATCAGGTTAATCAAAACAAGCAGATACGGTTAGAATAAATCTGAATAAAATGGTCGCGGATTTTTTTATTTCAGTGATTGCGATTTTGCAAAAATGAGTTAGTTTAATGATTTAACAAAGTACGCCAACGATAGCATAAACGTTAATAACCATAAAAAAATGGAGCAAAACTGTATGGATTATATTGCACAAATGCAGAATCTACCGAAGAAACATGAGTTCTTCATCGGATTCGACAGTGACGGTTGTATTTTCGACACTATGGAAATCAAGCAGAAAGAATGTTTCTGCCCGAATTTTGTCAAACACTTCGGGATGCAGGCTGCCAGCAAGTATGCACGTGAAGTATGGGAATTCGTCAATCTTTACAGTAAAACCCGCGGTTGCAATCGCTTCCTCGCGGTTCAGCGCGCCATTGAACTGATTCGCGAGCGCAAAGAATTCACGGCACGCGGCATTACCGTACCGGTATTGAGCGAACTTGACGCCTGGATTAAAGAGGAAAGCAAACTTGGCAACCCGACTCTGAAAGCCAAAGTCGCCGCCACCGGCAGCAAAGAGCTCGGCATGATCCTGGACTGGAGTCTCGAAGTCAACGAAGACATTGCTGAAATGGTTCACGGCATTCCTCCGTTCCCCGGCGTCAAAGAAGTCCTTGCCAAAGGCTTTCCCAAAGCCGATATGATCGTCGTTTCCCAGACCCCGCTGGAAGCGCTCACCAGAGAATGGGAGGAAAACAAGATCGACCATTATCTCGGAATGATCTGCGGGCAGGAACACGGCACCAAGACCGAGCATCTGAAATATGTCACAAGCGGCAAATATTCACCAGAAAAAGTACTGATGATCGGTGATGCCCCAGGTGACTTGAAAGCAGCGCAAAAAAATGGCGTATTGTTCTTCCCGATAATCCCGGGGCATGAAGAACTTTATTGGGCAAAACTCAACGAAGAAGGGCTTGGCCGCTTCTTCGCAGGCACCTTTACCGGTAAATATCAGGATGGTCTGATGGAAGAATTTGACAAATCATTACCGGAAAATCCGCACTGGAACTAGTTAAAAACGCACTTTGGCTCAGGAAAAACCCTTCCTGAGCCTTTTTTCTTGTTTGTATTTGATTTTTTTTGAAAAAAATTTTGAATATTGATTTTTAAATCGTAAATTAACTCTGTCGGCATTTTGAGGCGACGTTAAATATAACAGATGGGGTTTCAGAGTAATGTTTAATTATCAGAAGTTATCCAGGTTTTTTAGAAGCGATATCGGTATCGACTTAGGTACTGCAAACTGTCTTGTTTTCGTAAAAGACAAAGGAATAGTTCTACAGGAACCTTCTGTTGTCGCGATTACTGAAAACACCAAGGAAGTGCTCGCAGTCGGCACCGATGCCAAAAAAATGCTTGGCAGAACTCCTGGTAATATTCGTGCCGTCCGGCCGATGAAAGACGGGGTTATCGCTGATTTTGAAATTACTGAACACATGTTGCGCTATTTCATTCAGAAAGCCATGACTCACGTACCATGGCGGCAGCGCCTGCTCCAGCCGAGAGTGCTGGTCGCAGTACCGTCAGGGATCACTGAAGTGGAAAACCGTGCAGTCAAGGACAGCGCCAAACGCGCCGGTGCCGGCGATGTGGTACTTGTCGAAGAACCGATGGCGGCAGCTATCGGCGTAGGACTTCCGGTCAGCGAACCGTCAGGCAGTATGATTGTTGATATCGGCGGCGGCACCACTGAAGTCGCAGTCATCTCTCTTTCCGGTATTGTCTGGGCAAGAAGCGTACGCGTCGGCGGGGATGAACTTGACGCCGCAATCTGCCAGCATATGAAACGTGTTTATAACTTGATGATCGGAGAACGCACTTCCGAAAAAATCAAGATGGATATTGGCAGTGCTTATCCGACCAATGATGATGCCAGCATGGAAGTAAAAGGACGTGACCTGGTTTCCGGGCTTCCGAAAACTATCCGTATCACCGCCGGCGAAATCCGGATGGCGCTGCAGGAGCCGATCACCAGCATCATTGAAGCGGTAAGAACCACGCTTGAGCGCTGCCCGCCTGAACTGGCCGCCGACCTGATTGACCGCGGAATTATGCTTGCCGGCGGCGGTGCGCTGCTCACCGGCCTTGACCGCCTCATCGTTGAAGAAACCGGATTGCCGGTGTTTGTTGCTGAGGATCCATTGAAGGCTGTGGTAAAAGGTACCGGCATCATGCTTCAGGAAATGGATAATATGACCAGAACAATGTCCTGATTGCATAATGAATAATCTATAATTCAACAGCCCGAAATAAATTTTCGGGCTGTTTTTTTATAACACACAGGAGTTGACAGATGTTGTTCAATCTGGCAATTATAACTATTACCGCATTATTGATGAACCGGATTTTTGAATTTATCAAACTACCCGGCCTGCTTGGCATGATTCTGACCGGTATTATTCTTGGACCTTACTGCCTGAATTTTATATCTCCGCTGCTGCTGAATATTTCCGCCGAAATGCGCACTGCCGCGCTGATTGTGATCCTGATCCGGGCAGGATTGGGCATCAACCGCGAAACTCTCAATAAAATCGGCATTCCGGCATTGAAGATGAGCTGCATCCCCGGCATTTTTGAAGGCTTGACCGTCATGCTGGTGGCGCATCATTTACTGTCACTGCCGTGGCTGGAAGCCGGAATGCTGGGCTTTATCATCGCTGCGGTTTCGCCGGCGGTCGTAGTTCCGCAAATGCTTGAACTAAAAAAACACGGGTTCGGACAAAACCGCGAAGTTCCGACGCTGCTGCTGGCAGGAGCATCGCTGGATAATATTTTTGCCATCACTGTTTTCGGGATTTTTCTAAGCTTGTTCTGCGATGCCGGACAGAATGTTATGAGTATTGCCGTAAAGCTGCCGTTTGGAATAATCGCCGGCCTGACTTTAGGCTTGCTGGCCGGTTATCTTCTTTCTGGTTTATATAAGAGATTTGAAATGCGCGACACTAAAAAAGTGATTGTCTTTCTGGTAGCGGCTATTCTGCTGAACAGCCTGGAAAGCTTCAAAAACATCAAGAATATCCTGCCGGTAGCCAGTCTGCTTGGCATCATGGCGATGGGCTTTGTCCTGCTAGAGAAAGATAATGACACTGCCAACCGGCTGGCATCAAAATTCGGCAAAGTTTGGGTATTCGCCGAAATCCTGTTGTTCGTATTGATTGGAGCCCAGGTAAACGTCAATGTCGCGCTGAATGCCGGACTAATCGGCGGCTTGATTATCGTGATCGGTCTGGCCGGCAGAAGCATCGGAGTATGGTTCGCTCTATACCGTTCAAAATTAAATTCACATGAAAAGCTCTTCTGCGTGCTGGCATATTTTCCCAAAGCCACGGTTCAAGCGGCTATCGGCGCTATTCCGCTGGCTTACGGGGTAAAATCAGGGGAGACAATTCTGGCAATCGCCGTATTCAGCATCATTCTTACCTCGCCCATCGGAGCCATACTTATCAACCGCACCAGCAGAACTTTGCTGAAAAAACATCCGGCTGATATTCTAAAATAGAGGAATAATCGGCTTGCCGTGCATGGTCATGACAAGCCTGTAATCTTTCCGTGGATTAATAAGAATCCCGTTCCAGCGTCCATTGTTGCAATTTCTTTTCAGTTTCCGGCCAATTCAAATCTCTAACTGTTTCAGCGAATTTATTAAAATATGCCTTGATCGCTTGCTGAAAAATATCCAGATTCATGATTCTTTCGGCAAAACGCGTATGTATATCCATTTCTTCGCCTTCAGGTAGCGAAAGTCCGCTGAAAGTGAAATGGTCGGCATCAAAAGTCCCTGCCCATACATCTTCGCCGCGCGCCATGGCAAATTTTGCCTTCTTGAGTTTTTTGCCGACAATCAGCGCGGCTTTAGCCTCGGCGCTGCGTTGCGGACTGCCGCCCTTTTTAAGCGTGGTTTCCGCCGCGCCCTGGGCTTCGGCGGAATACGCAAACGTCAGCGGACCTTCGATCATTATATCAAAATCGCCGAACTGTTCAAGTGACACGCGTCCGCCATCCTTCTCGCTGTGATACCACAGCCAGGTCAGGAAATCACGGCCGGGAGTCAGTTCGCCGTCAGGACGGGCGGAAAAATTTACAGGAGGCAGGTCAACCTCGGTCTTATGAAACATCTCTTCCATCATTTCACCGATACTCAGTTGACGGGGTTCAATATTAGTGGTTTTATAGAAAAACGCAATGAAGTTGTCAATCTGCGAAGTGGAACCGGTTCCCAGATAAAGCCTGTTGGTAGCCAGGTCAATCACGACAGGGACTCCAGCCAGCGACGGCGGCATTTTCATCAAATGCTTTTCAATGGCATCTTTCTTGATCTCGCGTTTGACATTCGACGGCACCATAAACGAATTGTTCGCCTGCATGTAAACCAGTTCCTCACGTTTGCAAATAGCTTTCATGAGAACGGAAGGAATTTTACGCTCTGCTTTCCGCAGATTCAGATAAAGATGTCCCCCGCAAATCGCAGTTTCTTCGTCAATTTTCGATTCCAGCAAATGCCGTCCGCTGACCCAGCCGATCTGCGGCTCTTCTTTGACCTGATCAAGCATCCCTGCGGTATCCGCCGCAAAAAGTTCCAGATAGTTTTCAGGCAGTTTAGACGCCAGCTTAAAGATTGATACGGAAAAGGTTCCATGTTCAAAAGGCATAATATGTTCAACTCCTGTTTATGTTATTTAAAAACTGTTAAATCTATTACCAAAATGCCGGTTTTCCAGTTATTTTACGCTCTTATTGATGAATTATATCCGGATTGCTCACGAGATCACGAAATTGATCGCCGCGATCTTTGTAATCCTTGAACATATCCATACTGGCACATGCCGGAGAAAGCAGGACAATATCACCGGCGACGGAATTCCGAGACGCGGCTGTAACCGCATCTTTGAATGTGTCAAACAGCTCGCATGGAAAACTGCGGCTTAAAGTATCAAATATTGCCTGTCTGCATTGACCAGTGATAAATCCCTTCTTCATAAAGTCAGAAACTCCGAGCAATGATGAAAAATCCATGTTTTTGTCCAAGCCGCCAAGGATGATGTTAACATTTTTCCTGCCCGGCACTGAAACTGTTTGCAGCGCGACTATCACCGATGCCGGATTAGTCGCTTTAGAGTCATTAATAAATACTACTCCGGAATGTTCGGCAACTTGCTCCAGGCGGTGGCGGCCGGTGGTAAATTCGCATACCGCCTTTTTCAGTACAGGCGAAAACAACGCGTCACCACCCAGATAAATTTGCACCAGTTCCAGCGCGGCCGCCAGATTCTCCAGGTTGTGCGGTCCATTTAATTGTGTTTCCTGCTGACGCACAATCAATTTTTCGTCATAACGCAACCCATCGCCGCTGACGGTTATTTTATTACCTTCACAAACCGGCAATTTGAATTCCGAGGTTTCGCGCAGACTCAAACCAGCCACCCGGCGTTCAACCGGTATCCGGTCAAATATCTTGAATTTAGTTGCGGCATATTCATCCATGCAATCATGGTAGCGGTTAAGATGGTCGCTGGTAATGTTCAGCAGTACTGCGGCGAAAGGATTGAACTTAAAACAGCGTTCAAGCTGAAAAGAACTGACTTCAATAACCGGCAGCACCCCTTTGCCGGTTCTGCCATCCAGAATATCCGCGCAGATATCACACAACGGGAAACCGATATTGCCTGCAGGGCGAGCGTCAACACCAAGAGCCTGCAGCAGATGCACCGTCAGTTCTGTAGTCGTAGTTTTACCGTTGGTTCCGGTTATTGCCAGCATCGGGCCGCCAAAATGGCGGGCTCCGAACTCCATCTCGCTGATCAGTTCCACCCCGGAAGCCAATGCTGCAAGGTAGACAGGGGAGCACGGCGGAACTCCTGGACTGACTATCAGCAGATCGAATCCGGCTAAAATGCAAATAGACGTTTTTTCCGGAGAGCAAGGAGTATCTTCAAAGAATTTGATTTTATGTCCGGCGGCTTCAGCCAGCCTGGCAGCGGCAAGTCCGCTCACTCCACGCCCAATGATGCCTGTTCTCATGTTTCACTTGCCGCATAAGCATCAGTTTTTTTCTGAACAGGTTTTGTTTTCTTGTGTTTGGCATCTTTAAACTTCTTCAAGCTGTAAAGTCTCGCCGGATTAACATCTTCCGGTTTTAACAGCAGTACGGAAAATGCCAGAACTACTTTTTCGAATTTTTTATTGCCGTCGGTATTTTTATTATTGCTATTTTCGTCCATGCCGTCCAAGTCTGATTGCCGTCTGGATGCCCACATTTCATCAAACTTGTCATGCACTTTGGTGAACCATGCCCGGTCAATCCCGGTCGATATTTCCAGTTCCTCCGGATCTTTCAACCAGGAATGCACGGTCATGGCATACGCCATGTAATGTTGCCTGGTCAGTTCAGCGCCGCGTTCATCCTTGCCGGTGATAATCATTGTCTCGCATTTTTTGAGATATTCCAGAACGCTGTCACGGGTCAACGGCATATCATCACCATTCTTGTCCTCGCCTGCATTGCAAACCAAGCTCACAACCAGCCCCATAAAAGCTATTACAATATAAACAGATCGCATCGTATATGATATCTTTCAATTTTAAAAATTATATAATACGTCCGGATAAAAATTACCCGAAATTTAAAAGTTTCCTTATTCATAGAAAACCTCTACTTATTATACTACAAAAAACCAAGCAATAAAAATATAAATGATTACCTTATGATAAAAAATGTACTTTTTTATCAATTCCGAACAATCATAAGGAGCTGTCAAGAAATAAACTTGACAAGTCTCGCGAAATATCCCGAAGTGATTTTGGGAATTGCCGGAGAGGCGCATACCTGAAGGTATGTAACGAACCGGCAAACACAAAGGCATTCGGGAGAAGCGCAAAGATGTAAAGGTTATTTCTTTATGGCTCCTAAGTTTACGCCAGAACTATCTTTTTGATATTTTTCTTGCCAGCTTTGAGGATGACCGGGCCTGCGGCGAAAACGTCCGCTTTAATTTTGATCTCGACGCTGGTGACGCGCTGGTCGTTAATATAAGCGCCGCCGCCCTGAATCAGACGCCTCGATTCGCCGTTGGATTTGCTGAGTCCGGCATCAGTCAGAAGTTTAACAATCCAGATACCCTCGCCTTCAACTTCCGCTTTTGGCAATTCATAGCTTGGGAAATCGTCAAAACCCGCCTGACTGTCGGCTTTGATGGTCGCAATTGAGCTGGATGTCTGGATATTTCCATCAGGATCGGCAAACCCGAATTTACTGCCGGCGGCAAGGTAGGCCTTGGCTGCTTCTGTTTCTCCGTGCGCCAGCCTGGTGGCTTCAAATGCCAGAATTTCTTTGGTCCGGTTGATTGCCGGGGCCTGCAATTGTGCTAAATATCTTATTTCGTCAATCGGCAGGTTAGTGAAAAAGGATAGCAGTTTCTGAGCATCGCTGTCTTCACAGTTGCGCCAGAACTGGTAGTAGTCGAAAACTGAAGTGCGGGAAGTATCCAGCCAGACATTGGTACCGCCGGCAGTCTTGCCGAATTTATTCCCCTGGCTGTCAGTCAGCAACGGGAAAGTCATCGCGAAAACTTCGTTCTGCGACATCTTTCTGACCAGCTCGGTGCCGGCAACAATATTGCCCCATTGATCCTGTCCGCCGAACTGCATTTTGCAATTCAAATCGCGGTTCAGCACGTAGAAATCATAAGCCTGAAGTATAGAGTAATTGAATTCCAGAAAGGACAGACCGGTTTCCAGGCGCATTTTCACCGAATCCTGCGCCAGCATGCGGTTGACACTGAATTTAGAGCCGATATCACGCAGGAAATCAATGTACAGCATATCCTTGAACCAGTCAATATTATTGACGAAAAATGCGTTTCCTTCCGTCACCGAAATAAAGTGCGCCAGTTGACTGCGGATACATTCCGCATTAGCGGCGATTTCCTCCTTGGTTAATATCGGCCTTGCACTCTGCTTGCCAGACGGATCACCGATCTGCGCGGTAGCACCGCCAACCAGCACAATCGGGACGTGTCCGGCTTTCTGCAGTAAACGCATTGCCATGATCGGCAGGAGGTGTCCAACATGCAAACTGTTGCCCGTCGGATCAAAGCCAACATAAAATGCTATATGTTCTTCATCAAGCTGTTTTTTAATATTGTCGGCGTCGGTCTCCTGGTAGACGAACCCCCGATCTTTCAATTCATTGTAAATACTCATTTCGAATTCCCTTGTTTATATCCATACTGACCTCATACAGCAGAAAGTCATAAAGGACTATAAATATAACAGATATAATGATATTTGCATAACTGAAAACAAAGTTTTCCCTGAAAAACCTGGACGCGGGTGTTCCGCCTTACAAAACGAAGTTTAAAAATGAGCCGTAAAATTGCAGTTTTTTCTACATTTATTGATTCCTTGCTATATATAGTGTAAATTACTGTGATTCAGCTTTCGTGAATAAGCACAGAAGCACACAATCCTAACATAAAAATTGAGAAAAATATGAACCTTGGAGTACAATACTACCGTGCGCCGTTTCCTGAATCAAAATATTGGGAAAATGATTTTAAAGCAATTAAAGAAGCTGGTCTTGATACTGTTCAGCTCTGGGTACTCTGGGCCTGGGTGGAATCCAAACCGGACAACTTCAACTATGATGATTATGATCGCTTGATTGAAATTGCCGACAGAAATAATCTGAAAGTGGTACTCTCAACTATTGCCGAAATTCAACCGCACTGGATTCACCGGGTTGTTCCCGACAGCGAAATGATCGACCACCTCGGTCATAAGGTTATTTCCAGCTTGCGCTGCGAATGCAACTTCGGACTCACCCCCGGCGGTTGCACAGATAACCCGCAAGTGTGGGAACGCATGGCCCAATTCATCCGGAAAACCGGCGAACGCTACGCAAAACTCGATCATCTCCACGGCTGGGATATCTGGAACGAACTGCGCTGGAACGTGCAGGCGGATAATCTGGTTTGTTTTTGTCCGCATACGCTCAAAGAGTTTCATTTGTGGCTCGATCAGCAATATAGCGGACTTGAAGGACTGAATGCCGCCTGGAAACGCCGCTACATCTGCTGGGAAGATGTAGCGCCAGGCAAACTGCCGGATCGTCCGTATACTGAAATGATGGCCTGGCAGCACTTCATTACCGAGCGCGCCAACCGTCACGCCGCCAGGCGCTATGCCGTGATGAAAGCGATTGATCAGGTGCATCCGGTGACTGCTCACGGAGCCTGCCCGAGCGCTGATTATCGCGGCTGGACCAAAGATTATCCGATCGACCGCGGCAACGACTGGGTGCTGGCGGAAACGCTCGACGGCATTGGCTGCTCCAGCTTTCCGCAATGGAGCGGAATTGACGACGCCGAATTCGGCAGCCGGGTGGAGATGGTCAAATCAGCCGCCAACGGCAAAAAGGTCTGGCTGAGCGAAGTACAAGGCGGACGGGCCGCGGTAGGCTTCAACATCTACGGAAAAGTGGAGGCCGCACCGCAACAGCGCTGGATCTGGAACGGCCTGGCATGCGGGGCGGATACTATTTTATTCTGGTGCTGGCGCGATGAAGTTTTCGGCCGGGAATCGGCAGGATTTGGACTCTCCGGACGCGACGGGCTTGCCCCGCGGCGGCTTGAAGCAATGAGGTTCACCGGGAAGCTGTTAGCAGAAAAAGCGGAAATCTTCAACCACTACACCCCGGACAGTGCCGAAATCGGAATCTTGTTCACTCCGCAAAACTACTATCTGGCGTGGGCACAGGAGGGCGACGGCAAACGCATGGGCGATGCCATCAACGGATATGCCCGCTCACTGGTACGCCAGTCGATTCCATACTGTTTCCTTGAAGAACAGCATTTGAATTATTTGCAGCATTTGAAGCTGATTATTCTGCCGCGTTCGATTGTACTGAACGATTACCAGACAGAGCGACTATCCGTATTTGTTCAGAATGGCGGAACATTGCTGGTGGAGTCGGAATGCGGCGCGTTTGGCAGCGAAGGGTTCTACCGTTACCCGGAAGATCGTTTTCTCGCCAGGTTTGGCATAGTGGAAGCCGGACGGCGCAATTTAGAAACAGACAGCATAACATTGAAATTAGATGAAGAACTGTCCCTCGATATTGAACAGTGGATTACTCCATTGGAAGACTCCGCCAATGTGCCGGCTCAGGTTTTCAGTACCTTTAACGGTCAAGCTTTGGCAGCGGAATTCAAGGTTGGACAAGGCAGGATTGTCTATTTAGGTAGCTATTTCGGCAATCCTTATCTGGAAAAGTGCAATCCTGATTTTGAATCATTTATTCAAAAGATATCCACTTTGGCAGGAGTAGAACCGGCAATTGAAGTAGTCAGCCCGCTCCCGACTCGAGATGAATTTATTTATGTAAAGAGCGGGCACTCAAAGGGCAAGTTGGTCACCTATCTATTTTTTCCCGGTGATGATTGCACGGCAAAGCTCAAGTTCAGTCCGGAATTGCTGCCAGGCAATACAAAATTAACCGAGTTGATGAGCAACCAGACCATCGCCTTAATTAATGGCATTGCCACGATAAAGCCCGCCCGCTTTAAAATGGCGATTTTATCAGAGGAGTAAAGGTTTTCACAAAAAAACGATTTATTAAAAATATTTTACCAAAAAGAAACAAGATATTATGAGCAATGGTCTATGGAACTATTATTTTTATTTGTCATTCATTGCTGCAATATCAAACGTTCCTATGGAACACATTACGATCCATAGCCGCAAGCTCGGAGTATATATGCTTTTTTTGCTTATTTTTGTCAGGCTTAATGATAGTTTCTGCCACACTAAATGTGCCAACTGACTTTGAAACATGCCTGAATTTTATGCTATTTCTATTTTTTTAATTGACATTTATCAACAAATCACTATAATAGTAATATTAATAAATTATTTGTGTTTAAATTTTACTAACAAGTAGTGTCTCATGCAAACAAACGTGATTTTTGATAACAAAATTCCCTACGGCAACGGTATTCTTGTCGGTGTTGAAAACAAAAAAAAATGGCTGGAAGTCGCCGTAACCCCCGAGGCCCTGAACGCTCCCGAATCACTATGGTTCTGTTTCCGTCTGAAATTCAAAAATAGACCGGAAACTCAAAACAGACTCAGGCTCGTCGTAAAATATTTCTACAATTCACTGGGCGGACTTCCTGCAGAAAAAATTAATCCGGTAACAAGGATTGCAAAAGGCGACTGGCAAAGACTGTCCGCCGGCAAAACAGTCCCGTTGCCGGATGGACGTGCCGATGCCGTTTGGGAAACCGATATAATTGCGGACAGTATGGATTTTGCCTTCTGCTTTCCATATGGCTCACAGGAAGTAGACGGACTGGTGAAAAAATCAAAAGGATACTTTAAAAAGGATATAATCGGAGTAAGCCCGGAAGGTCGGGATATTGTCAGACTCAGCAACAATTACGGCGATGAAAACGCGAAACTGCCCGGAATATATCTGGTGGCAAGACAGCATTCCGGAGAGACCTCCGGCTCATGGGCGCTACACGGATTTTTGGCAAGGCTCGCCGAGAGAAAAGCCCAAGCCATGACCGTCTGGTGCCTGCCGCTCACCAATATCGACGGCATAGAAAAAGGATATTACGGCAAAGACAATTTCCCGATAGACATAAACCGCGCATGGGGTGCGCTCCCAATGCGCTATGAGAATCTGGTTTTCCAGCGCGATATTGAGCGCTGGGCCGGCAGGAGCCGGCCGCTACTGGCACTGGACTTCCACAGCCCCTGCGGTTGTGAAGCCGATGGTGTTTACTGTTTCATCCCCAAAAATGGCAAAGGAACTGCCGATAAAATATCATCGGAATGGTCAGAACATTTCGAAAAATCCATTTCTGCAGATTTTGCCTCCGGCGAATTCGGAAAAGTAGCCAACTATCCCTCACGCTGGGAAGAGCCATGTCTTAGCTATTACAAATTTATGAACAAATTCTACAAAATTCCCGCTCTGTCATTCGAATTCCCATACTCACGGAGCATGGAAAATATTTTAGAAAAAAGAAACTACCTTGAAATCGGCGGCTCGATGGCCGACGCCGTCCTGGATAGACTAAAAACGGTGGTAAAAAACACGATGGTAAACTATGAATAAATTACCTGCACAAAAAATCAATGGATTGATAGACGGTATCGCAGTGCTCCAGGAGCTGGCAATGAATCAGGAGCCGGCTTCCGGCAAAATCCTGGCGGAAACGCTTGGCTTGCCGGCAGTACGCGTGAACCGGATATTGAAAACACTGGCTTATCTTGGTCTGACCTACAGAACAGCGTCCAGAAAATACAGCGTCGGTCCGGGCATGCATGTGCTGGCGGCGCAGAGTATGGCGGCATCCGGCTTATTGCGACGGGCGCTGCCATACTTGAAACAGCTCGGTCAATCCGGGCGGACTGTCGCCCTGGGCGTTTTATGGAAAGATCAGGTGTGCTATTTGTTTCATAATTCCAACAACAACGACTTTGCCGACGGACTTGGCCGGATGCTGCTTTATCCCGCGGTTAACTCCAGTATAGGGCTGGCGCTGCTGGCGGATCTGCGTGCGGAAAATATCGAGCAGCAGACCGGCAGTAAACCTGATAAGGAGTTTATTAAGAAAATAAAGCAGATCAAGAAACAAGGTTATGCTTCGGTTCAAACTCAGCACCACATCAGTCTGGCGGTTCCGATCGGAGAGCCGGCTTATGCCGCAATCGCCGTTTCCGGTATCAAGACCACGGAAGAAGAACAGCATTTTATAAAACTTCTGCGGAAATACGCCGCAGATATTTCCGGATAAATTTTTCAATATTATAGCAATTTAACTTAAATGCAAGGATGTAAAAGAATGAAAACCATTACTCATCAGGCAGATTTTTGCGTTGTCGGCGGCGGACTGGCCGGCATGTGCGCCGCAATTGCCGCGGCCAGAAAAGGAATCAAAACTATACTCATGCATGACCGTCCGGTGCTTGGCGGCAATTCTTCCAGCGAAATCCGGATGTGGGTTTGCGGTGCGCACGGTGAGAACAATCTTGAAACAGGGATCATTGAAGAAATCCGTCTGGAAAACCTCTACCGCAACAACTGTCCCAACTTCTCAATATGGGACAGCATTCTATACGAAAAAGTGCGGTTTCAGGAAAACCTGGTTTTGCTGTTGAACTGCTCCTGCAATCACGCGGAAATGTCCGGACAAAGAATCAAAAGTATCACCGGCTGGCAGTTGACGACCGAAACATTTCATACGGTAGAATCCGGCTTGTTCGCTGATTGTTCCGGCGATAGTATCCTTGCCCCGTTGACTAACGCCGAATTCAGGATGGGCAGGGAGGCCGGACAGGAGTTTGGCGAATCTATTGCGCCTGAAGTTGCAGACCGCAGAACAATGGGTATGAGTTGCCTTATTCAGGCACGGGAAACTGATTCTCCGCAAAAATTCATTCCTCCCGCCTGGGCAAACAAATATTTATCGGACGAATCATTCCCACACCGCGGGCATACGCTGGAAGGTTCGCAAAATTTCTGGTGGTTGGAGATCGGCGGCGAAAACGACACCATTCATGATACGGAGACCCTCCGCGACGAATTACTGAAAATTGCTTTCGGCGTCTGGGACCATATCAAGAATCATGGCGGCCACAGTGCGGAAAACTGGCTGCTGGAATGGGTGGGATTTCTGCCTGGCAAACGTGAAAGCCGCCGTTATGCCGGCGATTATATTATGACCCAGAATGACGTCGCCGCCTGCGGCAAATTCGACGATATCATCGCGTATGGCGGTTGGAGCATGGACGACCATCATCCCCAGGGCTTGAACTATCCGGGCGTACCGACGATATTTCATCATGCACCGTCTCCATACGGCATACCGTACCGCTCGCTTTATTCTAAAAATATCGACAATCTCTTTTTTGCGGGAAGAAATATCAGCGTTACGCATTCAGCGATGAGTTCCACCCGGGTAATGGCGACCTGTGCACTGCTCGGTCAGGCGGTTGGAACGGCGGCGGCGCTGGCGGTAAAAAATGACTTGTCCCCCCGCGGCGTCTATCAAGCAAAGCTGCAGGAATTGCAGCAGGATTTGATGGATGACGACGCCTGGCTGCCTGGCCTGCGCCGGACAATTCCTGAACTTTCGCAACGCGCTGAACTTAAAGCCTCATCCGGCGATCCGGAACCGCTGCGCAACGGCATGGAACGTCCGGTTGATAATAATGATAACTGCTGGGAGGGGTCTACGGGAGACTGGGTTGAATACTCATTCAACCGCGTTGAACAGATCAGCCGGATCAGGATTGTATTTGACAGTAATCTAAACCGGACGCCATATAACATGGTTGCAAAATATCCGTTGCAAATGACGCATTTTTCGCCTCCGGAAACGCTGATATCCGGATTTCATATCGAAGCGGAAAATGATTCCGGCAAAACCATTGAAATCTTCAGGACGGGAAACAACTATCAACGCTTATTCAGGATGCAACTGCCTTTTGCCGCCAGACGCGTGCGGTTATACATCGATGCTGTATGTGGCTGCGGAAATAAAAAGATATTCTCTTTTGACATTAAGTAAAGGTTGCAATTATGAACGGCAGAGAACGGCTTTTCGCAGTTTTAAACGGCAAGGAAGTTGACCATGTCCCGGTATGGTTATTATTTCCATACCATCCGGTCAATTATTATGCCGATGTAAAAAATACTCCAAGGTTCAAGCCGGTTATTGATGCCGTCGAAAAATATGGAATAACTTTGAACCGCCGCTCTATGGGAGCGAATATCCTGTCTCCGGAAGTCAAAGTTGAAGAAAAACATTTTATCGACAATGGCGACCAGGTCCACCGCATTATATATACATATAAAGGGCGGCAGTTATTCAGTGAATCCAGGCGCGGGCGCAGCAATACCAGCAAAAAGAGTTTACTGGATTCACAGGAAGACATCGAGTTTTTCTGCTCGTTCCCGGTTAATAATGACCAGGATGCCATCAGGAAAGAATTGGATTCGCAGCTTCCGGTCTATTTGAAGGAAAGATCGGAATTTCCAATTGAGCTCGGCGCAATGATGCTTGACCTGGGGGAACCAATCAATATCCTTTACCATAATTCAAACTTGGAAGAACTGGCGGTTGGCTCAATTGACGCGACAACCAACCAGGCAATTACCGGATTTCTGGATAAAATGATGGAATGTAAAAGGTTTATTTATAACTACTGCCTGGAACGCGAACTGGCGGACGTGTATTTTATGGTCGGCAGCGAACTGGCCGCACCGCCAATGTTTTCCGAAAAGACCTTTCAGCAGTGGATACTGCCATACAGCCGTCAGCTGACCTCAATGATTCACACTCATGGCGGAAAGGTCATTCAACATTTTCACGGGGCAATGGTTAAAATGCTGCTGCCTTACTTTTTGGAGATGGGCGCCGATGCTCTGCACACCATTGAAGCGCCGCCCGTCGGCAACTGCACGATGAAAGAGGCATTTGAGGTAGTCGGGGACCGTATGGCACTGATCGGCAACATTCAATACGATGATTTCAGAAGCTTTTCAAAAGATGAAATGCGCCGGGCGGTAATAACATTACTGGAAGAAACAAAAGGCAGCAGACTTATTCTATCTCCCAGCGCCGGACCTTATGATGCAGATGTATCTGATTCATTTCTGGAAAATTATATCGTGATGCTGGAAACCGCATGGAATTTCAAACCTGATCTTGATTATACTCTATAAGGCTGAAAATTTGACATAGATTACGAATATTTTGTGAATTGGTTCGTATTCTGAGAGGTTGCCGATACCGGGGTATCGAAGACCTCGAAGAGTGCGAATACAAACTAAAAAGCTCGCAATCCCGCAGGCGCTGGACGAGTGTCTTGCGTCCGTCTTTTTCCGTTTCTTCTTCAGGCGGTATGAATATCGCCAATCAGTCGGATCGAAAAAATCCAATCCACAATCCTAACTTGTTTATGTTAAATTTTCAACCTTTATAGAGTATATGTCCAAGGGGGTGTAAACTGGTACCCGGGATAGGAATCGAACCTACGACCAAAAGTTTAGGAAACTTCTACTCTATCCACTGAGCTACCCGGGCAACCAAGCCATAAAATAGAGGGTTTATGCAAAAAATCAAACCTATTGTGAAGTTTAAACTGTGGTTTTTAGTTTTAAGCCGGAAAACCGAACTGTTTTTTAAATCCCAAATTTACAGTCACAACAATTTAACGATTCTAATCAATAAACAGGTTGCAGAATTTACATGCAATGTTAGATTAATAAAATAGATTGTTAAATGATTTAACAAAGTCAATGTAATTGTGCATCACTCAGTTAAATATAAAGGATTTGGAACTAATGATTAAAATACCGGGTTTTATAGATATACAGGTAAACGGCTTTATGGGGATAGATTTTTCCAACAGCAATTTGAATGAAAAAACATTTATCAGCGCCTGTGAAATGCTTTTTGAACGCGGCACCGCCGGCTTTCTGGCAACCGTCATCACGTCACCGGCGGAGACTTACCGGAAAAACCTGCAAATAATATCTAAAGCTATGCAGTTGCCGGAATTGAAAGGCAGATTACTTGGAATTCATGCTGAAGGACCATTTCTCAGCTCCCGGCCAGGTGCTGTCGGCGCACATAACCCGGAATGGGTAAAAAAACCGGAGATTGATTTTTTCAAGCAGATGCAGGACTGGGCGGAAGGCAATATCAAACTGTTGACCATTGCCGCCGAAAATCCGGGGGCGGAACAGCTTACAGAATACGCATCAAATAATGGAACAACTGTTTCTCTCGGACATCAACTGGCGTTGTCTCCCGATCTCAAGAAATGCGCTGACGCCGGCGCAAAACTCCTCACGCATCTGGGCAACGGTCTGCCGAATGAAATCAACCGCCATCATAATCCGATTTTCTCCGGAATTGCGGAAGACAGGCTGACGGCAATGATCATCACCGACGGCCACCATCTCCCCCCTGCCCTGATCAAGACCTTCATCCGTGCCAAAGGTGCAGATAAAATTATTGTCACCAGTGATGCTTCCCCGATCGCCGGCATGCCTCCCGGTACTTACCATGTACTCGGTAACCTGGCAGTATTGGAAGAATCCGGACTGCTGCACAATCCGGAAAAGAAATGTCTGGTCGGATCCTCCGCCACCATGCTGACCTGTGTGAATTATCTGGCGTCATTGAATCTGCTTTCCCCGGAAGACCTGATAAAAGTTGCATTCACCAATCCCCTGAAGGCGATCAATCTTACTCCGGATGCGATCCAGTCCAAATACGAATACACATGGAATTCCGCAGAAAATAAGTTTGTCCGGATTTAGAACAGCAGAGCAAAACTATTAAAACAATTCTCGCACGGAGGCACAAAAACACGAAGACCAGCCTGTTATAACATGTGCGTCCATCTGTGTCATCAGTGAATCCACTCCGAGCCGTTGGAGAGCCGTTGAATACAAACGTCTCTCAGAGTTCATTAAGGAGTTGTTCAAAAATAAAGTTCACAAGTTTCGTGAAATATCCCGAGGTGATTTTAGGGCTGCTAAAGAGTACTGCAAGCATTCCCGCAGTCGCGGGATCCCGCGATTGCGGGACCAGTGGTTTTAGCCACTTCTTGCGACTGTTCAAACTGGAAGCTTGAGTTACTTTGAGTACCGGCAAACACAAAAGCATCCGGGAGAATTGCTAAGATGCAGGCAGGAAAAATACCTTTATCCAGTCCCGCAAACCGGGATCCCGCAAGGCGGGAAATATCCAACTGATGAAGGAAAGGCAGAATACAAAAGACAATCATCGAGATTTCAATCTGCAAGACCGTTTCATAAATATTGATTCAACCTTCAATCAGGCGTTCCCGGCTGCTTAAGGAAACCAACGAGATAAGCAGAGTATATACGGAAAACGACCAGCGAATTCAGAAGAAGAGACAAAATTATTTTGCTAAAAGGAGTGTACTCATGAAACTCACGATGGGTGAAGAACATGTTATTGTAAGAGGTATCCGCCCGGAAGAACAACTCTGGGGGGCTTACCAGTTCCCGCGCCCCTACAATCTCGGGGACAGACTGGTCGTGGCCGTGCATGTTACCGATGATGATATCAAGTCTTTCGGCGAAACAAACCGATGGTTTGAAAGCAGAGATAAAGGGGTGACCTGGAAAGAGATCGACGCCTCGGTATCGACACAATGCGGACTGCTGCTGCAAAACGGCGACCGCATCTATTTCCCCATGGAATCAGGAATAAAACTGGATAATTACAAATTCCCATCCCAGCAGCAACTCACTCCCGGATATGATTTCAGCAAAAAGGCCGGGGAAGGGACCATGCCGATTCCGGACGGCATGACCTCCTGGCAGGGCGGCGTCCTTATCAAGGCATACAACGCCGACCGCCTGCCGGACAGTCTGTCAAAAAAAGAATGGCTGGCAAAGCGGGTTCCCGCCGGGCAGACCGAACCGGTTGCGGAACGGGTTCCAGTGGACTGGCCCTGTTTAACCCGCGTTGTTTATTCCGGATCCGGATACGACAATGTTCTGAAACCGATCTTTCCACGCGGAAACCCAAAACTTGGCCCGGACGGAGCCGTCTGGGTCAGCGCCTTTTCGGGCGAAGGACACATCAATCCGGCTAACGGCCAGTACAGCCCCTATTACTCGGCGGAACTATTCCGTTCCGAAGATTACGGACACTCCTTCAAGCTGCGCGGACATATGGAATACGAGGCTGACGGTCACGAATATCCTTATCAAAGCGGCGGCTTCAGCGACAGTGACTTTGAGTTCATGCCGGATGGTTCAATCGTATGGTTTTTCCGTTCAACCTGGTATGCGTATACCGGCTGGGAATGGGCTCCCATGTATATGTCCCGTTCCACCGATGACGGCTATACCTGGTCAAAACCGGTCAAGTTTGCCGAGGTCGGTATATTGCCGCGCTTATGCAGACTGGAATGCGGCACAACGCTGTTATGCTACGCCCGTCCGGGTATGTTTATCCGCGCCGCCACCAATGACAGCGGAACGGAATGGAGCGAACCGCTGGAGCTCATGACTCCCGGAGACCGGAGCCATCTGGCCAACATAAAGGTTGACCAGCCAAACTTTCACGACTGGGTAGGCGCCTGTAATAATCCGGAACTGGTGCCGCTGGACCGGAACAGCGCCCTGTTCTTTTACAGTGATTTTTACTATCCGGATAAAGATGGCATAAAACGCAAAACCATTTTATGCAGAAAAATTACTGTGGAAGCCTGAGGAAGTCAGGAGTGAATGGTGAATGGTGAATGGTGAATGGTGAATGGTGGTTATTGGTTATTGGTTATTGGTTATTGGTTATTGGTTATTGGTTATTGGATATTGGATATTCCCCGTTAAACATTGGATATTTATGGTTTTGTTCCACTTGGTTATGCTCCGTCATAACCGGTTTTTTCCCCGGTAGCGCCGGTCGTCTGACCGGGATTCCTGGGTAGGGTCAGCCGTCCCGGCAGACCGGCTTTCATTTGACGGATAAAAAGAAGTCAGCGCATGATTGCGATGTCCGCATTCATGCGCAGACTTGGGATTTATCTTTCGTGCCTTTTCGTGCTTTTCGTGGTTACCCCTGCATTTGTTGTTGTGCCACGGCAAAACAAAGACATTCGGGAGAATCGCGCTTGTATTAATTCCAGTCAACCTGTATGCTATTTTTTTAATACTTTATGGAGATTTAAATGAACCGATACTTCATAATTGATTGCAATTACATAGCTCACAAGGCGCGATTCTCTGTTGGCGAACTATCTTACCGGGGCGTTCCGACAAACGTTCTGTTCGGCTTCCTTACGCAGATTTTAAATATTGCTGAAAATTTTATCAATCCTAAGATGATTTTCTGCTGGGATAGTAAGGAATCATTCAGGCAGCAGGTTTTTCCGGAATATAAGAAAAAACGTTACCAGAGCCTGTCGCCCGCAGAAGAGAAATCACTCTATGCGGCGTTTGATCAGATGAATTTGCTCTGCGACGAACTGCTTGGGGAAATGGGGTTTCGAAACAATATCCGCCAGCCGGGACTGGAAGGCGACGACCTGATGGCCAAGATAGTATTAGATCCAAGATATAGCAGTTATTTTTTCACCATGTTCGCAAACGATCGCGATCTGTATCAGCTCTTGAGCCCGAGGGTGGATATGATGCAAGCTAAATACGATGGATACTGTTCCTATGTATTCCACTTCTATGGCGAAAAAAACTTCATCGAAGAATTTGGAATCACTACTCAGCAGTGGGTGAAGGTGAAACAGATCGCCGGTTGCTCAAGCGACGAGGTGCCCTCCTGCGGAAGAGATTTTAAAGACCCCGGAAATATCATTGCTCGAATCGGGGAGAAAACAGCTTGCAGCCATTTACTCGGGAAACTCAAACCAACAACAAAAGCGTATCAAAGAATCAATAGTGCGGAGGGACGGGAAGTAATCGAATTTAATGAACAATTGGTGAAGCTGCCACATCTTATGACGAAAGAAATAACATTGCAGCAGGATGAATTAAATTTTGACAATTTCAAAGCTATCTGCGAGAGATTCGGATTCAATGAATTATTTTATGAAAAAATGGACGAGTGGGAACTATTATTCAACAACGATTAGAATGGCTAAGAGGTGAACTTATGATCGACATTACTGCAATTTTAAATTCGCTTGCAGAGAGAAGACCCTTCTTTCACTCGGAAGCAGATTTTCAATATGCCTTTGCATGGGAAATTAATCTAGCGCGACCAAAGGTTGATATCCGCCTGGAATACCCAGAGTCAACAGAGAATAATAGATATCACATTGATGTTAGGATTGAAAATAAAGATGAAATTATAGCGGTTGAACTGAAATACAAAACTCTGAGCGATCCTATTGGAAAAGAGCAGTATAAACTGAAAAGCCATGGTGCTCAAGACCAAGGACGGTACGATTTTATAAAGGACATTCAACGTTTGGAGCATGTCGTCCATGCTGCCGAAAATGGGAAAGAATTTACAGGCTATGCAATTTTGCTTACCAATGACAGCAATTATTGGAAGGGAAATGATATTAGCAAAAATACTGCCGATGCTGCTTTCAAAATCTATCCGGGAAGAATTCTTAATGGTCACCTCAATTGGACCGAAAATACTTCTGCCGGGACAAAGAAGAATCGAGAAAAAGAAATCGAATTGAAAGGTTCTTATAAAGTTGAATGGAAAGATTATAAAAGTCAAGAGGACAACTATGGATTTCGTTATCTGGCAATCAAAGTCTAGAAATAAATCAAAACATAGGGATAGCATTTGTATTTTTGCCGCCTGAATACCGTAAGCAATATTCCGCGCCGCTGGCTATTCTAATGCGGATGCCGGGGAACGGCGAAATCCAGAAAAGATTTTTGTCCACAAAAGACTCAAAATGACACGAAATGAAAAATCCGGAATTCAGCGTATAAATTCACTGGGTGTGATTATACGCTTAGTTCCATGTATTATCCTCCTGAAAAAAAGGCCCCCCCGCGGCTGCTGCAATTCTCTCAACGCCGTTGAGAGTTTTGGCTGATTCAGAATCGCCTTTTCGTACAGACCGTCCTTCAACCGCCGTTCAAGTTCCAGAACTTTCCCCGAAGCCAAATTTAAAGTACTGTAGAGGACTAAAGCCAGGCTGGTTATTCTTCCATCCGGTCGATCCAGTAAATGGGCTGACGGGCGCAATGACAAACTGCAAGCACAATTACTTCATCCTGAGTGATGCAATAGATAATTCTGAAACCAAAACGTTAGATTTGATATGCCCGGATGTCCTCATAAATTAGCGGCCAGGCTTTAGGATGTTTGGCAATTTGCTTAAAACCTTGATTTACTTCATCAATAAAATCAGCGCCAAGTCCGGATTCCTGATCATCGTAAAAAAGCATTCCATCGCGAAACTCTTTGCAGGCAAGTTCGTGAAGTATTACTTTCATTTATGCCGTGCCGCCAATTCTGCTTTTAAGCCTTTGATTACCTTCTCCGCAGAATGGCATTTGCTCTTGCCTGATTGATAAGACTGAATGCGTTTACGGGCTTCTTTGCCCCATATTTCATCCAGTTTATTGACCGGAGGGGCCAGGCGGTCCTGCAAATGGCTGCAAAGCACTATCTGCTCTTTTGCTGGCAGCAGTTTTACTTCCTGTTCAATTTGTGCCAATGTCATAGGCATAATCCGGACTCCTTGTTTACCAATAAGATTATAGCAGTTAAAAGTAAATATTTCAAGAAATCAAGAAAAATATCAGCGGGAAATAATCTGATTTGCGGTGCTCAAGCTAATGGTTCTTGAAATCCTGACTTTAACCACGAAACTTGCGGAAAGGCACGGAAGAAATCAATTAATACCGATTTGCAATGTCATCGGGGTCAAGACATGAACTTCGGTGTTTCCGCTGCTTGAATACCGGATTAATATACCGCTCCGCTGGAAATTGAGGGCTATTAATATTCCGCGCCGCTGAAGCTTATAATGTTAATGTTGGGGAACGGAGAAATCCCGAAAACATTTTGTCCACAAAAGACGCAAAATAAGCAAAAAATATATGAAGCAGTTAAAAGTACATCAAGCTTCCAGCTTGAGCAGTCGCAAGCAGGGGTTAAAACCCCTGGCCACTCCCCAGTGGTCCCGCGCCTGCGGGAATGCTTGCGGTACTATTTAAAATAAAGCCGGTCCGACGACCGGCGCTCCCAGGATTTACTTCAATACCTTCATGTGCTTCATGGTGAAGTGTAATTCTGTGGTGAAAATATAAAGCCGTTCCGACGACCGGCGCTCCGTGCGCCGGCAAGCGCACCTGTACAGAGCGGTGAAAGTCCGCTCCATATGAACATGGACAGGGGTAAAACAACGGCACTTTTCTTTGTGCCCTGGTGCCTTTGTGAGAGATAAATTCTTATAAACAAATCAGAATTGGGATATTTGTTTCCCATAACAAATAAATAATGACGACATGATTTGACCCTGCTTGACTTTTATGATTACATGATATATTATAACTGGTATCTACCAGTTATAAGTAATTATTTAATTTATAGAATATGAAAACTATTGAAATACAGAATATTGATTTAAATAAAGAGCCGCTGCATGTACGGGTCAAACAGATTATCCGGACGTATGTCAACGACAACCATCCTGATCTTCTTCCGTCTGAACGTGTTTTTCAGCAGAAATTAAATATTTCCAGAACGACGGTACGCAAAGCGCTCAGCGAACTGGAACAGGAACACCGCATCATGGCGGTTCACGGCAAAGGCTATCGCGTGCTTTATCAGAAAACCGACAGCCACTTGAAAGGCAGCGTCGGTATCGCCCTCAATACGGGCATGCCTGAATATGAACATGAAGTGTTCAACCGCATTATTGATCATATCTATAAATCCGGCTTCAGTCCGATTGTTACAGTAATCAATCCTCAATATGAACTAGTTGCGGAAAAACTTGCGGTGCTGATGTCCAGCGTTGACGGCATCATCCTTAATTCAAGTTTCTTTGCGCAGCATGAGGTTGCCGCCGGAATGAAGAACTCTCTCAACAGACTGGTTGCGGTGCCTTACCGTTTGCTGGAAGGCATCGAAATTCCCGCAGTTTATGCAGAAATGGAAAAAAGCTATGAGCAACTGACCAGTCATTTGCTGCGCCGCGGCCATCGTCAAATTGCAGTGATGGTCAATTTCAGCGATAAAAGCAGAATCAGCGGAATTGAAAACGCGTTTATAAAATCACACGTTGAACCAAATCGCGAGCTTTATCTCGATACTCATGGCTATCGGCATTGCGGCTATGATAAATTCGGCGAATTACTGTTAAAGAAGAAGCTGTTTACCGCAGTTATCTGCCAGAATGACCCCTGTGCGCTCGGAGTCATGGAACGCTGTTTTAAAGAAGGAATTTCAGTTCCTGACGAGGTCAGCATTGCCGGTTTTGACAATGTGGAAAAATCAGAACTGTACCCGGTGCCGCTGACAACTGCCGGAATTGATCTGGCGAAAATGGCACGCCGCGCACTGGAACTATTGCTTGAAGGCATCAGAACCGGCAAACCGGCTCAAGCCGTGGCGATTGATTCAAAATTAATTATCCGTAGTTCTGTGATAAAATTGAAATTTAAAAATTGAAAGTGATAAAAGAAAAAAGTTTTCTATGTATCTCAGTAGTTATACTCTGCACGGCTGAAAATTTAACATAGATTACGAAGATTTTGAGAATTGGTTCGTATTCTGAGAGGCTGCCGATACCGGGGTATCGAAGGCCTCGAAGAGTGCGAATCCAAACTCAAAAGATCGCAATCCCGCAATTGCGGGACGAGCGTCTTGCGGTTGTCTTTTTCCGTTCCTCCTTCATGCGATATTCATATCGCCTGTCAGTCGGATCGAAAAAATCCAATCCACAATCCTGCTCGTCTATTCTTAAATTTTCAACCGTGCAGAGTATAATTATAAGTATTTCAACTAAAATTTGGAGATTAAAAGATGCTGTTCAAAACTAAGCTGGTGAGTTCCCTGGAAAAAGTTTTCTGTGATGCGGAACTCAAATCACCGGAATTTAAATACGCATCCGCGCTGCGCGGCGAAGTCTTTGCTTTCCAGGTCGCTTTTTGGGGTGACACAATTATCAAGAATATTAAATTCGAGATGGAATCTGAAATCAGCAAACTGATTTCAATCAGATCAGTCGGCTATGTTCCATGTGACTATGTCGGTGCCAGTTTCGATGACAATGTCCTGCGCAAAACGGCCGGGTTGTATCCGGATCCGCTGTATCCGGCTGAAGGAGTCATCAATGCTCTGCCATTTCAATGGCGCGCATTATGGATTACGGTCCGGATACCGGAAAAGTGTAAAGCCGGCAAATATGATATTACTGTCAGCTTCTTGAGGAACATTGCGGACCAGCCTGAATCATGTATTGACTGCCGCGAAACGTTCTCGCTGGAAATCCTGCCGGTGACTTTGCCGAAACAGCAACTGCTGCATACCGAATGGTTTCATACTGATTGTATCGCCAGTTATTATCAAACTGAGTGCTGGAGCGAAAAACACTGGGAGTTGATTGGCAAATATGCAGCCAATGCCGCCGCCCATGGCATTAATATGCTGCTCACCCCGCTGTGGACGCCGCCGCTGGATACCATGATTGACGGCGAACGCCCCACCACCCAATTACTAATTATAGAGAAAAAAGGCAGCAAATACATTTTTGATTTTTCGCGGTTGAAACGCTGGCTTGATATCTGCCTGTCAGCCGGTATCGAATATTTTGAAATGTCTCACTTCTTTACGCAATGGGGCGCAAAATTCACCCCGAAAATAGTCGTCAATGAGAATGGAGCGGAAAAGAAACTTTTCGGCTGGCATGTGTCGGCGTCCGATCCGGAATATAAAAACTTTCTTTCGCAGTTGATGCCGCAGTTGCTAAAATTGCTGCGCCATAAAGAGCTGGACGGCAAATGCTTTTTCCATGTTTCCGATGAACCGTCAATGGAGAATATCGAGCAATACAGCCAGGCGGCGGCGCTGGTCAATAACCTGGTCGAAGATTTTCCGCTAATTGACGCGCTGTCGAACGTTGATTTTTACAAGCGCGGCATCATCAAAAATCCGATCCCCGCCAACAATCACATCGAGCCGTTCGTGGAGGCCGGAGTAAAACCGCTGTGGACTTATTATTGCTGCGGCCAATCAAATAAAGTATCGAACCGTTTCTTCCATTTTCCGTCTGCCAGAAACCGCATCATGGGCATGCTGATGTTCAAATACGACATCTACGGTTTCCTGCAATGGGGCTTCAACTTCTGGTTCAGCCAGTATTCGCTTGACCAGAAGCTCGACCCGTTCCGCGTTACCGATGCCGGACAGGCATTTCAGGGCGGCGATGCATTCATGGTTTATCCCGGCGAAGACGGCCCGATCGACTCGCTGAAATATGAAGTATTCATGGAAGGCCTTCAGGATATGCGTGCTTTGCGTCTGCTCGAAGAAAAGATCGGCCGCGACGCAACAGTAAAACTGCTGGAAGACGGTCTGGACTGCCAATTAAAGATGGACTGTTATCCCGGCGAAGCCGCCTGGCTGCTGGCCCGCCGCGAAAAAATCAACCAAAAACTGGCCTCGCTTGTCTGACAAACGATTATCCGCTTCCAAGACAATTGTTCAAAAGTGTTTTTTATACCGGTTAGCGAACTAGAAATTTAGCTCCCTAACCGGTATTGTATATTGAAAATGAAAGATCATGGATTAATTTTAACGCATCATTTTATTTACCATACGGAGACTACATATTATGACAGCTATCGGGACTCCTTTATCAGATACGGCAGTGAAAGTGATATTTCTTGGTGCAGGCGAACTTGGCAAGGAAGTGGTGATTGAACTACAGCGGTTCGGAGTTGAGGTAATCGCGGTTGACCGCTACGATAACGCCCCCGGCATGCAGGTGGCGCACCGCTCTTATACGATTTCCATGCTTGACGGCAAAGCGCTGCGCGAAGTCATCGAGAAAGAAAAACCGACATATATTGTTCCGGAAGTTGAAGCGATTGCCACCGCAACCCTGCTTGAACTGGAAAAGGAAGGATATTGCGTCATTCCGACCGCCAAGGCGGCGTTCCTGACGATGAACCGCGAGGGCATCCGCCGCCTGGCCGCGGAAGAGCTCGGCTTGAAAACATCTAAGTACCGGTTTGCCGCCAGCCGGGAGAATTTTGACGCCGCCGTCAAGGAAATCGGCATGCCATGTGTGGTAAAGCCGATTATGAGTTCATCCGGACACGGCCAGAGCGTCATCAAAAAAACTGATGACATTGAAAAGGCCTGGCAATATGCCCAGGAAGGCGGCCGCGCCGGAGCCGGTAAAGTAATTATTGAAGGATTTGTTGATTTTGATTATGAAATAACGCTGCTGACCGTGCGTCATGCCGGCGGCACTTCATTTCTCGCACCGGTCGGTCACGTCCAGATTGACGGCGATTACCGTGAATCATGGCAGCCGCACCCGATGTCGCAGCAGGCGCTGGCCCAAGCGCAGGATATAGCCAAAAAAGTTACCGACGCTCTCGGCGGCAGAGGTATTTTCGGGGTTGAGCTTTTCGTCAAAGGCGACGATGTGCTGTTCAGCGAAGTATCGCCGCGCCCGCACGACACCGGCATGGTCACCATGATCTCGCAGGACCTCTCCCAGTTCGCGCTCCACGCCAGAGCAATTCTGGGGCTGCCAATTCCCAATATCCGCCTGCACGGCCCGTCAGCGTCCAAAGCTGTTGTGGTTGAAGGCAAATCCAAACACGTTAAATTCAAGAATCTCGAAAAAGTCCTGTCGGAACCTGATACCACCATGCGGATTTTCGGCAAAGGCGAAGTCAACGGACATCGCCGGATGGCAGTACTGCTCGCACGCGGCGAAAGTGTCGAAGACGCCATGGCTAAAGCCAAGAGAATGCACAGTAATCTGGAGATAGAACTTTAATAAATCCAGGAGCCAGAAGTCAGAATAATACAGAAGACAGGGAACAAGGGTAGAACTGAATATCCAATATCCAACGGGAACAGCCTGTAGACAGAAGACAGTTGTTCAAAACTTTAGAACTTTAGAATTTTAGAACTGTTTTCAATGGAGGGTTATGCTCCGTCATAACCGGGTTTTAGAATTTGGCTCCAGCACTTTAAAATTTTAGAATTTTAGCACTTTAGAATTTTAGAACTGTTTTCAATGGAGGTCAGATTGACCGATAAGTTATTTTACTTCAAAACAATAAAGGCGGATAATTTTTCCTGGTCAGTCGCCAGACGCGAACTTTTCGCCTTCTGCGAACGCGCCTGTTTTTATCACTATTACGGAGCTTCCGGCGGATTCGACGGTTATTCCGACCCGAATACTAAAAAACTTTATTTGTTGAAAAAACTTATCCCGGGCAGGCTCTGGCTGGATAATATCTTCTCTAAATCACTGCGGGCAACACTGACACAATCAATACAAGCTAAAACTACGCAGGATATGGCCGCAGATTTTTCACGTCGACTTATCCGTGAATTTCATCTTGGCAGAAGAATTGTCGAAGCAAAGGAATGGCGGAGCGATCCCGGAAAACTGAATCTGCTGGAACTTTATTATAACGAAATCTCCGTGGACAAACATTTTGCCGTCTTGTGGAATACACTGGAATCGCGTTTTAAAAATTTTGCCGCTTCAAATCTTCCGGCGATACTGCATAAAGTAGATAATCTTGACTGGAAAAGGATTCCGGTTCCGGCTTCTTTCGCCATCGGCAAATTGCAACTGTGGATCGCCCCTGATTTGATCTGGCAGGACGGTGACTGCATTTCTATTTTAGACTTGAACGCCAGCGGACAGAATGAGGAAAAGCGCAACACCTATGCGGCGCTGAATGTGATTTTTGCTGAGGCTAAATTAAAGATATCCCCGGAAAAAGTTATTTCCCTGTTCTTCAATGACGCCAACAGACAAACGGAACTGCAAGGACTGGAGAACTTGAACATCAGCCGCGCCATGGAGGGTATTTCCGCCAGCGCCGCGAAGATGCTGGAGAAAATATCCCAGGACGGCACTGTTCAGGGAATAAATTTTGCTGCTTCGGAACAGAACTGCGCAAGGTGTCGTTTCCGGGAATTCTGTAATTAACCACAAGACACAGAGAAATCCCTTCTTTTCGGGTTATACTCTATAACCTGAAGTCCCATGAAATTATAACATGTTGAACCGTTTTCCGTTACGGGTGTATTTCCGGCAGGTTTTGCTTTGGCTTGAGAAATCACGGCAATGGCATCCTGATAAAATTAAGCAAAAAAAACATATATGCTCCGAGTCGGCATTCCGTGTGCGGTTGGGTTTGAAAAAATGTCAACTATATCTAGCACTTTTTGAAACATGCCCAAAAAAACTTTACGTTGTTTAAAGCTTGTGCCAATACGGCTTTTAAATCGGACTAATTACCTGATTCAAGGAGTTTATAAACTCGCTCCACGCCGGGAAAGTCACGGAACAGGAAACCTTTCTTCTGAAAGAAATCGCTGGAATCCAGGAATTGTTTTACTTCCGGGCGTTCGGACAAACTGCGGTCAACGCCAATAATGAAAGGCATATCGGGATATTTAGCACAATATTCCAGGCGCTTCAGCAGCGGGGTGGCATGCCAACGATGAAAAAGTTCCAGATGAATGATTTTGCCGCCGGAATTTTTAAAGCTCAGGTCGGCAAAAATTATTTCCTGATTCCCGGCGTCAAAAAACGGAGTGTCGCCGATGATCTGCCAGTCCTGTATTTTTTCTTTGAACAGTCGATGAAACATCGCGACTTCTTCCGGCACATAAGCGCTGAAGTTGCGGTAATGGCTGACCAGATTGCTTTTACAGTCCAACCGCAGTTTGTATTTTTTGCCGTCCATATCTATTTCCGCCTTAATCAGCCATTTCTTCAGCAGGCACACTGCAGGAAAAAAAGTTGCCAGCTGCAATCCATATTTCCGGGAGTTTTCAAAAATACTGGCCGGCCCGCTGATCCGCATCTGAATGCGCATGGTTTTATGGCCTTGTTCATCTTTGCCCTCCGGCATTGTTTTAACTTGCGCCAACAGCCGGAAAAATTTCAGATACTTGAAAAGCCGGCGCATTTCAGCCGGGTCCGGATCTTCAGCCTCCACCAGCATGTCGCTGCAATAGAACAGCAGAGCCTGCACCTGGGAACAATTATAGCGTTCAAGCAGCTCCTTCGTGAACATAGTTTTCACAGCAACCAGCGTTTCGTTATGGGGAAGATCGGCATAAATGCCGCTGGCAACGATATTTACAGCATCAGGAACCGATTCAAGTAATTGACGACGATATTCCTCCAAATCTGCCATTCCGCTGCTCAACAGGGTGGCAGAATGGGTAAAGAGTTTCTGCCGCAACCCGGAATAATCGAATTCCAGCGGTATAGTAAATTTGCAGCGATCCAGAATGAGCTTGTTAAAGCCTTTTGCCATCTTCACGTCTTTATGTGCATTGAGCAGCGGTTCAACTATTTCCTCAAGTTCGCCGCGGGTCGGCGGTAATCCGTCTTCCGGCAGGCGGTAAACCGCCAGCAGTTCAGATGCAAGCTCCAGAGTGACAGGATCGTCAACCGCGATAAATACCGGCTTTATCGTTTCGCCGCTGCGGCGGAATTTCATCAAATCCTTAGTCAGCATTCAAAACCGCCTTTTCCAACTGAAATGGTTTTTATAGGCGCGGTGTTCACGCCGCCGTTCACTGACATTTACCTCGGAGGTGCCTTCACTGACCAGTTCGTACAATACGGCCTCCTTACCCTCGCCTGCCCGCAGTATCCGCCCGAGACGCTGAACGTGTTCGCGGATACTGCCACTGCCGGAAACAATGATTCCGATTCCGGCCTCCGGCACATCCACACCCTCGTTCAATACCTTGCTCGTAATCAATACAGGATATTGCCCGGAACGAAAATTATCCAGGAATTCCTTGCGTTCGGCAGCCTTAGTCCGGTGGGTAATCACCGGCAACAGAAAACTGCGCCCCATATCATAGGCGGTATCATTATCGGCGGTAAATACAATAATCCGCTCTCCGCGGTGACGGCAGATCAATTCCCATACTTTGTTGAACTTGCTTCTGCCGGCGCGGGCTATCCGGCGCTGAGTCAGATAAGCATCAAGCGCCTGGCGTCCGTCCGGCTGCCGGGCGCACAACCCGATGAACCTGGCCCAGTCGCTTTTCTGATTGAAAGTAATGCCGTTGCGGCGCAGAAAACCGGTATAAAGCTGCCGGGACAGTTGATATGCAGCAGCCTCGTCCGGATCCAATGCCAGTTCCAGCCGTTTGGTGACGTAAGGCGCCAGAACAGAGCCTTCCAGTTCGTCTATATGAATCTGGTAGGCGATCGGGCCGATCAGTTCTTCCATAATCTCATTGCCGCCGTCATCGCGGTCGGGCGTAGCAGTCAGTCCCAGGCGGTAAGGAGCCAGGCACATGGCTGCGGCTGTACGGTTAACCTGCCCCGGCAGATGGTGACATTCGTCAAAAATAACGAATCCGAAACGGTTGCCGATGAATTCCATGTGTATCACCGCCGAATCGTAAGTCGTTACCGTAATCGGCTCGACCTCGCGGCTGCCGCCGCCGAGCATTCCCACTTTGCAGCGGAAAAACTTCTCCAGCGAACTCGCCCACTGCTGCATCAGGTCAATAGTGGGAACGACAATCAGCGCCGGTCGCTTTAGCGCACTTATCGCCATGACTGCCAGATAAGTTTTGCCGGAACCGGTCGGCATGACGATCATAGCCCGTCCTGCCGCCTCCACCCGCCAGCAGCGGAACGCCTCCTGCTGATGCGGACGCGGCGCCAATCCGGAGTGCAAATCAAGGTCCAATTGGGAATAGACGCGGGCTTCATCAATAAAATCAATTTTGTGTTCGCGGAGGGCAATAATAATTCTGGCGTATTTATAGGCCTGCGCCCTGTAGAGTTTAACCCGTTCATCGAAAATCACATCAAGGGCAACCGGAATAATCTGTTCGGGAGTGGCTTCAAGCAGCAGCGTACCTAGGGAAAAGCGGATTCTCACAGGAACATCGTGCATATTCGCCTGCATTATTTATTACCATTATCCGGGCGAAAAGCGCCGATACTTCCAACAATAAGAAAAGTAGAGACAATAATTATCAGGCAATAAAATATTCTTGCCAATAAAGGTTCCGAACGGATCAAAAGCATCGATAAAGCCGGCAGCGCTGATGGAATTCCAGCATACAAGCCCCATTTCAGCCCGCGGCTCCAGTTGGGATATTCCGGATAATCGAATTCCGGAAGCAGGATATCATCAGGTTCCGGTTTATTCTCTTTATCCATAGTCGATACCATGCTTTAATTAATGGTCTTGAAATCCTCTGACTTTCCTGCGGTACGAGAGATTGCCACACGGCCGGAACGTGCAGTCTCGACAATTTCATAGTCTTTGATCAGTTCGATGAAATTATCAATTTTATCCGCCCGTCCGTGGAGTTCAATGCCCAGTTCGTTGGTATGTACCAGCACGATTTTGCCTTCAAAAATCTCGACCAGTTGCAGTATTTGTGAACGCTGCTCATGATTCTCGGCTTTGACTTTGATCAATGCCAGTTCGCGTTCGATAAAACGGCTGCCGGTAAGGTCTTCTACTTTGATCACGTCCACCAGTTTGTTAAGCTGCTTGTCAATTTGTTCAAGCACTGCATCATCGCCGGTAGTGACAATTGTCATCTTGGACACGTTCGGATCGTGAGTCTCATTGACAGTCAATGAGGAAATATTGTAGCCGCGGCCGCTGAACAGCCCGGCAATTCTGGCCAGAACACCGAATTTATTTTCAACCAAAACCGAAATTGTATGTTTTTCCATAATAGTCATATCCAGTTTAATGTTTAATCCTGATTGTTATTTTAATAAATTGCATCTAAAATGCCGGTTTTGCAACCTTTTTTCAATAAAAAGGTCTAACGACAATATCCATGACTGGCGAAAAATACGGACATTTCCGGAAGAACAGTGGATCCCCCGCAAAATGTACTACCGGGCCCTGACTCTGTTTTCATCAAGTTGATTATATAGTTTGTGGGACATTTGCTATTTTGAATTCTTTCGGTTCAACTTTTCCATCGTTTATGTATGATTTATTATGGTTTATACATTAATTTTTTCACGCAATTATGTAGTGTACAATAATAATATCGCCTTTATAAGCAACGGATGCAATTTAGTCTTTCATGCCAGAGGCGGGCCAGCCGGCAATCTATAAAGATTAGTTCAACATTACCTGGCCGCCGGTTACGGGAATGGCCTGGCCGGTTTCATATTTCTGTTCGACCACGTAAATAATCGCTTTGGCCACATCCGCGGGAAAACAACCGCGGTTCATCGGGACTTTGGATTCGTAGAACGCCTTGACGTCGCCGATAGTCAATGCGCCGGGGACTTTGCCGCTGTTCAGATACTGAACAAACAAACCTTTTTCGGGATCGCTCCAGAGCGGACCGTCGAAGAAGTTTCCCGGACAGATGCTGTTGACTTTGATTTTATCTTCCACCAGTTCCAGCGCGAAACTCTGCGTCAAACCGATGGTGCCGAATTTGCTGCCGGCATATGCGCCGTTGCGGTTGCTGCCGGTCAGTCCGCTCTTCGAATTGATCTGTACAATGTCTGTCCAGTTGGCCCCGTGTTGATTCTGGAGCGCCATGACCGGAGAAACATGCTTAGTGCAAAGAAAATATCCCGTATAGTTAATATCAGTTACGAATTCCCAGTCTTTCAACGTCATGGTTTTAACGGAACCGGCGCGCAGTACGCCGGCGTTAGCCACGAGAATGTCGATGCCGCCACAGCGTTCAACCAGTTCGCGCACCATCTTTTCCACAGATTCTTCAGAGGCAATATTTACTTCCAGCGCAATCGAACATGATGATCCGAATTTTGAATTGATTACGGCGGCGGCGCCTTCCGCCCCCTGCCGGTTCATGTCGGCAATGACCGCCAGCGCACCCTCGGCGGCCAGTTCTTCGGCAATGCCGAACCCAAACCCCTGAGCTCCGCCGGTAATAACCGCAATTTTACCTTTAAGCCGTCCGCCGGATTTACCGGACGATACCTGCTTGCGATAGGATTCAACTTCCCAGTTTTCAATAAATCCGCGCGCTTTGTCACTCATGAACAGACAGCCGCCGAATGCGGCGGTCCAGGCCTGGACTTTAGCGGCATCAGTCGCCAGCCCGGCCACGGTAAGCGCATCCTTATAAGTATCGGCGACACAGAATACCGCTTTACCGGGAACGGATACGACTTTCGGCTTATAACCATATTTAGCTTCAAACGCCATGACCGCGTCCAGATTCGGAGTGTCGGTTTCCAGGCAGAAAGATTTAGCATAAACGATATGATCCGGCGTCAGCGCTCCAGCCGCAGCTTTAAACGGCGGCAGACTGATTACCGTCGCCGGAGTGCCGGAGCCCAGCAGCGAACGCAGTACCGGCGCATTTTCGAACACAAACTGGGCATCTTTTTCACCGGCATTCAACTTCAACGCCACGCCTTGTTTCTGATAATGGCCGGCCAGCTTATCCATAATCGCCTGATAAATTGAACGGATACTTTCCGCTTCATCAGCGCCGACGAACACCCCGTGGTTCTGCAGGAAAATCACCTGCGGATCACGGCCTTTGGTTTGCTTATAGTCCAGAGCCGCCTGATAAACCGCCGACGCCAGCGTAAAACCTGGATCAATATAGTCGATCCACAAAGCTTCCGGAAACAGCGCAGCGCAAATCTCTTTGCCTTTTTTGCCGCAGGTCATGCCGTTAACCGCCGCAGGATGAAGGTGAACAACATAAGCAGTCGGAATAAGTTCATGCAGCGGGGCCTCAACTGAAGGGCGACCTGCAGAATCATAGCTAACCGCGTCCGCCAGCATTTTCTTGACTACGGCTTCACGCTCCGCCGCTGCGGCAAATTCGCCTATGGCAAAAACCGCCCGGACTTTTTCGCGTTCCATTTTAACGAAATCTTTCTCGGCAATGGATGCCAGACTGATTCCACTGGGTTTTACATAGAGAAATCTACCGTCTTTAAAAGAGGTGTTGCCGCCGCCGCCCAGCACATAATCAGGATTCAGTCCGAAAAAAGTTGACAATTCGGTAATGTTTTTCAATGACATCGTAAATGCTCCTTAATATAATTTAAATAAGTGTTTTGCAAAAAGTTTCGTCAATACTCAAAATATTTCAAAATATGCCAAAATAGATAAAATTCTATCATAAAATTACATCAAAAACTGCGATGATTCAAGTAACGCATCACTGGAAATCCGGAATTATTACTTCTGCGCATAATTAACGTCATGGTAATTATCGTTTTTAACTTGATTTACCCGCATTTCAAGATTATCTTTATGGTTCTATTATGATCAAAACTGAAACAAAAAAAATCTATATATTCCGGAGATATTATGCCTGAACCCAAACCGGTTAAAACTAAAGAACACTTTTTAGAAAATGACCGTCGCAAAACCTGGATGCTCGAGACCCTTTTTGAAAATTTTCTCTGGTCAAGCCGCTTTCTTGTGCTGTTTGCCGTAATTTCCAGTCTGCTTGCATCGTTAATCCTCTTTGTGATCGGCGCGTTTGACATCGTTAAGTTGATTATTGATCTGGTGAATGCCGGCCGGGGAACAGGTCCGGCAATGGATTTGCATGGCGCTGTACTGGGAACGATTGTCGGCAGTATTGACATATTCCTGATCGCTGTAGTTTCACTTATTTTCAGCTTCGGCCTCTACGAACTATTCATCAGCCACATTAACGCAGCGGACAATACCGAGTCTTCAAACATTCTGGAAATAGGCTCTTTGGATGTACTGAAAGACAAAATCGGTCAGGTTATTATTATGGCCTTAGTCGTCAAATTTTTTCAGTTCATCCTGGTAATGAAGATGGAAAACATCTCGCAAATGCTGATTTTCGCAGCCTCGGTGGGCATTCTATCACTGGCGCTTTTCCTGATGCATCTTGGCAAAAAATTGTCGCATCATAATGACTGACAGCAGCTCATCCTGCCCGGCAAAGCAGTAAGTGCCGGTGAGTTCACAGCAATTCTGTCCGCCTGTTATACACTGCACAATTGAAAATTTAAGAATAGACGAGCAGGATTGTGGATTGGATTTTTTCGATCCGACTGACAGGCGATATGAATATCGCATGAAGGAGGAACGGAAAAAGACAACCGCAAGACGCTCGTCCCGCAATCTATGTTAAATTTTCAATAGTGCAGAGTATAAATAACTATCACATTTGCCAAATTATTTTTGCGATATATATTGGTAATATAATCACATAATGTGATCCAGGCAGTAAGCCATAGTTACTAAACCATCGGCAAAGGGAGAAAAGAAATGAGAAAGTCAATCATGCTCGCAGCGGTCATCATTGTCACTGGATTCATCACCGGATGCTCATCGGTTCCGAAACATTGCAACATGACCGGCACCTGGAAATACAAATTCGAAGAAAAAGGCAGAAGCGGAACCCAGGACGGATCAATGACTATCGTCCAGGAATCTTACGCACTTAAAGGCAAATGCATTGACGCCTTTGGCGAGTTCAACCTCTCAGGCACTCTCGCCGAGAACGGCCCGACGTTCGTAATTGACGGCAAGCGCGTCGATGACAAGCGCAGTTTTCGTTTGAACGGTTCGCTGGGCTCTGATAATGAATTCGAAGGAACTTACACCACCGACCAGAATACATCAGGTACGATGACGGGAACCAGGATCACCGCCGAGTAACAGATCAGTACCTGCAACGGCTGAACCGGAAAACTCCGGGTCAGCCGTTTTTTACAGTTCAAATTGCTCAAGCCATGAAGCAGGGCATGAATCTCTATCCGCAAAAAGCACACCATCCCTGTTTAACAATATAGACGCAGGAAGAGCTTCTGTCGCATTATTGATATTAGAAAGCTTCGTGAGAATTTCTTTTTTCAATTTTAGCGGAACCATAGTATAACAATATTTAGCCGATAGAATTGCCGGAATTGTCATCGTTATACCTTTTTCCGGAATGTAGCCCAGCGCTTTAAAATTCGGGTCTGCTCTCAGCTGCTTTTTAGATTGCTCTGCAACATTTACAAGCCTTACCCATTTTTCATCACTGAAATCAGTATCAAACGGTTCGTTCAAGGCCAAATGCCCGGATGTTCCAATGCCTTGACATAAAATATCTATCGGCTTTTCTCGCAGCAATTTTTCAAATCTCAGACATTCAGCTTCCGGATCAACGGCATCAAAACGAACAAGATTAACTGCCCCCGCATTTATTTTATTATACAGTTCTTTGGCCGTTTGATAACCGCAGGTGAATTTTTCCGGCATGCGGACATCCCAGAAATCATCAATATTGAAACATTCAATTCTGCTCCAGTCTATCCCGTTTTCACAAGCCAGTGCATTCAGGAATGTGCTTTGACTTTCACCTGCCGCCAGAACTAACCGTAATCCTTTTTTTTCCGCAAGCAAACCTCTCATCGTTTTCGCAACCGCGTCTGCTGATTTTTTTCCAAGATCATCAGCGTCGTCACACAAAACGATTTCAGTTCTGCCGTAAAATATTTTTCCCATTGTCATTTCTCAATCTGGAATTGCGGAAGCCATGCCCTGGTGGCTTTTATCAATTCAAGCCCCATTTTCCGAACATCGGACGGCGACAGATTCGCGCACAACGGATCGAGCATCAACGAATGCAGCGCCAATTCCAGATCGCCTTTCATCGCCGCTTCCAGCGTCATCATCTGCACTTTGCAATGCACGTCGATAGTCGGCTGAATCTCAGACGGCAGCGACCCGATTGCAATCGGGGTGAATCCGCGGGCGTCAACCATTCCCATAGTCTCGACCACCGCGCCGCGCGCCAGATTGTCAATCTGCCCGATATTCGGCATATTCACAACGTCAATAAACGGCTTGTTGGTTATAACCGCGGTCATAATGTCAACCGCGGTTTCCCTGGAGCGTTCAAACGGCTCCAATTCCCCTGATGCAAGTTTTGCAGCCCGCTCTCTGGCGTTCTTTCTGACTTCATACCGCTCCTCAATGAAAGTCCTGACCAGTCCGAAACGTTTAAACGGTGCTTTACCGTTATTGATAAATCCTGGCAGAAATTCACAGGTATGGCGGTCACCGGGATATGGCAGATAACCGTACTGCCGGTAAAGTTCATCCAGCAGTTTATATTTGTGGTACGTCATGCCGGCTTCATCTTTGTGTGTTTCCGCAAAAAACTTATCCATAGATTTGCCGGCCAGTTTTTTCTCCAGCAGCGGATATCCGGGCCGGCCTTTGACCGTAAAATCCGTCACCCAGAAGAAATGATTAACGCCGCCGTATTTCAGGCATAGATCTTTTTCCTCCACGCCAAAAATCTTTTCAAGCAGATGATAGGCGGCAAATACGCCATGACATAAGCCGACCGTGCGCAGCGAGGTTGCAGCATATATCGCGCCGGTCAACGCCGCCATCGGATTGGTATAATTCAGGATAATCGCTTTGGGAGACAATTTTTCAATTTTTCGCGCCATTTTAACAAATACCGGAACGTTCCGCAGCGTGCGCGACCAGCCGCCGGGCCCGACCGAATCCCCGACCGTATGGAGAATGCCGTACTTTTCCGGAATCTTCAGGTCATGGCGCATCATCTCCAGATCGCCGGTGGAAATCGTGATGACTACAAAATCTGCCCCGGCAAACGCTTTTTCTTCGGAGCTTCCAGCTGTGAACTTAAATCCGGCACCCAGCGTTTTAGACATTTTTTCTACCGCGGACTTCACTTCTTTCGCGGCTTGAAGATTAGGATCCAGCAAATAGACGTCACTACCATTGAGTTCAGGAGCCCGCATCATATCACACATAATGCGCGGAATCCAGTTGTAGCTTCCGCCGCCAACCATTACAATTTTTGCACCTTTCGACATATAGTTTCCTCCGTAAATATTTTAAAGGATATCAATAATTATAATGCCGCGCCGGACAAACAGCAATTCCCTGAATGATTATATTATTTCGCACAATGATTATTTGACATAACTCCAGGATGATTATATTGTAACAATCATGAAAAATGAAATTGAAAATCTGCTGGATACGCTGCCGGTCAAAAACGCGGACTATGTGCTGCATAAAGCCAAAAGCCGCGGGTTTAACCTGAAAAAACAAATCCATGAAGTATGTGAAATCATTTTTGTTGATTACGGCATCGTGGAGTTGACCATAAAACAGGAACTTATCACTCTTAAACCCGGCGATTGTGTTCTTATTCCATCAATGCTGGAACACCACTTCCACGGTGCGGGCGGCAGGCCGTTCGACTTTTTAAATATTGCTTTTCACGGGGACATTGACAGTTCCATTGCCTGCAAGGCCATTTTCCTGAACCAGGAGGAGAGAGCTGTCATGTTGAAGATGAAAAATGAGTACCTGACAGAAAACCGCTTCAGTCATGAATTGATTGTCATCATGCTTAATCAACTGCTGCTGTCGCTTCAACGCCGTTTGACCGCAAGCGGCTTTGAACGGAATACAGTTCAAATAACCGGAGAGAATAATCTGAATCACCGGACCGCGGTTATTTCACGGGCGTTGAATTTCATCAGAAACAATTACATGCGCGATATTACGGCGGAATCCGTCAGTAAACACTCCGGAGTCAGCGCCTCTTATCTGCGCAATCTGATGCAAAGAGAGACCGGGCATAATTTCCGCCATCATCTGCGGGAGATCAGAATGGAAACAGCACAGCGGTTATTGCGTGAATCCACCGACAATATTTCCGATATTGCGGCAAAAGTCGGCTACAGTTCCCTGCCCCACTTCTGCGACGCATTCAAAAAAGTTTCCGGAATGACCCCTACAGAATTCGCCCGCTCTCTGGGCAACCCAAGTGTAAAGAACTGAAAAATATCCAATATCCCCAACGTATTTCTTCCATTGGACATTGGATATTCTCCCGCTAGGCGGGACGGGATATTGAGTTTTGGCTGTCCCCTTGTTTGATATTGGATATTCCGTGTTGGATATTGGATATTCGATATTGAGTTTTGGCTGTCTCCTGTTGGACATTGGATATTCCGTGTTGGATATTGGATATTCAAGATACTTTTACCGCTGCATGGCAGGACGCTATTTATCACTGATACTTTTTACCAAGCCATTTCCGGATGTCCGGCAGGTCGCAGTATTTTAAAATGCCGTGAAAAATTATGCTGTTGATGTCATAATCATCATAATGGCGCGCACATGCCAGATCGGCGTAGCCGGACAGCGGATCTTCCTCGCGCAGTGCTTTTATCCTGGGATCAAGCGCTGCTGCAATCAGCGCATATACGCTCTGCCGGCCATGCCCGTAAAGTTCAATATCATTCACATTGATATCCGGCAGTTCCTGAGCGGCGTCAAGCGCCCTGATCACATCGTATGCCCTGAACGCGGGAATCGAATCTCCGAGCCACATCAGGTCATGCGCCAGACGGCAGATAGTTCCATACCACTCATGAGTCGGACAAGAATTGATTTTACGCGGTTCCATGGCGCCAACGCCGGTGACATTCAACACCATCACCGCCCTGCCAGCGGCGCAGGTATTGCGCAGCCAGTTCATATGAGAGCGCAGCTGATTGGTGCCGTCGGTCCATACAGCGATGGTCAACGGCAGTTTCCGGTCGGCAAAACGATAGTCCCGGAAGACCAGCGCCTGATTTATTATTCCTTCCTGAGACCACCAGAAGACATTATTGAAACACAAGTCATTAGCGTGGCCGGAATAGCAAATCCGCAAATTCTGCGGGCATGGTTTGCGCTTGTTGAAAACAGCAGCTTTCAACCATTCCAGCGCCCTGGCTTTTCTTGCCTTTTCCGGTTCATTTTTCATGATCTTCAAAATCTGCTCTATATTCGCCTTGTTTTCATCGTAAACAAACCGGGCATTTTTCAGTTCGCCGCGCACCTGCCCGGTTTTAGTGGCATAAAGCTGCGCCGCCGGAATCGGACTAACTTTTGAATTATCAACTTTAACTTTCTTCCCCAGCAGATGCAATGCGAAAAATTCCGCGGATTTTGCCGCCATAGCACGGGTGTAATGGTGGTCGCTAACATCTTCGAACAGCTCAAGATTTGTGCTTCTGCCGCAGATATCCCAGAAATTCCGTGCTCTGGCAACTGTCTGACGGGTGGCTTCAATCGGAAAAAAGTCATACGTTACCGCCAGCACCAGCACCGGCCGCGGAGACATAATCAGCAAAATGTCTTCATGTTCAAATCCTGCAGCAGTCATTCCCGGCCAGACCTGCTCCAAGTCCTGGGCGCCGCCGGTATGCATCCAGCCGTTGGCGCTCATCAGATAAGTCGCCGGAGCGGCGGCGGCAATGCGCTCGTCGCAAACCATCATCAGCGAAGTCTGAGTGCCTCCGCCGGAATTGCCAGTGACGCCTATCTTGCTTTTGTCAACTTCCGGACGGGTGCAGAGATAGTCAATTCCGCGCATCGAGTCATGCACAAAGTATCTGGCAATGCTTTGGCCGGCGGGCAGACACTGGACACCGGCGTAATCATGCTCCCCTGTTCCCCAGCGGAATGTATTGAACTTCAGCGACGATTCGTAATAACTATGCCGCTCCCCCTGCCCGACCGGATCCTGCGCGAACACAACCAGGCCTGCTTTAACCAGTGTCCGGCAGACGACCTGATACTCATCGGCATGTTTAGCCTGTTCAAAATGCCCGCTCAGAAATTGTACTGCTCCGCGCGGTTTGACAATACCATCAGGAATATACATATTGGCGGTAACGAAAACGTTCGGGCGGGATTCAAATATGATCTTCTCGATGCGGAATCCATCATCCTGAATCACCCCGGTAATTTTAGAGTTAAGCGGCGTATCGCTTGACGGCAGTCCGCCAATTGCGGCAATGAATTTTTCCCGCATTGTTTTACGCCGCTTGTTAATCTCTTTTTCAGTGCGGATCGCATCACGTTCCGCGTTGCCTCGCTCAAACTCAGCGTCGGCTGTTTTATAAATAAAATGCTTAAACTGGTCTTTAACGTCATAGATACTCCAGTTTCTGCCAATATCTTCCAATTGATGCACCAGAAAAGGCTGACTGTAATTCATAACAATTATTCCCTCAAATATTAAAAATGTTAAATCAAATAAATAAAAAATCCTTATATATTTTAATTAGCCGTAATGATTTTCTCAAGCATTAAAACTGCAAAATAATTATAGTAAACGATGTTTTTTTTATCCAAAACGATTCTTTGCTGTCAGAAGTCTGACGTATTGCGGTAGCGGGCTGGAGTCGTGCCGATGGTCCGGCCAAACACCCGGTAGAAGAACTGCAAGTCGCGGAAACCGGATTTTTCCGCTATAGCCTTGACCGGCAAATCGGATTCCCGAAGCAGCTTGCAGGCACGTTCGATCCGGCGGTGATTGATGAATTTGACCGGACTCTCGCCAAACAGACTGTTAAACATTTTGCGCAGATAAACTCCACTGATCCGGAGTTTGGCCGCCAGGTCGGATTGCTTTAAATCCGGGTCATCCAGCCGCTGCTCAATCATTTCCAGCGCGGGAAACAATTTCAATAATTGTTTAAAACCGGTAATTCCGGTTAAAGTACCGTGTTGAAAATGATACAGGACATTCAGCAGCAAAGATTTTATCAATTGTGCCATGAATACCTGATAACATGGCGGTTTCAGCGCGAAAACCCGTGCCAGGTCGTGAGAAATTGATTCCGGCAAAACGGCTGGATCATGAAAAACACCTTCCAGTCCCTGCAGGCGGAGAAAGTCCATCAAACCATAAACTTTAGCGTGAAAGTGCACGTTGATCATTTCCAGACTTTCGCCCTCCGGATGCTCAAAAGAATGCCGGATGCCTTCTGGAAAAAATATCAGATCGCCGGGGCCGGCCTGATAAACATTATCATTCATCATAATTGTACCATGACCGCTGATCAGTAATGTCCAGTAGGAATTTTGCAGATTCCTGGGCGGCAGCCGCCATACCGGTGTGCACTTATAATGTATGGCGGAAACGGGGATTATCGCCAGATGCGAAACCAGATGCTCCAGCATTATATTCCAGGCTTCATTGCGTACGAACGGATATGCAGGAAAATCTTCCGAATGCATGCTGCTAAAACTTTTTTGTATCATTTAGTCCAACTTTATTGACGATTCTTATGATTGCAATATTAGCTATCTATAACGTATAATATATATATGACAAAAATTATAACAAATCACAAGGAAACAAAAATGAAAAATCGTTATCAGAAATATTTTCAGGTGGACGGGATCAAAATCAATAACCGGGCGGATGAAATTAAGTATGTCCGCGAACTGGCGGCTGAAGTAGTCAATATTGCCCGCGAACCGCGTATGGCCGCGATAAAGCAGCGCTGGCGCGATGTCAACGGACTGCGCCGTCCGGATCATTCGCCGGTATGGTGCAATCCCGTCGGTCTCTGGAAAGAGTTGATCCCGGATTCCGGACTGTGCTGCCGCGACCATTTACTGCGAGATATGGAATTAACGTTCAAAAAACTAATGATTAAACGGGAAATTGATGATGATACCCCCGTCAACGATTATTTCAAATCAACCATGATTTTCGATGTCACTCCGGACAATATCTGGGGGGTGGATATTGTCAGAGAAAGCTTGGAGGCGGAAGGCTCCGCATGGCAGTATAAGTCCGCCTTGCAGACTGCTGACGACTTCGACCGGCTGTGTGTTCCGGAATACCACTACAACCAGCAGAAAACAGCAGCGGCAACGGCTCAGTTTGAAGAAGTTTTATCCGGCGTCATGCAGGTCAGGCTTGTGCCGTTTGGAGGATATTTCAGTATTGCCACGATCTGCTCCGCCGCCGCTAATCTGCGCGGTATGGAACAGATGATGATGGATATGATGCTTGAGCCGGAACTGGTACACCGGCTGATGAATGTCATTTATAAAGGTGCGATGCGTTTTCTGGATGCGGTCGAAACCGCCGGCAAAATCGTGCCGAACAATGATGAAGCAATGTTTCAGAGCGATCCGCTTCGGCCTGGAATTACCGAAAATGATTATTCGTTAAAAGACTGCTGGATTGCCGGCAATTCACAGGAACTCGATCAGGTCAGTCCGGCCATGTTTGAAGAATTTCTGCTTGACTACCAGAAAAAAATCTTTGCCCGTTTCGGCGCGGTTTCCTATGGCTGCTGTGAAAATCTGACCAATAAAATGGATCCGGTACTGGCAATCCCGAACTTGAAGATAATGGTTTGCAGCGCCTGGACCAATCTCGATAAATTGATTGCCAAAGTCGGCACAAAACATTGCATCATGTGGCGGCACAAAGCCTCCGATGTGGTATGCCCGCATGACACCGCCGCACTGAAACAATATGTCAACGAAGGCGCCAGAAAACTGCAAGGCTATTATTATCAAACCATCCTGCGCGAACTTCAGACGCAGATGGGCCACGACAACAGACTGTACGAATGGACCCAAATTTCAAAAGAAGCCGTAACAAAGTACGCATAGTACTTCTGTAATATAGAACCGCATATCTATCTCTGCTCAGCTGAAAATTTAACATAGATTGCGTATTTTTTGAGAATTGGTTCGTATTCTGAGAGGCTGCCGATACCGGGGCCTCGAAGGCCTCGAAGAGTGCGAATCCAAACTCGAAAGATCGCAATTGAGGGACGAGCTCCTTGCGGCTGTCTTTTCCCGCTCCTCATCCAGACGGTATTCATATCGCCAGTCAATCGGATAGAAAAATACAATCAGCAAACCTGCTCGTCTATTTTTAAATTTTCAGACTTGCAGAGTATATCTTATCCGAAATTTTCCGCAGAAATTAAGATATCTGACTCGTCACTGTTACAACCGGTTCACTGTTGAACCACCTGACAATCCAGCAATTGCAAACAACTCAGCTTTGCGCTGCTTTGCCGCATATTATCATTATTTTTAAAAACCTTTAAAAAGCGTAATTTTATTCTATTTTTTGTTTTGATTATCGCGGAAATGTGTGGTAAAGTAAATATTTGCGATTTGAATTTAAACGCCTGTCGGGGTAATAATGGTTCAAAATTTTGAGACGAAATTAATTGAAGTCTCCAGTGAAGAGACACTTAAAGAGGCGAAACAGCTGCTTAAGGGCTCTAAACTGGTATGTGCATATAGAGAAGAGAACGGCCTGCTGAATGCGGTATTCCAGGACAAGACCCGTTATGAATATGCCGAGATAACGACCGGCGCGGTCAGCAGCGGCAAATGTTCCTGCGGTCAATGCGGGGAAAAACTTTGTGTGCATGCGGTTGCCGGAATTATGTATCTGGGCCGTTTCAGCAGCGGCGGCATTCCTGAAGGCAAAAAAGAGCCGGATAATCCCGCACGTTATGCCGGTCTGAAATATGAGAGCTTTATTGAACTGGTGCAGAAGGCAGCTGATGAACAGCATGCGGAACTGCATATCCAGGCGGAATCTGCGTTTCCGCATGTCCCCAGCAAGTGGGAAAACGCAGTGCTGTCAGTAAAGATGAAAGTTGATACGAAAGAATATATCGGCAACGTCAACAATATCCGTCAGCTGCATTTCGGCAAGAGTCTGGCAGCCTCGCTTAAACTGAACTACTTTTCACTGCATGACCGGCAGATCATCCGTTTTCTGGCGGTAAACGCCGAAGCCGAAAGCTCAAAGTTGCTGCTGGATTCAGAGCAAACGTCCGAATTTTTCCACTGTCTGATTGATTATCCCAGATTTTATAAAGACGGCAACCGCGTAATCATCCACCGGGAAAATGCCGAACCGGTAATGCTCTGTACCAATACCGGACTGGAATTTGTGCTTTCCCCGGCGGTAATCATCAATGGTTCAGTTCTTCCGCTGATCGGGGCTAAAGTTATTACCGGACGCAGCGGCTGCTGGGTGGGGATGGAAGGCGAATACTGGTGGGTGCCAGGTACTGTGGAAGTCTCATGGCTCAGAAATTTTCTCAGGAACAATGAACAGCGGATCAGCACTAAAGACACCCGCGCCATTGAAGAGATCAAAGATAAACTGCCGCTGCATATTATTGAAACCATGCCCGGAGAAGTGCAAGTCAGGAAGTGCGCATTATGCCTCGACGGCAGTTTTACCGCGGAGAAAGTTTTGCGGCTTAACCTGAAGTTCAATTATGAAGGCGAACTGTTCAATGACGATCAGGGACGAACCCAGCATTCTGGAGGAAAATTCTGGAAGCGGGACGAAAAATATGAGAAATCAATTTCCGAAGAACTTATCCGTTTCGGTTTTCTCCGCGGGCAGGAACCAGGAGAATATACGTTGTCTGACATTGAAGCCGCCGGAGTTTTCCTGGACCGCATAATCCCGCAGTGGATGGAGCAGAAGCGTGAAATCTACCTGTGTTCGGGAATAGCCATGCTGTGCAGCGGCGGACGCGGCGTTCCCGCCTTGACTTTCAAATGCGAGGCGCTGGAGCCGGACACCGATGTTTTCCCGCTGCATTACATGCTTGGCAACGGAACGGTCCAGCTTCACTGGAATCAGGTAGTGAAACTGGTACGGGCCAATCACCATTATCACCTGGCCGGTCCGCGAGATTTGTTAAAGATCAATCCGGAACTGGGTGAGTTCATTGACGCCGCCGCGAATATAGTTCATCATGTTGACGAAAGTGCATTCAAACTGTCAGTGCAGCGCTGTTCGATTCATTACTGGCTTTACATCAGCCGAAAAATTCCCGGCGCGACGCCGGCGGTTTTCTACTCTCAGGATTTCTTCGCCCGGAACAAATCCGGCCTTGCCGGCGGTTATATGCAGCTGCCGCCAGTTTCTGATAAATTCAAGGGCACATTGCGCGGATACCAGGAAGAAGGCATCGAATGGATGCGCCAGCTTACCGACAGCGGGTTTAATGTAATTCTGGCGGACGAGATGGGGCTGGGTAAGACAATTCAGGCCCTGGCGCTGCTGGCGTCCAGACTTAACGAAGATTCTGATCCGTCGCTGATCATCTGTCCCGCCAGTCTGGTGGAGAACTGGAAACGCGAAAGCGAAAAATTTGTGCCGTCGTTCAAGACTGTAGGCCTGGCCGGTGCTGGACGCCAGGAAATATGGGATAAAGTCAACGATTATGATTTGATTATTATTTCTTACGCCACTGCGCGCCGCGACGCTGAAATCATCCAGGATATAAATTTCAGCTACCTGATCCTGGATGAAGCACAGCATATCAAAAATCCGTCAACGGTCAATGCCAAAAACTGCAAAGCGATCAAATCCGCTCACCGGCTGGTGCTGACAGGAACTCCGCTGGAAAATTCGCCGGACGACCTGTGGAGCATATTTGACTATCTCCATCAAGGCTTGCTGGGGTCTTTCACCAGTTTCAAGCGTTATTACAACGGCATCAATACCAGCAGAAGTTTGCAGGACGATCTGGCCGCCCGCGTGGCGCCATTTATAAAACGCCGGACTAAAGATATTGTCTGCAAAGAACTGCCGCCGAAGATTGAGCAGGTACTCTTCTGCGAAATGGACAACGAGCAGCGCAGCCTCTACGACTCAATTCTGGAGTTCGGCCGCAATCAATGCAACGAACTGGTCAAGAGTGGAAAGAAGACCTCCAATTTTGAAATCCTCACGACTCTGCTCCGGCTGCGTCAGATATGCTGTCATCCCGAACTGCTGCCTGACCTGCATAATAAAAACCTTTATTCAGCAAAACTGGAATTGATGAAAGAACTGGTACTGCAAAATATAGACAGCGGACATAAAATGTTGCTGTTCAGTCAGTTTACCTCGCTGCTGGCATTGATCAGACCGTGGCTTGAAGAACAGGGCATTAATTACGAGTATCTTGACGGCGCTACCAAAAACCGCCAGCAGCATGTGGATAATTTCAACGAAAACAGCAATATCACAGTTTTTCTGCTGAGCCTCAAGGCCGGCGGCACCGGCTTGAACTTGACTTCCGCGGACACGGTGATTATTTATGATCCGTGGTGGAACCCCGCAGTGGAACTTCAGGCCGCTGACCGTACCCACCGTATCGGCCAGACCCGCCCGGTCAGCAGTATCAAACTGGTAGTCAAAGACTCAATCGAAGAAAAGATACTGGCGCTTCAGGGTAAAAAACAGGAGATTTTTGATAATCTGATCGAAAATCCGGCGTCATACAGCGATAAGTTGACCATCGAAGAATTAAGGTTCCTGTTCCAGTAGCAATATAAATCAGACTGGAATGTATCAGGAGAGTCAAGATTTTTAATAATACTTGAGATTTCGGCTTTTTTGCAGTATCTTAATTGCAGTGGATAAATTTGTCCGTACTATAGTTTTAGTGTTTTTATTTTTAAGGAACATAAATGCCTACATATGATTATGAATGCAAAGCATGCGGTAATAAGCTTGAGATCTTTCAGAAAATGAATGACAAGCCGCTCAAAACTTGTCCGGCATGCAATAAGGACGAGTTAAAGCGCCTGATCGGAACCGGCGCCGGGATAATTTTTAAAGGAAGTGGTTTTTATTGTACTGATTATCGTTCAGACAGCTATAAAAAGAGTTCAGATAAAGATAAAGCCGGCGGCAATACTCCGGAAAAGAAAGAACCCGCCAAAAGCTCCGCTGATAAAAAGACTGAATAAAATATGAGGTGACCATTATGATGGTAGTAGTATGTCAGAAATGCAGATGTTCTAATCAGTTCGGAACACTTTTCTGCCGCAACTGCGGTGAAAAACTAAAGATTGTTGATCAAAATCATCCGGATTTCAGTACTGGTAAAACCATCAAAAAAATCATTGTCAGAATTATTAACCTGGTCATTGTTTTAGGCTTACTCGGTTTGCTGGGTGCCTTGTTTATCCCTTTGGGACTGCCGGTTGAAAAAGAAATAACTGCCGATGATATCAAAAAAGCCAAGGAAGATTGTGAAGCTATTGACAGCGCTTTAAAAACCGGCAAAGGTTCAGTCATATTCAAATTTACCCCGGAAAGAGCCTCCTGGGGATTGAATTATCTATTGGATGAAAAACGGCCGATGCCGCCAGTGCCGGCCGCGGCATCAAGTTCAGGTTACGCGAGATCGTCGGCCGCGGTTTCTGCCCCGCCGTCAGCAGTAGCCACCAATGCCCCATTGCAATCCCGCAGCAGCGGTCCGATTAAATTCGGTTCTGGAGGATTATCCAGCGGCGGCCGCGCGACCACACTGTCGGCAATAACGCCTCCGCCTCCTCCGCCTCCGCCGCAAGCCAGTCAACCCCAGGCGGTACAGGCGGTGGAAGCCACTTCGGAAGCAGGAGTTTGGAAAGGACATACCAATCCCGGCACCAGAAAATCCGAGTCCAATATTAAGGAGGACCCGATACTCACATCCAAATACGCTGTCGAGATTACTAAAGCCCGCGATACCAGTGTGATTCTTTCCGGTAAAATGTTGTATTATATTCCTTATCGCCTGGAACTTATCGGCGAACTGAAAGACTCCGCACCGGATAAAGACGGCAACACCAGCCCGGATTTCGAGCTGAAATCAGCCAGGTTTGGACATGTAACGTTGCCGTCTTTTCTCAAGAAACAGGGACTTGAACTCTTCAAACTGATGACTTCGGATAAGAAAATCAAGGCCTATGCCGGACGCATTAAAGCTATTAAAGTAGAATCGGAGGATGAAATTCAGGTTACTGTCACCAGATAGTTTTCCTCTCAGCGATAATTATGCTATATAAAAATGTAAATATTGAATGTATTTCTTATGAATTGCCGCCGGAAGCAGTAACTTCTGAAGAAATTGAACAGCAACTATCCTCTGTATATGAACGGCTGAAACTGCCTCCCGGCCGTCTGGAACTGATGACCGGTATCCGGGAGCGCCGTCTCTGGATGCCGGGGACCATGCCCAGTGATGCCGCCGCCATGGCCGGTGCAAATGCCCTGGCCAGATCCCAAATTGTCAAAAGTGATATTGGATGCCTGATTAACTGTTCCGTCTGCCGTGATTTTCTCGAACCGGCTACTGCCACAGTGGTTCATCACAAACTGGGATTTCCGGAAACAGCTATTGCGTTTGATATTTCCAACGCCTGCCTGGGCATACTCACTGGAATGACCCTGGTCGCGGGAATGATCGAAGCCGGACAGATCAAGGCCGGAATGCTTGTAGCCGGCGAAAACAGCCGGCCGTTGCTGGAAACGACGATCCGGACGATTCTCGGAGACAAAACAATCACCAGACAATCCATCAAACCATTTTTTGCCTCGCTGACAATCGGTTCAGGAGCCGTCGCGGTAATTTTATGCCGCAAGGATTTAAGTTCTCATGATCACCGGCTGCTTGGAGCAACCTCACTTTCAGTTACCGAATATAATGATCTTTGCCGTGGCAACGCCGACAAGGGCATGGGCGATAATCATGATACGCTGATGAATACTGATTCCGAAAAACTGATGCACTGCGGCGTTGCCGCCGCGGCCGAAACCTGGAATCTGTTTCTTAAAGAAACAGATTTAAAAAGAAATGACTTCGCATGTTTCTGCACCCATCAGGTAGGAACTGCGCATCGGAAGTTACTGTATGAAAAACTGCAGATTGATATCGGACGTGATTATCCCACGCTTGACCGGTTCGGCAATACAGGATCGGTTTCCTGTCCGCTGACCGCAGCGCTGGCAATAGATAACGGCGTAGTCGCCAACGGCTCCACTATGGCGCTGATGGGTATCGGAAGCGGGATCAACTGCGCGATGCTGGGCATCAAATGGTGACGAAATAATCCGCAGATTCGAAGATTTGCAGAGTAAAAAAGGAAATTTTAATTGATAAATATTTCAGAAATAAAAGACCTGTATCCTTTTGCATCGCACTTCTTCAAGATCAAAGATTATAATTATCATTATGTTGATGAAGGAAAAGGCGATCAGCCGATTGTCATGGTTCACGGCAATCCAACATGGTCTTTCTACTACAGGAATCTGATTAAAGAATTCAGCAGAACACATCGCGTAATTGCGCCTGATCATCTAGGATGCGGACTTTCAGACAAACCGCAGAGTTTCCAGTACCGCCTTGAAACGCATATTGACAATCTGGAAAGTCTCCTGCTGTCGTTAAACCTGGACAATATTACTCTGGTGGTTCATGACTGGGGCGGCGCGATCGGCATGGGTTTTGCCGTCCGCCATCCGCAGAAGATATCCCGGCTGATAATCTTGAATTCCGGTGCCTTTTCCATGGACTGGATCCCGTTGCGTATTGCCGCCTGCCGCTTACCGTGGCTGGATGACAAACTGGTTCGGAATGCCAATCTTTTTGTGAGGGCGGCGATGCATATGACCACGGTAAAAGCTTTGCCGGCAAAGGTAAAAAGAGGGTATATGCTGCCTTACCAGACTTATGAGGACCGGATTGCTGTACTGCGGTTCGTGCAGGATATTCCGCTGGCGCCCGAGCATATTTCCTATGAAGTTTTACTGGAAATAGAACATGGCCTATGGATGTTCCGGGAAATCCCTGTCGGAATCGTATGGGGAATGCAGGACTGGTGTTTCTCTTCGCGCTTTCTGGACCGCTGGAAATTATATTATCCCCAGGCGCAGACTCTGGAGTTAGCGGATGCCGCGCATCTGGTACTGGAAGACGCTCCGGACGAAGCCGCCAACTTCATCCATCGTATTCTGCACGAATAATCATCAATGCCCTGACGCCGATTCGCAATCTTTGCTTGCTTTGTCCTCCTTCTGGGCAAAACTACCACCGGCTAAGCCGGTGAGATTCAAAAATCTTTAGATGCAAGTGATCCGAAAAAACCTCCAGCGCTATAGTAACGCATGGTTCGCCAACCACGTTACGAACTAACACCGGAGGTTGCGGGGGCTGCTGGTATCATGCCCTTCTAGGGCTGGTGCATACCACCAGTTGAACTGGTGGTTTTGATTCAGATTGCAACCCGGCATAAAAATTAATACCGCATCTGACCAGGCGTGCAACCGTAATATTTTTTATATACTTTAATCAGGTAAGAGGTATAATTAAAGCCGCACTCCTGGGCAATTTCATCCAGCGTAAGAGTAGTCTCTTGCAACAGCAGAGTGACATGCTGCAATTTGATAATGTTTAAGTGTTCTTTTAGAGTCTTTCCGGTATATTCATGGCACAGGGTGGAAATATAGCCGGCATTTAATTTAAAATGCCGGGCCAGTAATTGGCGTGATTTTTGACTGGTCGGATTGGCTGCAATAAAGCGATTAATTCTCTGCCACGTTTGGAACGACTTGCCCCGATGCTCCTCTTCCGGAACCTGCAACACGCTTATCGCATTGCTCTTTATTGCTTCAGACAAGTGGAATGCCCCTAATGGTTCCGGGTGATTTTCCAGCCCCAGGGAGCTCATGGCTTTAACCATATTGGACAATGCCACTCCCGGCGGACGTATGGAAATATAATACAAATCCGGACTACGTAGAGGGGCAATGCTGTTTGAAGTAAATTGATAATACACAATCCTGACATGTTCCGGGGAAAAAACCAATGCCGCAGACTCAAAATGGCCATCGTAGAGATTATCCGCAAACCCTCTATTAAGACAAAATACGGCGTCACCCGCCTGACAACGCACTACAAAATACTGTGTCCCGTCATATAATCTTAACGAAAAACTGCCAGACAAAACTATAATTAAGCGGGAATGTTCAACAGTTTTAGCATCCACGGGATGGCTGAAATATATCCGTCGAACAGGTTCGGCTAATGACAATTTTTCCAGTAATTTTTCGCGCTCGCTAAGCATGATAATTTTCCCTGTGTGACATTATGGTTCTAAACTTTTCCTGTTTTTTTGAGCCTGCCTGCCGAACCGTAGCCTGAAGTGTCTTTTCATTTCATGCATCCTGGCATTTTACCGCATTCTATAAAATATTTGCGTTATGCCAGCGCCATAAGGTCCTATTTCGCCGGCAGTTTGATTTCGTATTTTTTGAACCTGTCTACATTCTAAATTTCAGGGAACATTCAGATTATAGTCTTGAAATTAACATAATTCAAATAAGGATTTGTTTGAATTTGTCCTAAAAAACTAAAAAGTCGATATTTGTATAATTAATATAGCATTTTTAATATTGTCAAAGCGATAAACTCATTGTATACTAGTATTAACATAAATGTAACTGAAAGGTTTTAAGAAAATGAAATGGTCTAAGAAAATGGTTATGCATTCATTTTTGCCATCCCGCCGTTTAGTGTTGTTTACGCTCATTGAACTCCTTGTAGTGGTAGCTATCATAGCCATCCTGGCAGCTATGCTGTTGCCCGCTTTGAACAAAGCTCGCCAAAGAGCTCATACGAGCACCTGCGCCAGTCAACTTAAACAGATTGGTTCTGCGCATTTTTTATATTCCAATGATTACGATTCATATTTCATTCCGGTAAAAATTGCTAACTCCTTTAATTGGTGGACAACTGCTGAAGCGCTTGTTCGCGGCGTTTCGTCCGGGGTACTCAATGGAGAAATCGTATCTGGAATATATAGTAATTCGCACAAAATCGTATATTGTCCAACCCTGGCCGCAATGGGGTTCGATAAAGCTAATACGATAGGATCCAAGCAGGGTACTAATTATGTAGGCAACTATACATTAATGAATGGAGTGGCGGGCAGACCTTCGCCTAAGATTAGTTCACTGAAAAAAGCGTCTACGAGTTTTTTGCATGCCGATGCCCGAGGCAATCCAACGATTACTGATCCACAAAATCGAAGCGTGGCAGTTAGTCAGCCTCAACATTTGAGAAATGACGCCGCTACTCAAAACTCAAACGCAATCAGTTATCCTCATGGCAATGGTTCATACATGCCGCTTGACTCACGAGGCACGATCAATGTAGTGTTTGCTGACGGCCATGTAGGGAATTATAAATTTAAGGAACGCAATAGTGTCTATATGCTGCCTGTGGCATATAAAAATTATACTACTTATAACGCAGTATGCGATTTATGGGAATGAAAATTATGAAAATTTGCAGTTGCATACTTATTCTACTGGCCTACTCAGCGATTGCGTTTGAAACTGGCGGCAATGGCATTGCCGCCGGCTGGAAACTTAATGGCAAAGCAACGTCCGCTTCGGTCAAAAATGGAGTTCAGCATATCGCGTTGGCTTCCGGTGAAAACATAGATAATAATGTAAAAATCAACGTCAATGACGGGGTTCCTGTCGTTAGTCAAATAGCAGCCAAAGCAAATTTAACTCAAAGTTTCAAGGTAAAACCAAACACCGTTTACCTTCTGCAACTCAAAGTAAAAAGTCAAAATTCAGTAGTCATAAGTTGCGCTGGACGCCGGATGTCCTACAGTACTCCGGGCCAAGTTCAATTGCTTGCCGACCTGGTCAAAAGCAACAATGATTTGCTTGAAGTCAGCATTGAACTAGGCGGACTCCCCGGCGGCAGCGACTATGAATTGTCGGATTTCGAATTGCACCCCCCTCAGTTTCTGGCTCAATCGCCGGCGCGCGCCGGCGATGGCAGCGCTGTCTTGAATAATGACACAACCATTGTCTATCCGGCAGATCAGGCCAATTATAAAGAACTGGCGGAACAACTACAAAAAGCTGTTCAGAAAAAAACCGGGCTCAGTCTGCCAATTCAAACTGACAAAGAAGTAGTTATGGCGGATCGTCCAGTTATTCTTCCGGCTTATCGGCAAAAGCATTTAATCTTGTTGGGGCGTCTTTCCAACAATCAAGCCATTTGGAGCGCTTACAATAAATTTCTGACCGCCGTTGACGGTTATTACCCCGGCGGCGACGGCTTTGAAGTTAGAACCGCCTCCAACGTTTTTGACCAGGGTTTTAACCACATCATCCTTGGCGGCAGCAGCGACGCCGGAGTAATAAACGCCGTAAATGCCTTTGAAGAAATAATCAACAATCTCAAAGCGGATAATAACAAATACACGCTGCCCTTTTTGCTGCAAGTTAAATTAGGGGGCAAATGCCTGGAATCTTTTGACCGCGATGAGAAATTATGGGCAACTGATCCCGGCAGCGCCGGCCCGCGCCTACTTGAACCCGGGTATGGCAAAATAGTCCGCTGGTATGTCAATGTAATGAACTATTATTGGAGCGGGCGCCATTCATATCTGGAGAGAGCTAAAAAGTATCTTCCGGAAATTATCAAAGATGGGGCTTATACCCACCACTATATCATAGAATTTTTTGTCCGCGCTTACAGCATGGTCGACGACAGCAATATTTTCACTCCTGACGAACGCAAAGCCATTGACGGACTTATCAAGAAAAATTTTATGGATTTTCTAGCAGTTGGTCCGGATCTGCATTGGATGACTACTTTTAATCGCCCATACGAACGAATTGCAATGGTCAACCGTCATAGCATTGATCCGTGGATGGCTGATTTTAAGATGGCGGACTTTCTATCTAAAAAGGTAAAATTATCGCCGGACGAAAGAAAAATTGTCGATTATCGTTATCAAGAGAAAAAGGCTTTTTTTGATTATTGGGTAACCAACTCGTTCAATGCCAGTTTGCCGCGTACCCTGGAAGAGGCGAGAGATGAGGGCATCGCCTCGATGTTCCGTTACTCATTAGATAACGAAAAATATGAATTCTTCATCTCCGGAAACGCAAAAAAAGCCTTGACCTTGTGGGAAATGAGCCCGATGCGGCCATTAATGGCGGATGATCAATTGCTTATCGGCATGGACGCCTGCTATTTTCGGGACGGGCGTTACGCGTCTTTGTGCGATATCGTTCCCACTATTCGTGAACATTTCCAAATGCGTTACGTCAATGGCGTGCACCGCTATGCCCCCGGCAGTGAAATTGTGCGCAAGAATCCCGGCGAACTTGCCGGAGTAAGCATAAGTTTATTGCAGCCGCAAGATTATGTTTTGTGGAAAGGCGTAAATTTTATCAGTCACAAGTCGCCGGATTTCCCGGCTGACCAGGGCGCGGAAATTATCAACTTTCGCAGTGGTTTTGAGCCGGACGCCGACTATATGGAAATTTCCGGGCTGGGGCCTGATGTGGGAATTATCACTGAATTTTACAGTTGCGGCAAAAATTTGCTGATGCGTTCATCATCCTCGACTTTCGGAGCGGGCAGCAATAGTTATTACGAACAGAACGGGGTATCCATTCAAAGAGTGGATAAATGGAATACCGATCCCAAACCCTACATGTCGGCGGCCCGCTTAGTCAGCCTGAACAACCAAAGAACCAGCGGTTCAGCGGTATTCTCAATCTCGCCCTTTGTCGATTGCAAATGGCAGCGCAGCATAGTGTGGATCAAGAACGGGTTATATGTCATTCAAGACCAGTTTACGGCGTTGGAAAGCGGCGAATATTTAATTCGAATCGGCTGGCGTCCTCAAGGAATTCCATCATTTAAGGAGAATTGCTGGACGGGCGCAAATGGCAATATCAATTTTTACGTTACTTCGCTAGGCGAAAAGTTTCACATCGAAGAAAACCTGAATGAGTATTTAGCCAGGAGCGCTTCCACTCTGCGTTTTCACAATGTCAGCAAAGTAAAACTGGCAAAAAACGAGATCATCACAGCTTATGCTCTCCTGGAGGTTTTACCTAATAAAACCCAGCCGAGCGTTTTGGAGCTTGGTCAGAATGAAATGATAAAACTGCAACAAGGGAAGCAGGATATTCTGGTTAAATTTGCTACAAGCAATCATATTCCGGAGGTAATTGCCGCGAGCGGCAATGCCGGTTTCATTCCTCTAAAGTTAAGCAAGGCGGATGACAAGGCAGCAACAACTCAAGCGCCGGCCTACGAGGTAATCAATCGTCAAGCGATTATGCAGCTGCCAGGCAAAGTAGCGTTCACTGCACACAACGGCGTAGTGGATTTCGGCAAAATCATCGACTTGGCGGAAATCAGGAATGGAATTAACGGTCGGGTATGGGTGCGCAATTTATTGCCGGACAATTTAGAGTATTCCATTGACGGCAAAACGTATACAGCCATTACTTGTCCAAAATTATGGCGCACAGGGATAAAAACTGCCAACTACGGACAGGCAAACCCCCAACGCGAGTCATATCAATGCGCGCTGCCCAACGTCAAAGCGCGTTATATTCGTGGTACTGACGCAACTAAATTCACTTATTATGCAAGTGACCGGATGGGGCGGAGAAATAATTTGGAAATTCTTCCAGCCGGCAATCAATATCTCGTCCAGAGCGATGTTTATCCAAGGTATATCCGCGACAGGCGAAATGTGGATGATATTTTTGCCCTCTTAGATCAGAATTTCAAGCCAGAATTCACCTATCGCTCACCCGCTGTAGTGCAGGATGGAAAAAACTTAAATTGGCCGGATAATCAATCTAATCTAGTAGTTATCACGGATGACGCCATAGTTAAGGTCATCAACGAACAAGGCAAAATAATTCAAACTATTGACTTATATAAGCTGCAAGCTGATTTTCATCAACAATATGGCAGCAAAAATACTCGCCAGCCGGCAGGGGGATATACCTTGCCTTTCAGCCTGGGAGTTTGGCAGGCTACCCCGAATTCGCCCAAATTACTGGTTGTTGGCCGCTATTGTTATTACTCTTTTATCCGTCCCGACGGTTCATTGGCAGGCTTGCTGTACTCAGGTGAATATGGGATGAATTCGCTATTGGACAACTCGGCGGACCTCGACGGTGACGGCAGAACAGAATTGTATGGCTTAGGCACTTATAATATTTGCAAAGTTTACGGTGAAGAAAACAGCCGCATCGAAACCCCTGCTGGAGGAAGTTTATACTTCCCGCAGATTTTTCAACGCCGGAATCATTTCCTGCCCGCCAGCGGCGGCAATGGAGTAGAGGCGGATAAATTGCTCTACTTCGAAATACAGAAAACTCCAATTATTGCTGTAGCGCGACAGTCTTTCCTCGGTTTTTTCGACGCCCAAAAATGGAAATGGGAGTTTACCTGGGTACCGCCGCTGCCGCTTACAGCAGCAGCAAAGATTAATGCTAAACAATTTTTGGCAAGCTCCACTGATAATCAACTATGGGCGCTGGATTTTGACGAAAAATTAAGCAAATTAGAGAAATTCAGCGTCATAGCGGTCGACGGCGATGTCCGCAAGATTAGAGTTATCAAAGATTCCAACAGCACCTTAATCGCTACGGCGAAAGGAATATATCTTTATTCAGGCGGAAAATTAACTTTGCTGCTTGCCGGCGATTTTTTAGATGCGGCAATGAATATCAAAAAAGAGCTGCTGGCCTTATGCAATGATGGTGAATTGCTGACGGCTAAACCCATGGAAAATAATCAAATGAGTTTTAAGTTGCCTGTTTCGCCATAAACTAACTGGACTGGGAGTAAATATATGGAAAAATTAGAAAAACTAACCCGGCTTGTAGCCGATGGCAGGCATAACGCCTTTACCTCGATGACACGATTCGGCCAAGCAATTTATTTAACGTATCGCACATCCGGCGGCCATGGGGCAAGTGACGGTCAAGTCGTCCTGCTGTGTTCAAAAGACGAGGGAAGGAATTGGGAAAAGTTGAATTCGCCTTTTCAGGCCGGGCGCAACTACTATGAAGGTTTTTTGATTGAATTTAAAGGGAAACTCTTTATGTATGCCGGAGCATTTGAAAGCAATCTTCCCGTCAGCCAGCAACTATCCAGTGAATATGCGGCCTGGACGCAAGACGGGATAAATTGGTCAGAGCCTCAGGCAATTGAACCGGCTAAATGGCGTTTCTGGCATCCTGTAATTATTGGGGACTCGCTCTATGCCGCCCGTTATCGCCTCACCACGCGCGAAAATATGACAGAAGACGGAATTTTTCCCGCTGAGAACTGGGAGGTGGATCTGATTCGTTCGGCAGACGGGCTGGACTGGGAGTTTGTCTCCGAAATTTCACGCAACGAGGCCGGCAATGAATGCGAGTTGTTTTATGACGGTGAAAAGCTCACAGCTTTTGTCCGCCGGGAAAATTGTCCATGCACCCTTGGAATGCGCGTGTCCTTCAGTCCATTCGAAAAATGGAGCGCGGTTCAGGATTTCGGAGTCTGTGTTCAGGGCATGGTTGTCAAGGAAGTCAATAACCGGCGCTTCCTCTTTGGCCGCCAAAAAATATCCTCAAGCCTGATCGGCAGCGTCTATGGAGATCGCTCACACATCAGCGTCCAGGGTTACGTGTGGGAACCAAAAATTGGATATTGGGTAAATTATCTGCAACTGCCGGGCGCCGCCGATTGTTCCTATCCCGGCATAATTAAATTAGACGATCAGCGCATGTTAATTTCCTATTACTCTCAACATGAATATCTCAATGACCCGGATTTCTCCGATATGGACAAATATTCGGATATATTTCTGGCTGTTGTGCGCACCGACGGTAAAATTGAATGGGGCAAAATAGTTCCGTATGCGGTTAATTTACTGAAAAAGCATGGAGTCTTATGAATCAAGCTAAATTACGCACAGTGCTGCTTGGTTGCGGAGCCATCGGTGAGTTCCATGTGGCCTCGCTGCAACGCTTGAAGGATAAATACCAGGTGGTCGGAATTGCCGACACTAATTTAGCGCTGGCTAAAAAAGTGGCGGGAATTTTTGGCGCTGCGCCCAGCGACAATGGCATGCAACTTCTGGAACAGGCCCGGGCCGAAGTGGCGCTGATCGCCTTGCCCCATTTACTGCATTTAGAGTATGGCTTAGAGGCAATGAAGCTGGGTTATCATCTTCTCCTGGAGAAGCCTATGGCGGTGTCGACAATGCATTGTCAACAATTAATTGAACAAGCGGCGCTCTATAAGCGCAAAATGCTTATTTCGCACACTCACCAGTTTCGGCCTCATTTTCGTCATGCCGCCAGGCTGATTAAAGAGGGAACTATTGGCAAATTGGAAATGATTTTCGACGATGCGACAGCATATTATGGTTTTGAAAACCGTTCTTCATGGTTCCTTGATCCAGAAATTTCCGGCGGCGGAGCATTATTTAATTTAATTCCCCATCAAATTGACCACTTATTGTTCTTTAATGACTCTCCCGTAGTTGAAGTAATGGCTAAGTTAAGCAACCTTTACCCTGACTGCAAAATTGACACCGATTGTTGTGCTATGATTCGCTTTGCCAATGGAGTAGTAGCTAATGTTACCAGTTCCATTAGCAATCGCTTAATTGAACCGGGAAGAATTGAGTGTCGCATATTAGGGAATAAAGGGTCCCTTTTACTCCCCGCTTTTAAGCCGGAAGTTATCTTCTGTCATGGCAATCAAAGAGAAATTATCGATTGTTCGAACCAAATTGATCCGATTGATTTAGAATGGCTGGAGCTTCATCAGGCAATTACAGATAACTTCAAGTTTATATCAAACGGAGAATATGGCAAAAAGGTAGTAAGCATTTTAGAAAAAATACGTGAAACCACCAATAAAAGATAGGAATAAAATTATGAATCAAATGCGTCCCAGTCGAGTATTGGCTAAACTGAGAGCAGGGAAAGCTGTTCTTTGCGGTAAAACTAATCTGAGTTGTTACCGGGCCTCTGAAATTTTAGCGATGTCCGGCTACGATTGCCTGTGGCTCTGCCATGAACATGTCCCTACCAATTTTTCAGTAATTGACGCCCAGATCATGTCGGCAAAAATTTATGATGCTGATACTGTTGTCCGGGTGGCCAAAGGCAGTTACAGCGATTATATCCGTCCGTTAGAAGCAGACGCCACCGGCATCATGGTTCCCTCATGTCATGTCCGCCGATGAAGCCAGAGAAATCGTTAATATTACCCGCTTCCGGCCATTAGGCAAGCGGGCTCTGGATGGCGGGAACTGCGATGCCAAATACTGCCGCGTTTCACGGGACAATTACACCGGGGTAAGCAATCGCGAACGTTTTCTTATTGCTCAAATTGAGGATCCGGAGGCCATGTCAGACCTAGATGCCATCTGTCAAGTTGACGGCATTGATATAATATTCTTTGGCCATGGCGATTACAGCGACGCCATAGGGGTTACTGGTCAACTTGACCATCCCGATGTGCAAAAGGCGCGGATTGCAGTTGCCGGAACGGCCAGAAAATACGGCAAATTTGCCGGAACCGTCAGTTCCGCCGCCAATCTGGCAAAAACCCATTCCTGCGGCTATGATTTTATCTGTTGCGGCGCAGATGTTCTAGGATTAAATATCTATTCTGATGAAATTGTCAAAGAATTTAAGGCACAAGTGAGTAATTAATGAAATTATTAACTATTGCAAACGTAGCGCCATTGGATAAAAATTATTCTTCATTAGAAGAAAAAATGACAGTCTTCTCCAACTGGATTAACCATGCCGGGCGGCAGGGAGCTAAATTAATCGTCTTGCCAGAAGCGATTAATATCTACGGCGAACACACCCCAACACATCCTAATGCAATACCTTTTGAGCAATGCATATTAACCGACTGGCGCAAGAGTTGCAAGACGCTGATAGACAGTTCTTCTAAAGTGGGAGTCGCTTTGGTGTTGCCAATAATATATCAAGCAGGCAATGGCAATATCTACAATAGCTTTTTTCTGATTGACGAAAAGGGACAAACGGCAGGCGAATACCAAAAACAATTTCCGACGCCAGGCGAATTAGATTGGGGAATTGTTCCGGGCAAAACAGAACTGCTGCGTTGGAGCGATATAACCATTGGCGGGGCAATTTGCTTTGACACGCTCTTTGACGAAACATATAAACGCCAGGAAGGCGCGCAATTGCTGCTCTGCCCATCCCAATGGCCGGGGGGATGCCTTTTGGATTTCTATGCCCGCCGGATGAATATGATAGTGGCATTGTCCTACCCCGAATGGAGCAGAATTATTAATTCGGACGGTAAAGAAATCGCTTCAGGCGGGTATCGCAGTGAAAGCAGACGCTTTGGCTTTGGTTCTCCGATAGTCATGGCAACGGTCAATTTCGACCGGCAAAATTATTATGGTAATCACAATCAGGAAAAAATGGTTGATATTGAGAATTTTTATGGAGAGCAAGTAAAAATCACTTTTGACCAGCCTGACTGTCAATGGACCATCGAGTCGCTTTCCCCCAGGCTGACCATTGCGCAAATCGAGCTTGATTTTGAATTAATAAATCAACAAGCTTATTTTAAAAATTGCGCTGAATTAGTAAAGTCTTAAGAAAAACTTCTCCAATAACGGCCATATCCGCAATTCGTCAGAAATATGCTGCAATGCCGCCGTTTTTCAATGGTGGCATTGCAGATAAGGCGGCATAATCTGTTTTAAGATTATGCACCTCTTGATTAAAGTTCGACCATCTTCATGTATTTGCTGGAAAGCCTTTCAACTCCGCCTTTCTTGACTACTACGCCGTTTTCCCAGCGCAGACCGAAGTCTTCATCGTAGAAGAAAGTGTCCACCTGGAACGTCATGTTTTCTTCAAGATCGTAAGTGGAAACTGATTCCATCCAGGGTTGTTCTACTTCCATCATGCCAATAGCATGACACGGTCCGTAAAGCATGTATTTACCGAACCCCTGTTTCTTGACCCATTCCTCGTACTTCTTGACGACTGCGGCGGCAGGTTTGCCGGCGGCCATCAACTCCATGGTCTTTTCATGCGCGACCAGACCGAATTCGACCAGGCGCTTTTTGCGGGCAGGCAGTTTTCCAATGGAGAACGGCAACCCGACGCTGGAGGAATATCCGCCGACGCGTGCGCCGATATTCAACTGAATAACTTCATTTTTAATCAGTTTATTACTGGTCGGACGGCAAATAGCGTTATTGGTGTGCTCGCCGCAAAAACAGTAAAGCGCATGGCCTTCGTATTCGCCGCCGTGCTTGTAAATCTCACGCTGGGCAATGCCGACAACCTGAAATTCGGTCATCCCCGGCTTGACTTCAGCCAGAATCGCATCAATTGCAAGCTCGCTGATTTCAAAGGCGCGGCGCATACATTTCAGTTCGTTGGCGCTCTTAATAAAACGCAGCGGCAGCAGCGTTTTATCTGCCTTGATCAGTTCAACGCCTGGCAGTTCCGCCTGCAGCGACATATAAACCGGCAGCGTCATGACCGAATACCCGGCCAATCCAAGCTTTTTGAGTTTTTTGCAGCCGGAAGCCTTCACCACATCCGGATAATGCGCCACCGCAATGCCGGGGTAGTTCGGCTCGGCGGATTCGCGATATTCGACCATCTTCATGATGTCAGGAATAACGCTGCGCCCTTTAGCATAATTTTCACTTTCCGGGCCGATAAGCAATATGGGCTTGCCTTCCGCCGGAACAAATACCCCGCCGGCTTCAAAAGTCGGCCAGTATTCACTCAGATAACGAACGTTGGCGAAATCAGCTTCGTTGCCGTGGACCAGACAGGCATCCAGACCTGCGGCCTTGATGTTCTTCTGGAACTCTTTGATTCTTTTCGCATACTCTGCTTTCGGGATTGTGTACATAACTGTCTCTCCTATTTTCTGGTTAAATCTTTATTAAGGAATCTAAAGTTAATTTGATCTCTTTCATGTTGTAATCTGAGCCGCCTGATAAAACTCCGCGCCCAGCTCTTTCAAGCGGCCGATCAGGATGTCCAGTTGCTCTTTCGCATATTGTCCGCAATTCTTGATAATGAACGGATCCGGCATGACAGCGCCCTCCCCGTAATGAATCAGCCCTTCCGGCATCGGCCAGAATTCCCAGGGATGAAAATAGAAACAAAGGAACGGCTCGACGCCTCTTTTACGACAGAATGCGATGTAGCCGTCAATATGTTCCATGACTTTACCGGCGCTTTCAGTCCTGAACAACGGCCACTGATCCATGTCACGGCCGAATTCATCTTTCGACTTCATTGACAGATCGGCGAAATTCGGCAGTTCGACAATCTTCATCCGTCCTTTCTTTGTCCAGTCTTTTTTTGACGGATGATATGGTGCCAGTTGTTCACGAAAATAATACATCGGATAAGTAGCATCGGTCCTGTATCCCAGATTTTCCAGCGCATTGACCACTGCGGTAGAACCGAACAAGCGCGGACAGCGGAACGATACCGGACGAACTCCGGCGATTTCTTCAACCCATTCCGTCGCCAGACGGATGCGGTTTTCCACCTCCTCCGGCAATATCGGCATCATCCCCGGAATTTCAAACAGCGCCTCGCCGATGGTCTCATGGAACAGTGTATGGCAGCCTATCTCATGGCCGGCGATTTTCACGGAGTTGACTACTTTCGGATTCTTTTTCGCACTGTCTCCGGTGAAAAAGAATGTGCCGGTAATTCCGTGCTTCTTCAGGATATTCAAAATAGCCGGCGTTCCTTTTTTCACCCCCTCGTACCATGGGGTCCAACTGCCTACATCGGTTTCCATGTCAAATCCCAGAACAACTTTAATTTTATCCATATCCATACCTTTAATTGATTATCAGTTCAGCTCTGACCATTATTTCAGAACTGTTTAGAAAAGCCGCAAGTTTATTTGCATCGCCACGCAATATAAGCGTTTCTGAAGGCAGTCTGCTGCCTTTAACCAGATCGTTTTCCATTATCATCGGAGCAATTGTCTCAAGTTCGTAAAAGCCCAGAGCCCCGCCATTAAAAACACTGTAAGCGTCGGCCGCAGAAAATGGACCGTCCTTCTGATCGTTATCCGCGATATTAAAATAAATACCGTCCTGTAAAACTGTCCGGCGGATAATCAGCAGCGAACGTGACTTGTCATAGGAGCCGATCAATTCCGGACCGAAACTTTTTTTAATGCCGATCTGCAACCGGTCAGCGCCGCCAAGTTTGAACGTAAAAATATTCGAATCATAAGCCAGCCGGGCAGAAGCGTCTCCGTAGAAATCATCATTGATGCAGCCTGCCGCCGGACAAGATAAACGGCCGAAAGCGATAACACCATCATGCAGCGGAAACTGTTCCAGCGACCATGCGCCGATCATAAAGTCAGACGGACGGACGGGGTCAAGCAGTTCCAGCGAGTCATCGGTAGAATATGCGATGCCTTCAACTCCATAACCGGACAAAACGGCGGCAATGTCTTTAATTCTAACTTGCCGGGTAAACCTGATACCGGCTGAAACGCCTTTGCGATTCTTCAAAACAATCTTTTTTTCCACTGTTGCAGATATTTTATCCGATCCGGTTACAACAGGACAGTCGGAATTTATATCCTTCTGAACCAGCCATCCGGTACCGGGAAGATAGTTGAAGGCAAAGTCTCCGCCTTCCGGCGCAGGCCAAAGGGAATTTCCTCCGATGTTATTAAATTCTTCAGGATGCGGACTGCAGGCCAGCTTTGCATCAAATCGATGAATAAGTTCATCCCCTAAGCTGCAGAATATCCGTCCTTGCAAGCCAGGGGCAATAAATATTTTACCGGAACCGGAGCTCAGTTCCACTATATTTTTATCACTTCTATTCAACATTTGCGGCATAAGTAATCTCCAAGTTAATTTAAAGATACGTGACGGAATCAATATAGTCAAGATGTATTTTATCTTTTTTTATCATTTTTTAATATATCGATATAAATATTTTTTATATTCATAATTAAATTTTATTCCATATAAATATATATCGATATAGTTTTAATTAATATCGCCTTCAGGGTATTGCTTTTCCTTGCAGATGATGTATAATAAGCTGTAATAAATTTTAATAACAGCTAAGGTGTGGAAAGTCCATGAAACGAGGGAAGCCGGAAAAATATATTGCACTGGCAGAAACTATCAGGCTGTTTATTAAAGAAAAACGGCTGAAGAAAAACGATTTATTACCCTCGGAACGTATTCTATCCGATATGTTCAGTGTCAATCATCTTACTCTGCGCAAGGCACTGCGGCTGCTTGAACAGGAAAATCTGATTTACAAAGAACCCAGCCGCGGCAACTTTGTCGGAACCAGGCCTTTGCTCTCCAGAAAAAACGGCATTGTCGGTTTCATCTTCCCTGATGATGAAGTTTTTTATTACAAAATTTTTGCAGAATTGGAAAAATTCTTAAGTGAAGCCGGATTGCATCCGGTAGTCCATATCACCAATAATATCAAAGAGAAAGAAGAAAAAATACTGGACTTCATGATAGAATCCGGGGCTGAGGCATTGATTGCCGCGCCGAACTCACAATGTGCCGGAAAATATCGAGAATTGAAGATCCCGGTAATCTTCTTTGACCTGTTCATCCCCGGCTTGAATGCTCCGCATATCATTTCTGACGACTATGAAGGTTCTGAAAAAATTACTGAACATCTAGTCAGCCTTGGACATTCCAGAATTGCGCACATCAGCGGAACTTATGAACACACCTCCGAGCTGCGACTGAAAGGGTATCTCGATGTACTGCGGAAACACACAATTGAGGTTCCTGAAAAATATATAAAATGTAAAGAGCCATCCCGCGAATGGGGATATTATGCGGCTAGAGAACTGATTGCCATGAAGCATCCGCCCACGGCAATATTGTGCGGCAACGACACCATCGCCGCCGGTGCTTTCAGGTTTCTTGCCTCAAAAGGCATTAGAGTTCCGGAGGACTGCTCACTGTGCGGCTTCGGCAATACTACCGTTGCCGAAGACCTCGATCTGACCAGCGTCAGCCAGCATACGCCGAAAATAGCCGAAGCCATCCGCAATAATCTGCAAATCATCATGCGCGGCGAAACGCCTTCTGCCGAAACCATCATCAATACTACGCTCATCGTTCGCCGCAGTACCGACCGTCCGGCCAAATAAATTACTGCAAGGATGCAATGATAATGATTAAAATTCTGGTTTTCACTTTTTTCTGCATGTCAGTCATGGCGTCATATGCCGGGACGCTGCTGCTGGGTGAAAAACGCCTTGATCTTGATCTTAACGGATTTGAACTGAACGAATCAAGAGTGGCGAAAAACCGCAAAACTTATTATACCGCCGCCAAATTACCCGGGACCGGGATCAATTTTTCAATAACCGCCGAGTATAACCATCAGATACTTGACAGTGCCATGCTTCGCGAACAATGGTGGAATATTGATAAAAAGAATCCGCTGTTCAAAACCTTTATCAGAAATTACGGGTATGGCAAATTTGCTGTTGCAGAGTGGGATATTGATACTCCGGACGGCACATATAAACATATCAATGCCTACCGGGCAGAAGGCGGTATCTGCATGGACGCGCATCTTTACTGTGTTAATTCCCCGATAGCGGCAGGACAGCTGCTGCCCATGCTCAACCTTATAAAAATAAATGATTCGACTCCGGATGAAATGCTTGAATACGGAGTAGAATTGTATCGCGGCAAATCATACCAGGAAGCAGTAGAATGTCTGCAGAAATGGATGCAAAGCGACCAGTGCAGCAATTTTAAAGACTCCAAACACCGTATGGCAATCATTGCTCTTGGAATCGCATACGGCAGTTACGGCAGGCATAAAGATGCGCAGAAAGTTTTTGCAGATGCTTTGCTGAGAGACCCGGAATATCCGCTGTTCCATTACAACCTGGCCGGTGCCTGTGCCGGACAACGCGATTTCACCAAAGCACTGGAGCATCTCAGACTGACGCTGAAATTCAGGGACAATCTGGAAACATATGCGCAACTGCCTAATCCGGTCAATGACCCATCATTCGAGGAACTCGCCAACAACACGGAGTTTAAAGCACTCTGCAAAGAGTGGCCTCAATAAATTCCGCATAATTTTCAATTTGCTTATTACACTGCTTAAAGTATATTGCATTGCTGATGAATTATAACGTAAAGATGTTGTATAATGAACTCGATAAAACTGCTTGAGCTTTCGCTGTACTTTCTGGCATTACTAAATCCTGCCAGTAAAATACTGTTTCTGGCATCAAAAAAACCGGCATTTACCAGTAGACAAATTTGGCATATTTCCTACAAGTCAACTCTGGTTGCGCTGATTATGCTGCTGGTATTTTGTGTTGCAGGGCAATTTTTGCTGGAACACATCTTTCATATCTCCATTTACTCGCTGAAGGTTGCGGGCGGAATCGTGCTGTTCATCATCGGTTTTACCGCTATGCGGAAAGGGGTTTTTTACCAGAAAGATAATGACGAAGAGCACGGACATGACTCTATTGACGAAATATCAATTGTGCCATTGGCGGCGCCGCTGATTGCCGGACCTGGCACAATCACGGCAGCGATCTCATTCTCCGCGGAATACGGGCTGTCGGCAACGGCGCTGGCGCTGACGATAGCGATTACAGTTAATTTTGCGTTCATGCTGTTTTCGCTAGGCATCAACAAGCTTCTGGAATACTTCTGTATCACCGGTCCCTTAATAAGAATTACCGGCTTGATCGTTTCCGCAGTCGCAATCCAGATGATTTTCGACGGCTCAGCCGAATGGCTTAAAATCGTATTCAAACATACCGTCGGATAATTTAATCGTATAGGAATTTGTATTTAATTAATGCAGGTCAGACATTCCTGTCAGACATTCCTGTCTGACATTTCGCAGGCAGGAATGCCCGCGCTGCATTACAAAGAAGTCCCGGCGGAGCCGGTTAAGTTCAAATGACAATCATCTTGTGATAATGTGCAAAATGCGATGAACTTAATTCGGATTAAGCGATATGACAATCTGGTCGTTCTTGACGGCGACTGCGGCAATGCCGCCGCTCTTAAGCTCACCGAAAAGAATGGCGTCGGCCAGTTTTTCCTGAATCCGGCTTTTGATCAGCCTTTCCAGCGGACGGGCGCCCATTTTGGAATCATAACCGTTGACCGCGAACCATTCCACCGCCTGCGTTGAGAGCTTAAGTTTAACATTTCTGGAACCGAGTTCGACAGCAAGCTGATGAATGAATTTATCCACAATTTGCTTCATCAGCTCCAGGGACAGCCGATTGAAATAAATGGTTCCGTCAAGCCGGTTGCGGAATTCCGGGGTAAAGTATTTCTCCACTTCCTTCTGGGTGGAAAGTTCCGGCTGCGAATCGTTGGCAAAACCGATAAGTCCGGTGTCGAGTTTTTTCGCGCCGACATTACTGGTCATGATAATGACCGCATGGCGGAAATCAGCCTTGCGTCCGTTATTGTCAGTCAGCGTGCCGTAGTCCATGATCTGAAGCAGAATATTGTAAATATCGGGATGAGCTTTTTCAATTTCATCCAGTAGCAGGACGCAATGCGGCGTCCGCAGCAGAGCTTCAGTCAGCAGTCCCGACTGTTCAAACCCGACATATCCAGGCGGACTGCCGATGAGTTTGGATACGGTATGTTTTTCAGAATATTCGCTCATATCAAAACGGATAAAGCTGATTGCCAGTTTTTCCGCAAGCTGGCGCGCCAGTTCGGTTTTGCCGCAGCCGGTCGGTCCGCAGAACAGAAAAGAGCCTACCGGTTTATGCTTGTTTCCAATACCGGCACGGGATACTTTTACTGCAGTAGTCACTTTATTCACGGCTTCATCCTGCCCGAAAATCACTGATTTAAGTTCTGATTCCAGCTTAAAGAGCGAACTGTTGTCGGATGAACTGAGTTTTGCCGCCGGAATATGCGCGATCTGGGCAATTACCGCCTCAATCTCCCTGACGGTTATCTGCTTTTTGCGGCGGCCGGCATCCCGCAGGGAATTCCCGGCCCCCGCTTCGTCGATGACGTCAATCGCTTTGTCAGGCAGAAAACGGTCGTTGATATGCAGGGCGGAAAGCTTTACCGCAGCCTCCAGTGCCTTGAGCGAATATTTTATGCCGTAATGTTCTTCGTAATACGGACGCAGACCGTTGAGAATCGCCAGCGCATCATGTTCGGACGGCTCCGCCACGTCTATTTTCTGAAAACGCCGGCTGAAGGCTTTGTCCTTCAGAATATGATTCTTATAATCGTCATAAGTCGTAATGCCGATGCACTTGATCTCGCCGCTGTTCAACGCCGGTTTGAGGATGTTTGAGGCATCCAGTGAACCTGAGCTGACCGCCCCGGCCCCGACCACAACATGGATTTCATCAACAAATAAAATTGATTTTTCGGCCTTCTTCAGATCATCAACAACTTTTTTGAGTCTTTCCTCAAATTCCCCGCGGAATTTGGTTCCGGCGACCAGTGCGCCCATATCCAGCGCCCATATACTGTAACCGTGCAGCCGTTCCGGAACTTGATCGTTGACTATATGCAGCGCCAGCCCTTCAATGATAGCGGTTTTGCCGACGCCTGCTTCGCCTACCAGTACTGGATTGTTCTTTTTGCGCCGGCACAGCACCTGCATCACCCGGGACAGTTCTGCTTTCCGTCCGATGATCGGATCGATCCTGCCTTTTGCGGCCATCTCCGTAAGATTCACGGAATATTTGCGCAGATATTTCAACTCTTTCGGATCTTTCTCCGGATTCTCTTGTTTCCTGCTGCCATGTCCTTCATGCTCAGTTCCTGATTCAAACGGTCCGTTCGGAATATCCTCTTCCATATCCTCCATAAAACTGAAATCCTCTGAACCGTCGCCGTTGTCTCTATAGTAATCATCGCTGGTAATTTCTTTAATCACGTCATATTGAACAATACCGGCCTTCCGCAGAAAAAAATAAGCATGAGACTGTTTTTCTTCAAACATGGCGACGAATATATCAATTATGCCAAGTTGTTTTTTCTCCGCGCCGCCGGCACGGCCAAGCGCGTTATTCAATATCCGGCTAAAAGCGACCGATTCTATCGGCGGCGATTTCAAGTCAACCTGCTCAACCTGATTACGGAAAAAACTCCATAGACATTCTTCCACTTTAAGGTGATCGGCTCCAAGGTTTTCAAAAATATTTTTAATTTTAGGATTTTTCAGCATGACATAAAGCAGATGTTCAGGCAGAACTATCTCGTGCTTGAGTTCAACAGCAAGATTCACCGTCTCGGTGATGACTATATTGAGTTCAGGAGTGGGTACAGGCATCTTTTCCAAAGTTATTCCTCCTCTATGGTGCAACGCAGCGGAAATTTATATTGATTCGCCATCGCCTGCACCTGCGCAACTTTGGTTTCGGCAATTACATAAGGGTACACCCCGCAAACCGCGCTGCCTTTTTTATGCACTGCCAGCATCAGATTTTTTGATTCATCCATGCTCTTGTGAAAAACCACCATAAGCACCATCACCACAAAATCCATGGTGGTAAAATCGTCGTTGAACAGCACCACCTTGTACATGGGCGGTTCCTGAACATCGTCATCCACTTTTTCCAGTACTGCGTCTTTAAACTCATGCATCAGATATTGCTCCGTAAAATTAATGCCATTCATTGATTATAACCAGCAAACTGCGTTATGCCAACCCCTGAAACATGTTTTTACTGAAAGAGATTAGTGCTTATGCTCAAAAATTAAATTAAGTTCAGCAGATAATGCCCGCAGTTTCGAGACATTCTCCAGATCCAGCGACTGCTTGGATTTCATGGCGGCAACCATCATTCCATGCAGCAGCGTAATTTTTTTAATATAATCTGCATATTCATGACTGTTTTTATCAGTAACCGGCTTGACCCGCTGGTCCATAAAATACTCCGTTACCGTTGCCTGAATCGCCCGGGCATGCTTGTCCTTGCTGGTTATCCAGCGCACCAGCTGATTATAATTAATTGTTTTTTCGGACTGAAGACGAACGATTTCATTGATGGATTTTTCGATAGTCAGGATATCTTCCTGAATCGCCGCCAGCCGCAGGTCGTCGTCGAAGATCCCGCATGGTATCTGACAATGCGCAAAGATTGATCCGCAGACAAACAGCAGCATTCCGGCAATAACGATTTTTTTGAACATGATATTCACTCCATGCTTAATGATTTCAAAATTAATCTTCCCGCTGATAGTAATATTATACTTCAAATGCTCAAATTACAAGTTTATACCGGACAGGAGCTGTCAAGAAATAAACTTGACAAGTCCCGCGAAATATCCCGAAGTGATTTTGGGAATTGCCGGTAAGGCGCATACCTGAAGGTATGTAACGAACCGGCAAACACAAAGGCATTCGGGAGAAGCGCGAAGATGTAAA
>CAIPAT010000339.1 GCA_903863035.1 uncultured Lentisphaeria bacterium
TCATAATATACTGCTAATCAACAGGTTTAACTAGTTTTTAATTAACTTTTTTCACGAATTCTTTCACGGATTCAAGAATATAGCCGCCTTGAACAACTCCGGCAGCCGGCCCATTCTATCGTCGCTCTGATAAATCAATATTTAGCTGTTGTTTTCAGCTTTTTTCAGAGACTTCCATTTCATTAGTATTATCTCTATTTTTTTCAACATTTTTTGTAATATTATTTTTTAGTAATCTCAGAAAAGTTGAATTTCTGCTTTCTGCATCATTAATGAATGTATCGTATGTTAAAACATATAAATCAATAAGAAACGGGTTGTTCTCATCATCAACAATAATCGGCTGTTGCTTATAAAACATCGTTCCATGTGAAAATAATTCTTTGAACTGATCTTCCTTTAAAGATTTCCTGAATTCTTGATCAATATCAGTAATCCCGTAAAACCATATTCGCTCGATATTATTGGGAAAGTATCTTAATAACTTTCTTGCTCGTTGCCTTAATTGGCTAACAACTTCTTCATTTTTTGCAAGAGGAAGGTCGTGTTTTTTTAGCTCTACGACAACAACATCAACTTTATTACCACCTTCAGGGATCCCAGAGAAAATCAGTGTAATATCAGGCCTTTTCTCATCTTCAATCTGGTCAAGTGCTATTTCATGAATCACTTTCGACATGGTTTCATCACTGAGAATAGTGTTATATGTCATGTACTTATCATCAAGCACCCATACATTGTTTCTATATATGTCTTGGTCGAATGATCTTTTATGGAATGTTTGTTTTGTCGGAACAATTAAATCATGAATCTCTGTTTCACTATTTTGGGGATTCATAGACTTAAGTTTCTGAATGATTCTTGTTCGGTACAAAATATACTCCACAAGAATCCTAGAAGATTGTTCCAATGCTTTCTGATATTGCTCGTCATTTAATTCTGTACATTCGAGAATATCTTTTTGTTCGTTAAAAAATGTTTGTTGAGCCTTTTCTATCGCCTCATTCTTAACGATTAATCCAACATTATCCGCTAAAAAATATCCTGAGAGATGAGGATATTGATTGCCAAGTTCTTCATTGAGTTTTTTATTGGATTCAACTATTGATGGTATTTGGTCGTTTATAACTTGTGCAATTTCCTTGCGGAGTACCTGTTTTAATGTCCTTTCCGAAATAGTGTCATCCAAATCCAGTTTCTGCCTGGAAGCGTTAGTCTTTCCAGCGAAAAAATCAGAATTAAAAAGAAACATTGCTTGATAGCCGTCTGGAATTGAATCAAGACTTGTCAATTCATATTGAATCGTTCTATCATCAATACAAATTGCGGTGAGAAGAGATTTCTTTTTTGACCGATCATTTTCTATACTGTAAAAAATATCAAAATTATGAAAAAAATCCAATTCTCTATTTTTGAAACTCGTAATCTTTAGCGGGGGAACATCATCCAATGTGAGTTTTACTTTCCCAGAGAAGAAATCATAAGATCGGTTTGGAGTCTCTGTTTCCAGCTCAATTGAAATTTCAAGTGGTTTCTTATCATGTACTCTCTTGAATAAGACAGGGAAAAAATGTTCGAGCAAGGATTCTTTTATGCATTGCGGTTTCAAATAATCGTAGCTTTTGATTCTTGTTCCAGAAAATTCATTAAATCTAAGTATTGTTCCTGATTCAGCTTTAAATTCACTAATTTTGCTTTTACCATCAAACGATGAGTTAAACTTGAATTCCCTCTTTTTTGTTTCTTCAAAAAAACTTTCAACAGCTATTTCGTCAAAATATGCAAGATAAATTAGCCGTCCTAATCCTTTGTGATCTTTATTTTCTGCCTCTAAAAGTCTGGCAAATTTCTCGAATTTTCTATCTACAAATCCGGAGCCATTATCTCTAATTGCAATAGATAATGATCTCGGCTCCTCAAATGCCTTGATTTTTATATTGATACCAATTTCATAGGCTCCAGCATCAATTGCATTAGCAACAGCTTCAAAATATAGCTGTTCGAAAGACGGATTAGGGTAAAAATGAGCTACTGCATTCTTCAAATTAATTTTCATTTCAACATAAAATCCTTAATTATTATGACTTACTTTTTTCTTCCGCTATCATTTTTTCGTAAAGATTGAACAGGTATTCCAGGCGCTCCCACTCGACTGCCCCGCCGTACAGCACGTCGTCCAGCGAAATCGGCAATCTCAAGTTTCTCTCCAGCTTTTTCATTTCAACTATTCATCCTTTTACAATGCTATCAATATAGCCGCCTTGAACAACTACGCCAGCCGGCTAATTCTCCTGTTTCACAGTAGCGTCGTCATTCTGGTAGATTAATATTCCGCTTTTTGCAACTTCTTCTTCTTTCATTATTTTTTAATCTCCTTCTTCGGAGAAATGAGTTATTGTTCGAGTTAAAAATTGTTTGAAATTATCTTTAAAAGTTAAAAAGTCGTCAGTCTGCTCAAAACATGCAAAACATAAATTTCGCGCATCGGCCTCGTCGGCTGCCATACCAAGTTCGTGCATTTTCCGAAATACTGAATGGTGATTCTGATGAGTTAAAAAACTTTCAAGCTCATTACTAGGGTTTTCTTGAAGATAAGCTTTTGCAAGAAATTTCTCAGGAGCCATGTAAGGAAAAAGAAAGAAGGAGTATTCATTGGCATTATTGTAGTATGATGAATATCCTGCCTTCTCTTTATAGTCTCCATCAAATACAGCCCCATAACCAATTTTTCGATGCATTTGTGGATAGTTATGCTTATGCCGTTCATAATCATTTCTTACTTGGTCTGCTGGTCCAGAGGGAATAATATTTATCATTTTATTGAATGAAGGGTGATTGGCTACAATTATATTAATTATTTTACTGACAATAAATTGCGCTATTCGATCCTCGCAATACAAGTAAATTAATGGATGAGCCATCGAGTCCATTTTAGAAAAGGCGGCAGCTTGCGATATTTTTTCAATTGCCCTTAATTCACCCAATAAGCTCTTCTCAATAAACCGTCGTGACTTCTTATCAAAAGATGATAGCAAAGTTGGTGAATGGGTGGTAATGATGAATTGTTTTTTATGTTCCCATGATATAAACTGAATAATATCTGCCAGTTTTCGTTGAATCAAAGGGTGGAATGCCGCTTCTAATTCATCTATTAAAATCAGCGAGTTTTTTTCTGATTCAATAATGTCCCGCAAAATGTTAATTACAGCTTCCTCTCCTGAAGCTGAACCGTAACTGGAGTAAGCATTTCCGTCATTAGATTTGATAAGATAACATCTCTTGTTTATATGAGAACCTGCCTCTGATAATTCAACAGAAGTTAAATCAAAAATGTAAGCGAAAGCTTTTTCAATATCTTCATCTAGTCTTCGAAGCTGTGTCCTATTTGACTTATAAAACAAGCTATTGGAAAAACTTCTTGCCGGAGCAATACGTTCCAAATCAATCAAGCGAACTTCTCTTCTTTTTATCTTTGCATTGGTTCTAGGCGTGCTACTTTTCTTGGCTAATCCAGTCCAGGCACCAGTTCCTGCTATCCTCTTCCCTGTTCCATTTTTGAGTGGCGCATTCCCTTCTCTCCACCACATTTGGTATTGGTAATTTTGATCGCTATTTTCATGTTGCGTGAAGCGAATAATATCTCTCCAACTATGTTCGACTAATTGAGTAGCTGGTTTTGTTGCATGCAGCTTTAAAAATCTCTCATGACTACATGCAAGTAGAAGCAAAATGCTGGTTTTTCCTATCTTATTTATCCCTGATATTATGGTTATGGGATGTTTAAAGTTAATATCCAAATTATTCAGGTTTCTAAAACTGTCAATCCTCAGCTTTGTGATAAATTTAGGAAAACTATTGTTATCATTTTGAAAAGAATTAACATCATATTCATTAAGGTTTAAAATTCTCTCTTTAATGTTTTGAAGATTAAGCATAAAATCAATATCCTTTTGTTATTTATTCTCTTCCGCTATCATTTTTTCGTAGAGCTTGAACAGGTATTCCAGGCGCTCTTCGTCAGACTCAAACGGCTTTGAACGGTAGCAGCGCTCCACGGCTAAATCCAACTGATGATGCGCTTCCCGCAAACCGTCCGGCATTTTATCCGGATCATATAGCTGTGCCAATGTCTTTTCAGGATGGCGCTCGCGTTCTTCCAATACACTGAAAACCAGTTCTTCAATGGCATTTTTCTGGTTCTGCGAGATATTCGGAAATGGAAAATTATGATATGATAAAGCAGAAGAATACCTGATACGAGACTCTAAGCATCCAGAAGTAGCCCTTACCCAAACCATATGGATTCTAGATGAGATTATTCCAAACAAATACGGTTTGCAATTGTATATTGCTTGAGCCGAATCTAGAACTACAATATTCTCACCAAAGAAATCACTTGTAATATATTCTCTTCTCTCGGAAACAACTCTTGGAATAATAATTGATGGCTCTGCTCTATGCTGTGCCTGTATGAATCTATAGGGAAATGAAGCTTTTTCTACAGTACTTGGAGCTTTGCTAGCCATTCTAAATTTTCTAACACGTTCTATTCTTTCTGCAATGGGCTGTATTTTCAAAGCAGTATCCTTGTCAGCATGTTCTATCCATAGACAGAAACGCTCTTTTCCGTTAATTAATTCCTCTGAACCTATTAGTCGTTTAATAAAACGCTCTGATTCTGGGGCATTTAGTAATAATTGTTCTTTTTCTTCAAAAGACAATATTAGATTGCCATTGTCCGTTGGTGTACTCCCTCTTATCATCTCCGGAATGGTGCTGATAGGAGTTCCTCTACGCGACAAAAATGTGTTAGCCCCATCTATTAAATATGCATTAATATTTTTGACAATCGTACATACAGATTCCTTAATCAATCTCTTTCCATCGTTTGATATATTTCTTACTCCAATAATAACAACTGTTACACCGGCTTTCCCTTTAGCATTGTTTGACCATTTAAATGATTGATACGCAAAATCAATTTCCAGATTACGGGAAAAAATATACGGCCATAGAAGCGAAACCTGTTCTCCTTGTGAAATTGAATTGGTGCTGACAAAAGCATACTTTGATTTAAAATCTCTTATGAAATAAGCACTTTTTATAAACCAACATGATATATAATCAAGGTTTTTATAATTTTTAAAGTTTTTGCATACAAGAGTTAAGTCGTCTTTTTGACTTTTATTCTGCATACTCGACCCCAAATACGGGGGATTGCCGAGGATATAGATTTCATCGCCCGGTTTTTTCGGGCAGACATCTTCCCAGTTCAGGCGGGTGGCATTGCCGCAGACAATATTTCCGGCTTCTTTCAGCGGCAGCGTCGGGTTGCATTGTCCGAATTTTTTGAAGAATTCCACGTTCATCTGATGTTCAGTGAGCCACAGGGAGAGAATAGCGATTTCATGGGCGAAGTCATCGATTTCAATGCCGTAGAACTTATCGAGGCTGATATTGGAAAAAGCCGCAGTATGCGATTCCTCGATTATTTTCATTTCCAGTTTACGCAACTCTTTGTAGGCTATAATTAAAAAATTACCGGAACCGCAAGCCGGGTCAAAAATCTTGATGTTGGATATGCGGGCATGCAGTTTTTCCAGCGCTCTATTGCTGTTAACATTGCGGTATGAGGTACCCTTTTCCTGTTCCTTTTCCTTATATTCTAATGCTTTTTTAAACTCTTCGTACAGTTCGTTAAGAAACAGCGGTTCGATCACTTTCATGATATTCGGCACAGAAGTGTAGTGCATTCCGAGGCTTCCGCGCAGATCAGGGGCAACAACCGCCTGAAACATTGAGCCGAAAATATCCGGGTTAATGGCGGACCAGTCCAAATCGCCGCTTTCAATGATCGCCTGCCGTGAACGCCGGGTGAATTTCGGCACCGGATACCGGTCACGGAACAGGCCGCCGTTGACATAAGGGAATGCTTCGAGATAAGCGGGCAGGTTTTTCCGTTGCGGCTCGATAGTGTTCAATACCTCAAAAAAGCGTTCCAGGTAAGCCGCGAGATCGCTGCCGTCGTCCTGGGTATGGGACTTGACGGCATTGGTAAACTGTCCTTTGGCAAAGATATTGGTATCCTCGGCGAAGAAACAGAACAGTAGTCTGGACAGGAAGACATTCAAGCCGTGAATGAATTCCGGGGATTTATCCGGATTGTCTTTCCTTATTTCATCAAACAGTTTAGCCATGCGTTCGGCGGCTTTGACGTCGGCGGGGTTTTCGCTTTGCGCCTGGGCTTTTTCCATGCCGGCCCACGGCAGGAAGAAATCATAATGCCTGGCTAATTTTGCAATTTCGACATCCAGGGTATCGGCGGTTCTGGTGTCAACCGCCAGCAGCGTTGTATTGTCAGTAACGATAATAAAGCGCGGAGAGTATTTCAAAATTTTGGGATCATTGCGCAGTTCGTCGATTGCGCCATGCAGATCTTCGTCCTGAACTGTCCGGAAATACATTTTTCTTTTCCAGATGATTTCCCCGGGAAGCTTTGACAGATTTAAAGAGCCCTTCTGCAATCTGGCGATAGAGGCTTTCGGCAGTCCGTAGGCGAGCAGTAAATCATAAATGAAAGTGTCTCCCGAATGCGATTCCGCCAGCTCCCGCAGTTTGCCCTCAATCTGTCCAATGTTCATATAACAATTCCCATCTTAAAAAACACTACCTAAGTCAGATAGTGAAAAAATTCTCCAAGTCTGATAAAATATCATATTATCAACTATCTACAAAACATCTATCCCAAAATTATAGGTTTTTCATGTCATCCGAAAGTGGGAACGCTGAGCACTCGCTGGTCATCCGCAGTCCTGAGCTTGCAAAGAAATATGCGGACAACCGGAAAAAGCATGAGAAGCATTCAGCAGTTTATGAAAAGTAAGCGATAATAGTTTCACGTTGTATATCTGTATATCGTGGTCAGATTTATCTTTTGTGTTTTCGTTGCTTATGGATCAGTTATTTTAGGATTTTTTTTAGAGAATTTCAGCAGTAGTATTGCCGGGGTAAAGTAACTCAAGCTTCCAGCTTGAAGACATTCGCAAGCAAGATGCTTGCGGTACTCTGGTAAAATCGGTACAAAACATATTTTTCAATGTTTTCGCTGCCTGGCACTCAGTTATTTTAGGATTTTTTTTAGAGAATTTCAGCAGTAGTATTGAAGCCGGGGTAAAGTAACTCAAGCTTCCAGCTTGAAGGCATTCGCAAGCAAGATGCTTGCGGTACTTTGGTGGGGATTCGCAAGAAGTGGCTAAAACCACTGGTTCCGCAATCGCGGGATCCCGCGACTGCGGGAATGCTTGCAGTACTCTTTAGCAGCCCCAAAATCTCTTCGGGATATTTCGCGAGACTTGTCAAGTTTATTTCTTGACAGCTCCTAATGATGTAATTTTCCTCAGTCATCGTTCTATAACCAAACTTGAAATATTGATGTTTAACTGCTATAATCTTAGAATTGGTAAACAAGGAGTCCGAATTATGCCTATGACACTGGCGCAAATTGAAAACGAAGCACTGACATTGCCCAAAAGCCAGCAACTTGATTTGGTTGATTTTCTGTTGGTCAAATGCAATGACCGGCAAATACAGGAAGCCTGGGCGGAAGAAGCCGAAGCGCGTTGTCGCGCGATTGATGAAGGCCGCATGGCAACAATTCCTCATAAAGACGTGATGAAAGAAATGCGAGCCAGACACAAAGGCGCTTCTCGATGAAAAAGCTCGTTTGGGCGGAGTTGGCGCGTCGCGAACTTGAAGCTGCAGCGGATCATTATTTTAACCTTGAACCAGGATTGGAAAATAGATTTCTGGATGACGCCGACAGCACAATCGACAGAATTAAAAATCTCCTCTTACCTGGAAGCGTAACAGCGCTTCAACCCGCGCTATAAACCTTTCAGTCTTTCCTTACAGCATTATATACAGGGAACGTGATACGGCTATACAAATAATCGCGATAACCCATCAACGGCAAAAACCTTTCTACTGGATTGACCCGTTGAAAAAATAACCTGCCTCGACTTTTTTAATGGTATTAGACATTGGGGGCAAACTTTAGCTTTTGTGTTTTCGTTGCTTATGGATCAGTTATTTTAGGATTTCTTTTAGAGAATTTCAGCAGTAGTATTGCCGGGGTAAAGTAACTCAAGTTTCCAGCTTGAAGGCATTCGCAAGCAAGATAAAGTAACTCAAGCTTCCAGCTTGAAGGCATTCGCAAGCAAGATAAAGTAACTCAAGCTTCCAGCTTGAAGGCATTCGCAAGCAAGATGCTTGCGGTACTCTGTGAAATCGGGGTCAGACAGCCGCTAGACGCTTGTCCCGCACCTGCGGGATTGCGATCTTTCGATTTTGGATTCGCACTCTTCGAGTCCTTCGATACCCCGGTATCGGCAGCCTCTCAGAATACTAACCAATTCTCGAAATCTTCGCAATCTATGTTAGATTTATCGTATAGGAATTTGTATTTTAATTAATGTAGGTCAGACATTCCTGTCTGACATTTCGCAGGCAGGAATGCCCGCGCTACATTACAAAGAAGTCGCGGCGCGGCCGGTTAAGTTCTCAGCCATGCAGAGTAGAGTATATAACCGCTTACTTAAGCAGTGCGGGGTTGATCTGTATCTGTTTGTACAGGTCGATGATCGCCGCGTTCAACGCTTTTTCAAGCAGCGGTACATACATTTTCACGTCCTCGCCGACTCGGTAGTAAATGCCCTGGGTAATCTCTTTCTCGTCTTCAAAAGAGTATTGCCAGATGATGTCGCGACTGTTTTTACGGGTCATATAGAACTTAATTTTAAGCTGGTTGGTGGAAGTTCCGGCCGGCAGTCCCAGCAGCCACAGGTACGGTCCGGCCATAGATAAGCCATAGCTGTATACGCCGGCTTTGTAAGTGGTGGAATAAATATCGCCGTGGAAAACGAAATCAGCCCGGTCTTTGTCGCCGCCGAAGGTAAAGAACGCATCCTTAAAGAGATTGGAACGTCGGAGACTGAGCGCGGCAGCCTTGGCCAGGTCTTCATCGGCCGTAAAGTCAAAATAGCCGACAGTCATAAAGCCGGAAGAGGCTTCAGGGCGTTGATATTCACAATAGCCGTATGGCCATAACGGGATCAGGTACAGAAATATCGTTGACATGTCGTTGGTGTCGCCGCGATAGTCAACGAACGGAACCACGGCTACTTTTTTGTCATAGACCGGGGCTTCGGCGATCTGTGCAAGATTGTTGACGTTTGACGGATAAATAAACTTTGAAGTGGTTCCGCAGCCGCACAAGACCAGCGAACACACTGCGGCAGTCAGCAGACAGGATATTCTTTTCATGGTTTTCTCCGGTTAAAATCATTCAGTATGAAGACTATACTGCGGGCTTCATTGGAATGCAAGTTTTCGCAACAGCGCTTTCAGGTTATGCGGCAGTCAGCCGGAACAGATTTTACCCGGATTGAGGATGTTTTTCGGATCGAATGCCGCCTTGATGCCGCGGGTCAGACCGATAATGTCCACGCCGAGGGAATCGGCCAGAAAGCCTTTTTTCGCAAAGCCGATGCCGTGTTCGCCGGAAACCTGTCCGCCGAGTTCGCGGGCCCGTCCGTACATTTCATTGAAGACCTGACCGAGGGTGTGTTTCCACTCCTCTTCCCCGAGCTGATCGCGCAGGGCATAGATATGCAGGTTGCCGTCGCCGGCATGACCGAAACTGCGTATCCGGATATGATATTTATCCTGGAGCGAAGATGCGAATTTGATGAATTCCGCCACGCAGCGGCGGGGAACCACGACATCGCATTCATCCATGCCGGTGGTGGAAGCCTTGATCGCCTCGAGGAACGCGCCCCGCGCCGCCCAGATCGACTCATTGCGCTCCTGGGTGTTGGAAATGAACACGTCCAGCGCCCCGGCGTTCAAACAGGTTTGAGCTGCATCGTGATAAGCCAGGTCGATCTCCTCCTTGCTGGCGCCGTCAAAGGTCAGCAGCAGATAAGCATCGGAAGAGTTGTCCGGGAACTTGCGTCCGAGAAACTCTTCAGCAGCCAGAATCACCTCGCGCTGCATAAATTCAACCGCCGTAGGAATGGAGCGGGATTTGATGATTTTAGGCACGGTTTCAATCGCGGAGGAAAGATCCGGGAACGGCACCAGCAGACTGAGCTTGAACTTCGGCAGCGGCAGCAGGCGCAAAACGGCTTTTGTTACAACCGCCAGGGTGCCTTCCGAGCCGACGATTATATCCTTCATGCTGTAGCCGGAACTGTTTTTGACGACTTTGCCGCCGAATTCGACAATCCGTCCGTCCGCCAGTACGACTTCCAGTCCGCGCACATAGTCGCGGGTGACCCCGTACTTGACAGCGCGCATGCCTCCGGCATTGGTGCTGATATTGCCGCCGATAGTCGCGGTTTTCTCGCCGGGATCGGGCGGATAGAACAAGCCGCGGTCCTCCACAAATTTGGAGATTTCCAGCAGCAGTACGCCGGGTTCCAGTGTCAGCATCAGGTTGTCTTCATCCAGTTCCAGTATCCGGTTCATCCCGCTCATATCCAGCATGATACCGCCGAAAATCGGCACGGAGCCGCCGACCAGGCCGGTGCCCTGTCCGCGCGGCGTAACCGGAATATTCTGTTCAAAAGCATACTTCATCACAACGGAAACTACCGCGGTTGACTGCGGTTTGATCAGCACGTCCGGACGGCAGTGAATGCCGGCGAGTTCGTCATGGCAGTAATCGTCATTGACGTCCTTCCCGGCAATAACGCGTTCCGCACCGCAAACGGAGCGCAGATAATCAATATCGACAGGATCGATGGCTTTGTACTGGTTGTTCATCATGCCTTTCCTCCGAAAGCCTGTAAACATTCGGCAGGATTGCCGTGTCCGGCTGCTTTATAATCCCTGATTTTGTTGATGAGAGCAGGAACAATCTGGTACATGTCGCCGACGATACCGATATGTGCGGTTTTGAAGATCGGCGCTTTTTCATCCTCGTTGATCGCGACGATGAGCTCAGAATTGTTCATTCCGGCAACAAACTGGATCGCCCCGGAAACCCCGCAGGTAATGATCAGCTTAGGCTTGACCGTTCTTCCGCTCAAGCCTATCTGCTGTTTGGGGTCGGTCCAGCCGGCTTCGATCAGCGAACGGGTGGAGGCTACCCGTCCGTCAAGCACGGCCGCCAGCTCCCGGATCATCGCCATGTCTTCCTGTTTTTTAAGCCCGCGTCCGGCAACCACGATGACTTCGGCTTCCTCGATCCCGACCTCGCGGCGCTTGGGTTTTACTTCAAGCACATTGATCGCGGAAGCAAGTTTCGCCTGGTCAATCTCACATCTGATGATACGGCCTTTCGGCACGGCAACTTTTTCAGGCGCCGAGAATATCTTATAGCGGACGGTCGCAAACTGCGGCCTGTGATGCGGGGTATTAATATGCGCCATGATATTGCCGCCGTAAGCGGGACGGATCTGGTCCAGGTCGGTGTCCGGGCGGATGTCCAGCATGGTACAGTCCGCGGTAAGCCCCGTGCGGAATCTGGCCGCCACCCGCGGAGCCAGCGAACGCCCGATGGAAGTGCCGCCCACCAGCACGGCCGCCGGTTTGACTTTATTGATGAAATCCTCAAAGACCGCGCTATACGGTTCAATGCGGAAGTGTTCCAGTTCCGGCAGGTCATACACGTAAACCTCGTCCGGCCCGTACTCCAGGATGCCGGGCGCGGCGGCGGCAACGTTATGCCCTGCCAGCAGACAGTAAACCGGCTGTTTGATTTTTGCGGCCAGTTCAGCTGCTTTGCCCAGCAGTTCCCAGGTCACCGGATGGATTTGTCCGCCAGTCTGGTCGGCGAATACTGCAACGCCGCGCCACCGGGATTTATCAACCCCGGGACGGGTGTCCTCAATGTATTCAAAAATGCCCGGGGGGCCGTTTTTGATACACAGGCGGCACATTCTGCAACCGGAATTTATGGACAACACGCCGGCGGTGTACTCAATGGCGTCAAATGGACATAAGGCAATCAGGTTTTGCGGATCTTTAACTTTCGTCTGATGTATAATGATTTGCGGCATATTTCACCTCGCCTGCTGCAGGAATTTTTTATCTTTGAGCATCTGAAACAGCCGCCCTGCAAGTTCGCCGGAACTGCCCTCCCACATATCCCGTCCGGAGTGAGATTCCGGCGGAAAAATCCGCTTCACCTGAGTCGGCGAACCATTCAAGCCGTAGTGCATTTCATTGCGGTCGTCAAGGTCTTTCAGCGCCAGCCATTCGATCTTGCGGTCAGCAGTTGCCAGTTTCAATTTGAACGATGGCAGTCGCGGTTCGAAAATGCCTTTTTCAACCGTGATCAGGCAGGGAAATTGAATGGCGGCAGTCTCGATATGCATCGGCAGATCAAGATCAACTGTGATGGATTTGCCTTCCACTTTCAGTACCCGGCAGACATTAGTCACATGGGGAATGCCCAGGAATTCGGCCAGTTCAGCTCCGACCTGGGCAGTATCGCCGTCAGTGGTCTGTTTGCCGCAGATGATCAGCTCGTAATTTCCGGCTTTCCGGATGCCCTGGGAAAGCGTATATGAAGTTGCCAGCACATCCGCGCCGCCGAATTTACGGTCGGAAAGAATGATGCCGCGATCAACCCCCATCATAAACGCTTCCCTGACGATAGCCTCGCATTGCGGCGGTCCCATGGTGATGACGTCAACTGTCGCGCCGTAATCCTGCTTGAATCGCAACGCCGTTTCCATCGCGTAAAGGTCGTAGGGATTCATCTTGGATTCGACCCCGTCGCGTTTCAATACCCCGGTCTTTTCGTCAATTTCCACCTGCGCGGTGCCGGGTACCTGTTTGATGCATACAGCTATTTTCATTGTTTTTTCCATAAACGATTATTTAATTTGACTTAATACTGTCAATAATGACCGAAACACCGTCGGGGATTACTGCAACCCTGGCCGCGGAACCGGCCAGTTCAAAAGCGCGCCGCATGGCCTGTTCCAGCGTGAAAGCATGCTCCATATGCATCGCCTCGATGATGGCCGGAGCACAGTCCGCAGTAACCATGATGACCTTGTTCCGGGCCAGGATACGGGCCAGTATCTGGAATTCCCATTGATCCGGGACCGTGTCTTCCATCGCAACTTCGGCAACCCGCTTAAGAATCTGCATGGGACAGGCCGCATTCGCCATATTTTCATAAAACGACTCGCCCCCGTGACCGTCGGCACACGCGGCAACCATGACAATGACACCGCCGGGGCGGCAGACCGTCTCGCCGGCAGTCATGCCTTTAACCGCCTGATAAATATTCTGATCAAGCGGATAACCGCCGTTGCCGGTGACGACGATATCCGCCGCCTCAGGAACTGCCACTTTACATGATGCAGAAAGGAAGCGGCAGCCGGCTTCGTGCGCCCGGACAGCATGGCCGGCAAAGGTCTTGATGATGCGTTTATCATGGTCCAGCACAACGTTGACGATAAATGCCAGTCCGGCTTTGCCGGCAGCGAACAGCATATCGCGATGGATCGGGTTGTTTTCAAGATTTCCGGCTCGCGAAAAAGGACTCCGGATGAATTCTGAACAGTGATTGGCCAGAACAGTCTCCGCTGACGCGATTCCAGGCAGTACGCTTTTGCGGCCGCCGGAGAAGCCTGCGAAGAAATGCGGTTCGATAAATCCTTCCGCTACCAGCAAATCACATTCCACCGCCAGCCGGTTGAGGATGAGTTCGCCGCCGGAAGGCAATCTTCCCATACGGATAAGACTTGAGTGATCGCGGGAGTCGTGAACCACTATCTTTTCTTCCGCCGCGATTTCCCCCCCGTACTTCTCAATCAGTTCGTTCTGAGTAGTCGCACGGTGGAAACCGGTTGCAACTAAAATGGTGATGTCAATATCCGGGGCTCCGCGACGAAGACGTTCAAGTATTTGCGGCATGATAATCCTGCTGGGTACGGGGCGGGTATGATCACTGGAGATTATGACCGCGGATTTTCTGCCGGAGGCCAGGACTTCCAGGCGCGGAGAATCGACCGGCGAATCCAGCGCGGCGGTAACATTTTCATGCTGACTGCCTTCCGCATCCGGCAGACTGGAGTCAAATATTCCAATTAAATTTTTCTCCGGAATCACCGTTTCCAGATAAGTGCGGTCATAAGCTATTCTAATTGTTCTCAAAATATCTCCATTTGGTATAGTGGTACTACCAGTTATATAAATATAAAATCATTTGCGCAAATTTTCAAGGATGAAATCGAAATGACTTTGAACCGCAGCGGCAGCAACTTCAACATTTTTACTGATGATTGCGTCACAAAGTTCCTGATGAAGTCTCATTAGCGTCTGATTATTGCTGAAAGACGTCAAGATATATTTTCGTCCATCCCTAACCGCCTGTTCGACAATCTGAGAAATTGCGTGCAAAAAGCCGGACAGCAAAGTATTGCCGGAAATTTCTGCAATCAGCAGATGAAATTGTTTATCAAGTTCAATACTGCGAGCTTCGTCGTCAGTTTGCTTAAGTTCGTCTATCAGAGACTTTAATCTTGCCGCGTCTTGTCCGGTTATCCGCTGTGCGGCCAGCGACGCGGCTTCAATTTCGAGCGACCGGCGCAATTCCAGCAAATCCGTAAACTTTCCGCTATTGAGTTTAAACATAATGGAAAGCGGTTCGAAAAGGCAGTCATTGTTTCCAGTTGCGATAAAGTTGCCGCCGCCCTGCCGCGATTCAACGATGCCGATAATCTCCAGCGTCCGGATTGCCTCGCGAACCGAATTACGGCTGACGGCAAACTGTTCAGCCATCGTTCGCTCGGACGGCAGCCGGTCGCCGCTGCTGAGCCGTCCGTCCAGAATCATCTTCTGTATCTGCTCAACTACATGCTGGTAAATGCGTTTGTTCTGTACTGGTATGAACATGTGATATAACCCTTTCAGTCAAGACTTCCGCCAGCAATCACCATCCGTGGCCGAATGCAGCCAGGCTTCCAGAGCGACAGCTTCCGGAGTGCCTTCTTCAGGAGCCCATGCGGCGGAATCACTGCCCGTCGGACTGATATACGGGCCTGGCTTAGTTTCCATGAAGACAGTTCCAGGTTCCAGCGAGATAAAGCCGTGCCAGGTATCGGCAGACATTTCCAATGCGCAGGTTCCGCCGCCGGCCTTGAGGATGATTCGCTTTTCAATCCGTCCGGATTCGTTATAAATTATTACCGCTACCGATCCGCGCAACACAATAAAGAGTTCCCACTTGCTGCTGTCCAGATGCCGGTGCGGTTTGATATAAGTGCCGGGTTCGGCAGCAATGCAGAGACGATGAATGCCCTCTTCCAGCGAAACATGAAAATTATGATGCGATCTTTTACGCGGCGACTCGACTGCTTTAGCAGCTAATGAATCCATAAATGCGGTATCAACTATTTTAAGCATCTTTAATTGTTCTTTCATGAATTTTGGTTTTAGTTTCTCTGTTAAAATAGCGTCAATAGTTAGAAAATGAATAATAAAAGAGTTTTTTTTTGCCGGAAATCGCAAAAGTGTTGAAAAATTTCATATAAAACTATATAATATAAAGATGGGGATTAGAGAGAATTTAGTATAAATAATGTTCTGACTGCTAAGGAGCTGTCAGGAAATAAACTTGACAAGTCCCGCGAAATATCCCGAAGTGATTTTGGGAATTGCCGGTAAGGCGCATACCTGAAGGTATGTAACGAACCGGCAAACACAAAGGCATTCGGGAGAAGCGCGAAGATGTAAA
>CAIPAT010000340.1 GCA_903863035.1 uncultured Lentisphaeria bacterium
TACATCTTCGCGCTTCTCCCGAATGCCTTTGTGTTTGCCGGTTCGTTACATACCTTCAGGTATGCGCCTTACCGGCAATTCCCAAAATCTCTTCGGGATATTTCGCGGGACTTGTCAAGTTTATTTCTTGACAGCTCCTTACGGCAGCATCAGGGCGTCGATGTAGTTGTATTCGAATTCGGGGACGGTGTTGAGGACTATGTCCTGAATGCTTCTGGAGATTTTCAGCATGCGCGGCGCGGCGTCCAGGTCGATGGCATTCAGGACGGCTCCGGCGAGAGAACTGTTGCCGATAACGTCGTATTTCTCCAGCTCGATTGGCGGAAGCATACCGATTTTTACGGCATTCTCCACGTTGATATACTGGGCGAACCCGCCCGCCAGGTAGAGTTTGGTGATGTCGCTGAATTTACAGCCTTGAGTTCCTGACAGGGTCTGGAGCCCGGCGTAAACCGCCGACTTGGCTTTCAATATCTGTTCAATATCCTTTTCGGAGATGTAAACGTCCGGAGCGGAACTGATCCGGCAGGCGTTGATGCCGCCGGAGAGTTTCATCAGCTTGCCGGCTCTTTCGAGCATTTGCAGGTCAAAGCGTCCCATTTCATTGAGCAGTCCGCAGGTTCTGGATTCGGCGACGAAGTCGATCATGGCCGAACCGCAGATGCCGGTTGCCTGCACATTGCCGATGACCGAAATCATGAAATTCAGACTGCTGTCAAAAGTGATGCGTTCAATCGCGCCGGCGGCGGCCCGGCAGCCGCAGCCGATGCCGGCGCCTTCAAAGGCCGGTCCGGCCGCCGAGGCGCAGGAAAAAAGCTCTGTGCCGTCGAACAGCACGGTTTCGCAGTTGGTGCCGATGTCCAGCAGCACGGAAATGCCGGCATTATTCCGGATGCCGGAGACTTCCACCCCGGCCACAACATCGCCGCCGATATAGCCGGAAGCGGCGGGCACGGCGATCACCGGAGCGTCCGGATTGGCGGCAATCCCCGGCGTCGAGGCTTTTACTGCCGGAAAAACTTTAACCGCCGGTTCAAACGGCATGACGCCGATGCTGGCGGGCGAAATGGCAAAGAAGAGATGTGTCATCACCGTATTGCCGGCGATACTGACCTGTTTGATTTCCTTCTCGCAAATCCCGGCTTTTTCGCAGATACCGCGGATTAGCGGATTGATGGTGTCGGCGATAACGCACTGCTGCAGGGTGCGCAGATTCTCCTTCGATTCATCCGCGAAGGCGATTCTGGAAATGACGTTGTCGCCGTAATGGATCTGGCGGTTGTAATTCGATGCGGAGCCGATGATTTTGCCGCGCTCGGAATCCACCAGGGAAACCGCGACGGTGGTGGTGCCGATGTCAATCGAGGCGGAGAGTCCGCGGACGGAGGAATTGATTGCCAGCGCTTTGACTTTATATTGATGCGAACTTTGAACGCCGCCCGCGGCCATGGCCTTGGCCGGCAGCATGATCACGCAGTCGTCTTTCAACGCGGCGGAACGGCAGGCTTTGGCGATGATGGGATGGCCGGGCAGGACGTCAATCTGATTTTTTTCAATCATGAAGGAACCGCTTTCCAGCACGACTTCGCATTTGCCGCAGGTGCCTTTTTCGGAGCAGCGGAGATCGAGCGGCATACCGGCGTCGCGCAGCAGATGCGCCAGCGATTTTCCGCCGTTTTCAGCTTTTATGGATACCGTCTTATGATTTTCCAGTTTAACCAGCATTACCGTAAAGTCCCGCGATTAAGAGATATAAAAGAGGCTTAATAGAACAAAACTTCCGGATTGCTCCGGAAGTTTTGAGTGGACATTACTTAAATATCAGGCTGATTTCAGGATGCTGTCAACGAGCTTCACAGCGCCGTTGGCGTCATCACTGTAGCCGTCCGCGCCGATTTCATCCGCGTAGGACTGAGTCACCGGAGCGCCGCCGATGATGATTTTGGCTTTGCCCTTGAAGGCGTTGACGATTTCTTTCATGTAAGGCATGGTGGTAGTCAGCAATGCGCTGCAGGCGAGAATCTGTGCGCCCTGTTCCAGTGCGCCTTTGTATTTTTCCACATCGCAGTTTACGCCGAGGTCAATAACATCATAGCCGGCGCCTTTGAGCATGATTGCCACCAGGTTCTTGCCGATGTCATGGAGGTCACCCTTGACTGTTCCGATAGCGATCTTGCCCATGGATTTGCGGCCGGTGGCGGCAAGCAGGGGTTCGATCAGAGCCAGGCCGGCCTGCATGGCGCGGGCGGCAATCAGCAGTTCGGGAACATACACTTCGTTCTTGGAGAAGCGGTCACCGATTTCACGCATCGCAGGAATCATGCCCTTGTCGAGAATGTCGCAGATATTTTCTTTGGCGTCGATTGCAGACTGCACAATGGCGGCCACATCATTTCTCTTGCCGGACATCACTGCCTTTTTCAGGGCTTCGAAATCTGTCATTTTTTCTACTCCTTGTTATTTTTTGGGAGAAAATTATTTGCTGTATATGTATATTTTAACTCAAATATTCTTAAATTCTTGTTTTCCTTTATTAGTTTTTGCTCTATATTAACATTTTAATGAATAAAACATATTTTTATTACGGAAATCAATAAAGTGAAAGCTAAAGAGCTGGAACTGGACAACTTTATCGAGGAAACAATCGGGGCAAGTGTTTCGTTCCATTCCGTCACCTGGAACCGCGGCCGCACTCCGGCGCTGATTCCATCCGGCGGCAACATCAACTATCATTCGCTGCCGATGTCCGGCACCGTGCCGCACAGTCACGAATTCGCGGAAATAATCCTGGTTCTGAACGGCAAAATATATCACCGAGCAAACGGTGAGCGGCAGTTGCTGACTCAGGACTCGCTGGTGTTTGTCAGGCCGACGGATATTCATGGTTTCGAACCGGCGGAAGAGTCGCCGTGTGAAATGATCTTTCTGGCGTTCCAGCTGGAACTGTTCCTGACTTTAAGCCGCTATCTTGAAGAGGACACTTTTTTGCAGAAATTCACTGCTTCGGTACTGCCGCCGACTTTCCTGCTTGACGGCCATGAAGCTAACGAACTCAGCACCAGAATGCTTTCGATCAATGCCGCCGGCCTGACCCCGGCAGCCCGGAAAATCAAAATTAAAATATTGCTGGCCGACTTGTTCACCCAGTATTTTCTTGACGAAAATTATACGCTGACCGAGCAGCGCGTCCCGGACTGGCTGGATGAACTGTGCCAGAAAATGCGCAACCCGGAAAATTTTATAAAAGGCTTGAAGCGGATGCAGAAACTGGCCTGCTGCACCCCGGAGCACCTGTGTAAATCATTCCGCCGTTATCTGGACAAATCGCCGACAGAATTCATCAACGAACTGCGGATTAATTATGCCGCCAGGCTGCTGGCTGACAGCAATGAGGAGATCGGGGCGATTGCCTATGATCTGAATTTTCAGAGTTTGAGCCGCTTCTATCATCTGTTTAAGAAATATTACGGGATTTCCCCCGCCAGATACCGCATAAAAGCGAAGACGGCAAAGAAAATCATTTGACGGACAGGCAATCAGCGTTTGAATTTATGCATAAATCGTTTAGCTTAGGAGCTGTCAGGAAATAAACTTGACAAGTCCCGCGAAATATCCCGAAGTGATTTTGGGAATTGCCGGTAAGGCGCATACCTGAAGGTATGTAACGAACCGGCAAACACAAAGGCATTCGGGAGAAGCGCGAAGATGTAAA
>CAIPAT010000341.1 GCA_903863035.1 uncultured Lentisphaeria bacterium
AGGTCGTGTTTACTGATTAAAAGCATGGTAAAATTCCTCCATCTGGGTGGTTGTTGGAGAGTTTGCAGATACAGAAAAGGCTTTAAAGCCTGCCGCTGTCAGGCAGCAGAAGTTAAGGCGTCTATCATATATTATGCCGGGAAATGGGTCGATTTTAAGGTAATATCCACGCCTGGCATCAAAAAGACACCAAAACAGGTGCCAAAAGTCATGAAAATGGCTTTCGCGAAAGATGGGAGTGAAATTGTATGACTAAGCGTTTTTTGAAATTGTATGCTGTACAGCGTATTTGGGCGGAAATGACCCACTTTTTGCTAATCTCACGGACTATTTCCTTTTTGGCTGCCCTTCGGCTATAAGCTTCTGGATATGGCCCCGGCAATCATGAACGCCGGAAAATTTACTCCGCGGGCTTTTCTGTTTCTGCTGAATGATTTCCGCCATCATTGTCCATTAAAAGGGTTTTAGCCATCTCGGAAAAAAGAGAGTCCAGTTGCGTCTGTTCCTCGTCCAATAAATCTTTCGGCAGGGTTTGTTTAAGCTGAGCAAAAACCTCGGCAGTAATGTTTATTTTTATAGATGAAAGGCACCCAGTGTTATAATCTTTTTTTCTGTCGGCAGACGGGTCCCATATACTCTTTAATAATGTATCGCCTTCCTTAATCTCCGTCCTTCCTGTTAATATTTCAGTAACAAGCCGTCTGAAATGCTGAGAATATTCCGTTGACACGTTGATTGGATAAATTTTAGGAGAAATAGGTATTGCAGTATTATCCTTATCATATCCGACAAGTTCCTGGGCTTGGGCTTTAGCGCGCCCCCTCTTGCTGAGATAGCCGATGCCTTTCCCGGTTACGGAGTAGTAATACATGATTATAAACATCAATATTTTATTACCACCAATGCTTCTGGAAAAATCTTTTCCGGATATTTTGGTAGTTAGTTTCACTAGATTGCCGGTAACACCCAGGCTGTCTATTGTAACAGAGGCAGGGGATTTTGCAACCTCCTTTATATTTTCCGCGTCCGCGGTAACCGCAGTTTCTATATCCGGCAAAACTTGTGGCCCCTCAACCTTATCTGGCTTCCCTGATGGTTTTATTATGCAGCCTTCCCTCCCTTCCGGGTATGCGATAATCATGCCTTCGCCTAGCTGCTGTTTGAACGCAATAATATTACCGAAAGAATCTTTTACATAGTTCTCTGCTAGTGGAGGCTGGAATTCAGTGTAAATGCGCCTAGCGTCTTCCCGTTCTGAATCCGCATTCCATTTCTTAGCAGTTTCAACAGTAAGTCCAAAACGCTGGGCAACAGCAAGACAGTCAAGTACTGGCTGATCGGTTATTTGGGGGATTGCCAGATCCGTTTTTTCGTAGTCGTGCAACTGTAGATAGTTTATGTGTGCCTTGGCGAAAGGATCACAACATGCTTTACAATTAGCATTATAAAAAGCATCCCGAAAGACTGTACGTACAGCAGCATGCACATTTACAGGTTTATTTGTTTTTTTACCAATGGATTGGGTTAATATGGTTTTAAAGGATTTTAAGGCCGTTTTCCACTTTAACGGATTCAAATAGTCTGGGCCTTCAACTCTTTTACGCTCAATATCTTTGTTGGCAGAGAATATATCACTGGCAAAAGTTTTAAATGCATTCCAGATGTTCTCTGCAAATTTATCAGATATCTGGCTATTCCCAAATTGGGAGATCTTATTTTCTAATATATCCTCGATCCCAGCCCAGAAATTATAATCAGACACCCACCAGAAATAGCCCCAGGCAGGAACTATTGTTTCATCCAAATCGCACTGGCCAATAATAAATGGCACAGGAACAGTTCCGACCCTGTCCCGATAAGCGGAGTAACGGCGGGATGTTGTACTTTGACAGTACACGAAGCCCAACAGGCCCTGGCACAGCCTCAGTTGTTGCGTATTTTTAATGGATAGTTCAATATGTAACTTGTGCCCATTTATAATTTTATGGCAGAGTCCTTTATAAGGAAAATTAATGTCATTTAAGGAATCAGAAAAATTAAATGGGTGAAATACATGCTTCAGGCAACGAAAATTTGGAGCAGAGCTTTTATATGGCGAAGCCTTATCTTCAAAGCAATAGTTAATATTATAACCCCTAAAGATCGCAGGCGTGTAATCTGCCTCTATCACCGTCACATCATGATCGCCGGTCAGCGATTTTTTCAACGCCGCTTCATTCGAGATACGAACGGTTTTAACCATTTTGCAACTCCTCTCTGATTTTATGAATTTCATCGTCGCCTACCTCAGCCGATTCAATCCTGCGGGTGCGCTCGATTCCGTACTTTTTCAACCAGTTGCGAACAGCGGCTTCACTAATGTCATAAATTTTTCCGATAGTCATGTTGCTGTATTTTTGAATTAAAGCAGATAATGCCTCTGAATTTGGCTTCAGCACAGATACAACTTCCGGCAACTCATAGTTCAATTCCGTAAGACTGTTCACGTATTTTGTCGCTCTCCTGTCAGCATCGCCGCGAGCGCTTTCCAGCATTTTTACATAAATTTTTATCATCTCCGGCGATTCCCATCCCATCATGCGCATCGCATCTTTGGTGGAAATGTTTTTTTCAGCTAATAATGACATGAATGTTGTTCTAAATGAGTGAAAACCGTACAGCGCGGTGTCTCGTTTACGATGTCGTCCTTTCACTAGATAAATATTTTCTTTGCCGATCGCTTCAATAAAAATGTCCTGTGATTTTTTCCCCACCCAGTCCCCGGCAAGATAATAGCTGGCTATGGCCGGAATAACATACTCACTTTCAATTTTATGCTTTCTCCGGCGTAGCATTTCATTAAGCACTTTGGATACCGGTATTCTTGCGGTATTCCCGGACTTTTTAGTTTTTTCTGGAATGATTTCGATGAATCCGTCTTTAATTTTCTTCCATTTCAGGAGGGCAGCGTCTTTCAAACGCATTCCTGTCTGTGACCCGATTATGAATAAATCGAGAAAATCCTGACCCGCCCTGGCTGCGCAGACCAGGACTTTCTTCATCATGTAGGGTTCAAGCGGCTTATGGCTGGCTTCCGATACCAGATTATTCTTCTTACGCTTAACAATGCGGTTATGAAACGGATTCCGATGCGGAAGTCTTTTTAACGCATCAACCGTGTCAAATAATCTGGATAGGAATTTTACATGGTCGTTGAAGGTTCCCGGAGTCATATGGCTGTCCCATAGATGTTTAGCATACCTCAATGACACTGACTGGTCAATTTCATCCATGTAGTGGATATCATCCGCCTGGCACCATGAAACAAAAAACTTATAAATTGAAGCATAACGTGAACTTGAAGTTTTCGCCAAATCGCTAAGTTCCGGTGTATGCTCTTCAAATATCTTGAATCCATCCTCCAGCGATATTCTTTCAACATCCACCCGGGTAAAAGTATGAACCATCCGCTGGACCAAGTCAGGGGCGGATTCCTGGGTATGCGAGGCCACTTCTGTCGCATTCTCTACTTTCATATAGCGTTCAACGGATTCAGTTGCTACAGCCTCATCAGCAGTTTTAGTACTAATCCATTGGTCTTTACCGCCAATCTGCCGGCGGAAGTAGAAAAGTCCTTTTTTCCCTCTTCTATAGATTTTCGGAAGTACAATTTTACGCTTTGCCATTTTCAACTCCAATATGCAGCATTAAAAAACACATTGCAACATGGAGTAATAATGATGCCACTTTTTTCCTGATTTACAACCCCAATCAGTAGCAAATTCAGGAAAAATTTCAGAAAAATGAAAATAAAGATTTTAGTGTATCTTCATAAGTCATTGATTATAAGGTAGTAAAAATGGTCGGGATGGAGAGATTCGAACTCTCGACCTTTTGACCCCCAGTCAAACGCGCTAAACCAGGCTGCGCTACATCCCGTCATACAAAAATGGCACCTTTTAAAGATGCCCTGAAACATGCTTTTTTCAAGTTGAAATAGCAATAAAACCGGAAAATTAAAGGTTATTTTGCCGTTAAGTCTTTGATTCTTATATTACTCCAGACGCTGCCGATTTTGATGACTTCCGGCGTGAAGGTTTCCGCATTTCTGCGGATTATCAAAAATGAAGTTCTGGAATAATTCGCCCGTATTTTTTCGGCAAATTCCGGTCCGTTGATAAAAATCGAAGTAGAAAGATAGTCGGCATCAACCGCTTTCGGCGTAATCACCGTCACCGCCAGCATGTCTGTTACCGGAAGACCTTTCTTCGCATCAATGATATGAGTATACTGCTTATCGCCGATTATTACATAGCGTTCATAATTTCCGCTGGTTGACAGCGCCTGGTCTTTGACCTCAACCGTACCGCAGATCTCATTCCTTTTCATGGGGTTGCGGACTGCGACACTGTAAGCGCTTTTCGCAGGCGGCGGAGCGGGCAGACAGTAAATATTTCCGCCAAGGTTTATAGTGCCGCTATTGATTCCCATATTTTTTACAGCTTCAGACGCCATGTCAACGGCGAAACCTTTGGCAATGCCGCCGAGATCAAACGCCATACCCTTTACAGAAAATTGCACCGAAAGCGCCTTGTCATTGAAAATTACTTTGTCCAGACCTACCAGTTTCATCGCATTCCTGACTTCCAGTTCAGAAGGCATCATCTCGCGGCTGCGGTAAAATCCCCAGATATCCATCAGCGGTTTGACCGTTATATCAAAAGAATGATCGGATATTTCATACGCCCGCCGGGCAACCTGCAATAAATCCCACAGCATCCGGGTACACCGGAACGGCTTGTCGGCAGCGGTGGCATTAAGCCGCGCAAGCTCGCTTTTAGGATCAAAAATATTGCAGACTTCCTGAACATCCTGAAATACGTCCTGAACCTTGTCGGCGGCCTTGTCGGTAATTTCGTCCGGACCGTATAGCTTTACAGTAGCCATGGTTCCCATGACCGGATATACCCTTTCGACACTGGTTATCTGCATGGCAACCTCCGCGGCCGCGGCCGGAGGCTGCTTGTGCAGGGAGATCTTCTTATGAATAAATATAATGACAAATACAAGGACAATAATAATAAGCAGCGAAATCAGCAGCTGGTTTCTGGAAATCCAGACATTGTTTTCGTCATGATGATGCTCATGATGATGATGATTGTGGTGTTTTTCTTCGTCAGACATGATTACAACCCCTTTTTAACGTAAACATTTATCCACGAGGATGAAACTTTTTATGCACTTGTATCAGGCGCTTCTGGTCTACATGCGTATAAATCTGGGTAGTACTGATGTCTGCATGTCCCAGCATTTCCTGAATCACTCTCAAATCGGCGCCGTTCTCCAGCAGATGACTGGCAAACGAATGCCGCAGCGTATGAGGGTAAATATTCTTATTAATTCCGGCCAGCTTCGCCGCTTCCTTTACAATATTCCAAATCCATTCGCGGTCAAGCGGTTTTCCGTTTTTAGACAGAAAAACAGCCGTCTGACGCTCGTCCTTCAATAATTGCGGACGCAATTCATCCAGAAAACGGCGAAGCAGTTTCTGCGCCGGCTTGCCCATCGGCACAATCCGCTCCTTGCTCCCCTTCCCTTTCACCAGCAGAATCTCTTCGTCAAAGCGGACATTGCCAACCTGAAGACCGGCAGCCTCGGACACCCGCAAACCGCAGGCGTAAAGCACTTCGAGAATCGTCCGGTTGCGAAAAATCAAAGGATCTTTACCGGTGGCGGGATAAACCGTCAGCAGCGCGTCAACTTCTTTCGGAGAGAGAAAATCCGGCAGCAGTTTCCAGAGTTTCGGCGAATCCATCACGCCAGTAATATCTTTGGCAATAAGCCGTTCCTGAAACAGATAACGAAAAAGCATTTTGATGGAGACCAGCCTGCGGGCCAGCGTCGCCGGTTCCATCCCGCTGTCTTTAAGATCGCCGAGATAGCTCAGAATGTCATCACGATTAACTTCACCGTAATCCTTGCGTCCGTGCTTTTCCAGCCAGGCCACAAAATCCCGGAGGTCGGAAGAGTACGCCGTCACCGAATTCACGCTCAAACCGCGTTCCAGCGTCAGATAGCCGGCGAAATGTTCAATTGCACGTTCCATACGTTTCCCCCGAATCATTACAGAGTTGTCATATTATAACCGCGTCCTTCATGCTTTTCAATATCGCTATGTCACGATAACAGACAATGGCTGTCCGGAATCATTGGGAATATCCCGCAGTCGCGAAAACGTCAGTGAGTAATTCTGAAGTTCCGCGCTTCCGCCGGCTGGTTAAGACGCTCCTTAATAAAGTTCAAAATTTAAAATACTTTTCTGACTTCTCTTTTTGTCAGGATAGCGGAACGTCTGAGATATTTTGCTGTTCCGGGAATTTCTTCCGGATAAATTCGATGTCATCTTTATCCATTTGCCATTCGACAGCTCCGAGATTTTCATCAAGATGCCTCAGGCTGCGCATAGTGGAGACCGTTGCCACGCCCGGCTGCGAGAGCAGCCAGTTCAATGCAATCTGATACAGCGTCTTGTTGTACTTTTCGCATAGCGGTTTCAGAAACTCTTTGCCGCGGTCTGTTAATCCGCCTTTTTGCAGCGGACGCCAGGCAATCAGCATTATATCGTTTTCCCGGCAGTAATCCAGCAGTCTCGAAGTTTCCGGTTCGCGGAAAATGAGATTGTAATGCACCTGATTGGCGACAATTTTATGGTCGGACAAGGCTTGAGCATGATCAAGGCGTTTTAATGCAAAATTACTTACTCCGATATTGCGGATAATTTTTTCACTTTGCAGTCGGTCCAGTCCGCGGATGGTTTCTTTTAACGGAATATCGTCATTCGGCTTGTGCACCAGATACAGGTCTATGTAATCAGTCCCGAGACGTTTCAAACTGCCTTCGGCAGCGCGTAAAACGCCGTCATAACTTAGATTTGTGTTCCATACTTTAGTGGAGAGGAACAGTTTATGCCGTTTTATTCCGGCGATTGCCCGTCCGGTGATTTCTTCGGCAAAGCCGCCGGCATACATTTCGGCTGTATCAATATGGGTGATTCCGCGTTCAAGTCCGGCAATAAGCGCGGCAGTATCGGCATCGCCGTTATTGCCTGCGTCCCGCTCCGAGTTGCCGCCCATCATCCAGGTTCCCATGCCGAATACCGGCATTTTGAACCCGTATTTCAATTCTTTATTTTCAATTGTGCTCATATTTATATTTACCTCTTGTTCGCCATATGAAATATTCAGTTATATATTAACTCCATAAGTTGTGTCGTCAAGCATCCAGGACAGGCATTACGCACATTCTGGTCACTATGTGCAAGTTCTAAAATTCTAAAGTTATTTAATACAGTCCTCTTACAGATCTTCTTTCTGTTTTTCCACCATTCACCAGTTACCAGTTACCAGTCACCAGTCACCAGTCACCAGTCACCAGTCACTAGTCACCAGTCACCAGTCACCAGTCACCAGTCACCAGTCACCAGTCACCAGTTACCAGTCACCAGTCACCAGTCACCAGTCACCAGTCACCAGTCACCAGTCACCAGTCACCAGTCACCAGTCACCAGTCACCAGTCACCAGTCACCAGTCACCAGTCACCAGTCACCAGTCACCAGTCACCAGTCACCAGTCACC
>CAIPAT010000342.1 GCA_903863035.1 uncultured Lentisphaeria bacterium
GATAAAGTGATGTTCGGTTACAGTTACGCGCGATATTTATCTTTATAACTGAAATCAAAATGGGAAAAAAGAAGAAAAATCGCACGGACGGGGTTTTGTCACTTGCAATATTCCTCTTTATATGTGTCCAAAATGTCCAGGAATTAAGACAAAAGATTGTGAAACAAAAACATTATGCTGAACAGGTCTCTAACATCTCGGAGTGGTTAATATGAGATTCAAAACTTTAGAACTTTAGAATTTTAGAACTGTTCCCGGTATTCTTTATCTGTTTCAGGAAAATTATTATAAGAGGTTTTGTAAAATCCGGATATGCGTCTATTTTTTCATCTTAATAATATTACTTTAAAATCATCAGATATATTCAGAGGTTAACAAAATGGCACTTTGGGGTGGACGTTTCAGTACCGCAACCGACAGCGAACTCACAGCGTTCTCTGAATCGGTTTCCTTTGATAAGAGGCTTTACAAATTTGATATCCTCGGCAGCAAAGCTCACTCCGCGATGCTGGCCGCCGCAGGCATTATTCCTTTTGAAACCGCCGAAAAAATTGACATGGAACTCAGTGAGATCGAAAAGCGGATTGACAGCGGCGATTTTAAGTTTACCAGCGAACTTGAAGATATTCACATGCACATCGAAAATGCGCTGATCGAAAAACTGGGCAATGAAGGCGCCCGTGTCCATACCGCCAGAAGCAGAAACGACCAGGTGGCGCTGGATATCCGGCTTTATCTCAGAGAAGAGATTACGCAGATCAGCGCCATGATTAAGGACATGCAGCGGGCGCTGACCGGACAGGCTGATGCCAACGATAAAGTCATCATGCCGGGGTTCACCCATCTTCAGCATGCCCAGCCGGTATTGTTCGCACATCACATGCTGGCTTATGTGGAAATGCTGCAGCGCGATATTGAGCGTCTGGGCGACTGCCGCAAACGCATCAACGTAATGCCGCTGGGCTCCGGCGCGCTGGCCGGCACCACCCTGCCGATCAACCGTGAATTCGTCCGGGAAAAACTCGGCTTCGACGCGATCACCGCTAACAGCATGGACGCCGTTGCCGACCGGGATTTCGCGATTGAACTGCTGAGTGCACTGTCAATTTTTGCCATGCACATCTCCAGACTGTCCGAAGATATCATCCTGTGGTGTTCGCAGGAATATAATTTCATTGAACTGGCGGATGCATTCTGTACCGGCTCCAGCCTGATGCCGCAGAAGAAGAATCCCGACATTGCCGAGCTTTCACGCGGCAAAACCGCCCGGGTTTACGGTTCACTGATGGCGCTGCTGACGCTGTGCAAAGGACTGCCGTTAACCTATAACCGCGATCTCCAGGAAGACAAAGAACAGATTTTTGATGCCATTGACACCGTGAAAAAAATACTTCGCGTATATCCGCCGATGATCGCCACGCTGTCGCTGAAGGCGGAAAACATGCTGAAAGCGGCTTCCGACCCGGCATTGATGGCAACCGACCTGGCTGAAAGACTCGTCGAACTCGGGGTGCCGTTCAGAAACGCCCATCACCGTGTCGGCGCGTTCGTTAAATGGTGCCGTGACAACAACCAGGCGCTGAATAAAGTTTCGCTGGCGGAAATGCGCATCTCCATACCGGAAGCCACGCCTGATTTCCTTGAGTTGTTTTCTCCGGAAAGCAGCGTAGCGAAGCGGGAAGTGCCTGGCGGCACCGGATTCAAAACTGTCCGTGCCAGTATTGATCTGTGGATTAAGAGGCTGGACTAAGAAGGCCGTTCAAGAATAACCGTTACAACTACTGATTGTTATTTTTCCGCATCTTCGATCTGGGAAACATATCCGGCCCAGGTTTTGATAATGGGGTTTGAAGAGGTTTTCATCTTCTGCGCCTGGCTCGTATTACCATCAGAATCGGCGTTTGCGGTTTGCGCCACCGGGCCGGCTGGAGCTTGGCTGGCCGGCTGAGACGGATGAACCTCGCCAAGGTTATGGAAATCATTGTTGCCGAAAGGATGTTGATCAAATGTTACCCCGCTAGCCGTATTGCCGAAAAGGCTTTGGGAAGATGCAGGCTTGGCAGCCGGAACCCGAGCCGGAACTGCGGTATTCTGAGTTGCTTTTGCCGCCTGGTTATTTTTAACTTCGCCTTGCTGTACCTGTACAGAAGAAACTATTGGGGAGCTGTCACGTTCGCATTGTTTTTTACAGAATTGTGCAAACGCTTCTTCTTCCTGCTTGAATTTACTAACAATAATTGCGGATCTATGCAACCCCAATAAATCCAGTTTTTCATCCATAACAAGCATTGCTCCGCCAATCAAACCGATTATCACGAATGTAGCAATTATAAAATGCATTTTCCTGCTCCGTTTTTAATAATACTTTTTCAGGTAATATATTATAGCAATCATTTCATCAAAAAACAAATTAATCGTAAAATAGCGGTCAACGACTAATCTTTCTCTAAATTCTCGATTGTAGAAACGTAACCGCCCCAGCCCTTAATTACACTGTTTGCAGCAGAGTCAGGCTGACTGCTCTGAGTACTGGCGGCGTTAACCGGTTGAGACTGGATGCTGTTTACGGATTGACTCCCGGGGGCAGTATAATTCGCGGCGCGTGACGCTGGAGACAACCTCAAATTAAGCGGCTGGCCGAAAGGCTGACTTAACCGTTTGATTTCTAAACGCGGCCCGAAAGGATGCGGATTCATTTTCAGGCTGGAAGGCTGGCGGTGAGCAGTCCGAATATTTTCACGCGCTTTCTGCTCCTGGCTGAATTGCTGAAAACGGGATTTCTCCTGCTCCTGCTGCTTGGCATACCTGGAAGCGTTCTCCAGCATGCCGAGCATGCGGTAGCTTTTAAACATGCATCCAAGAATCGTTAATCCGATCACCATGATCACAAGCATATTGAGGGCAGCGCGCATATTTTTCTCCGTAAATATAATCCACAGAGTTTATTATAACTCATGAAAGCATATTTTTCTATACTCTGCAAGGAATGCCGCGCCCCCTCATCATTTTTATGGATGACAAAGGCGGCAACTTATCAATATATGCCGCTATTTTGACTTCGACTTAGCTTTGCTTTTATTCCGGTCTATAAAATCATCAATCAGCGACCTGGAAATGCTTCCCGGCGCCGGGATTTCAGGAAGAGCATCGGCAGTAAACCAGTCCGCTTCAGTAATCTCAGTGCCATCCGGGCGAATTTCACCAGATTCATGTTCAGCCGTAAACCCCAGCATCAGCGAGTTCGGAAACGGCCATGACTGACTGTCAAAATATTTAATATCGCGCACGTTCACCCCTACTTCTTCAAGCACCTCGCGGCGGACACAGTCTTCAAGGGATTCTCCGGCCTCCACAAAACCTGCAATGGTGCTGAAAAGTCCGGGACGGAAGTTTCTGTTGTGGGCCAGCAATATCTTGTCCTCATGCAGGACGGAGACAATGACGGCCGGACATATTTTCGGATAATGAGCCGCGCCGCATTTAACGCAAACTACCGCGGTTTCCACCGGGCTCTGCTTTGTCGCGGTACCGCAGTTATTGCAGAATTTATGGGTATTTTTCCAGGACAGCAACTGGGCAGCCCGGGATGCAGCCGCAAAACTGCCCTGATCGAACAATTTGATGGCATCCCTGAACTCCATGTCACAGAAATTTTCAGGGACTTGCAAATCATCATTGATCATCACGCCGAAACATTGCCGGTCATCCAGTGTTCCCATGCTCATGTATTCAAGTCCGGGCAGCCCGCTAACTTCAAGGCCGGAAAGAAATTTAACCGGCTCAGTTGAGCGCAAATAAATACGTCTTTTTTTGAAAAGCAGAACAATTGCGTTTTCGGGACAGGATGAATTACATTCCGAAACTTTTGCTACTGTGAATTTCATTTTTCAGCCCTCTCCTTTATGTTTAAAAATTTAAAAGCATTAGCGGTCGTTATATCGGCAATGTCTTCAACCGGACATCCCCGAAGTAAAGCAATCTTTTCGGCAACCTTGATCAAATAGCCGGGATTGTTAGTCTTTCCCCTGTAAGGTACCGGCGCCAGATATGGAGAATCGGTTTCAACAAGCAGCCGATCAGCCGGAATTACGCGAATATTTTCATGAATATTCACCGCTTTGGGAAAAGTTACAATCCCGGTAATACCGATAAAAGCTCCAAGTTCCAGAAACTTTTCCGCCCAGGCTGGAGTCCCGGCAAAACAATGGACCACAAACCGTCCGCCGGAATGCGCAAAATCTTTGAGCAGTGTATAACATTCAACATAAGCATCGAACTTGTCATCCTTGTCCCGGCAATGGACTATCGCCGGCAGTTTCCAGTCCAGCGCCAGCTCGAGAAATTTATCAAAGACGGCATATTGGATTTTCTTTTCCGAATTCTCATAATAAAAATCAAGCCCAAGTTCTCCAACTGCCGCCAGTTTCGGATGGCCTTTGAATTCTTCAAACATGGTAATATCATGAACGTATTCGGAAGCGCTGTGCGGATGTACACCGGCGGCAAACCATGCACATTCGATGTGTTCCGCAAATAACTGCGCTTTCCTGGATTCGTCAAAGCCTGCACCGGCAGCCAGCAGCCAGGCCAGTTCCGGGGTCTTCACGCTGTTAAAATATTCCTCCGGCGAAACCTCACCGTAAAAATGAAAATGTGTATCAAAAAGTTCCATCACCATTCCTGCTTGCACTTTACCCAATGCCTTATAACCAATACGGATTTTTGATAATATAACAGCAAAAGTCAAAATGTGAAGAAATCCAGTATGGAGATTTATGAAAAATATGCTATATTAACAGGATATTATATTACTTTAATGGTTTTATGGGGGCATTGTGGCTATAAAACGCATCGACGAAATCGCAGACAGCTATGATATTATTGTCGCCGGAGGCGGGCTTGGCGGACTGACCGGCGCAAATGTCCTGGCGAGAAACGGCTATAAAGTTCTGCTGACGGAACAGCATTTTCAACTCGGCGGACTAGCTACTTACTTCCGGCGCAAACAGCATATCTTTGACGTGGCGCTGCACGGCTTTCCAGTTGGCATGAAAAAAACGCTCCGGAAATACTGGTCCAGAGAAATGGCGGAACACATTGCGCCGGTTAAGAGTATCCGTTTCGACAACCCGCAATTCAGTCTGGAAACCGATTTCACCGAATCTGACTTCACGCAGAAACTGGTCAGCGTCTTCGGATTGAAACTCGAAACTGTCCAGGCGTTCTACAGGGAACTTGCCGGAATGAATTTCTATGATGAAAATAATATGACTAACCGCGAACTGTTCGAAAAATACTTTCCCGGCAGAAATGACGTCGTGCGGCTGCTGATGGAACCGATAACTTACGCCAACGGCTCCACGCTGGACGAACCGGCCATCACTTACGGAATCGTCTTCAGCAACTTTATGAGCCAGGGCGTTTATACATTTACCGGCGGTACCGACCTGATGCTGCAAATGATGGCGGATGAACTGGAAAAAAATGGAGCCCATCTCATCAATCGCGCCAAGCTGGAAAAAATCAATCTAAAAAACGGCAAAGTCTGCGGCGCCGTGATCAACGGCAAAGAAGTAGAATGCCGCGCAGTACTGTCCAACGGCAATATTTTGAACACTATTCATGAGTATATTGGCGACCATAACTTCTCTCAAAATTATCTCGACAAGGTTCGAAAAGTAAGATTAAACACCAGCAGCTGCCAGGTTTACATCGGCCTGAAGCCGGGCGAAAAAATTGATTTCATCGGCGATCTGCTTTTTACATCCACCTGCCCTGACTTCTCGCCGGAAAAACTGATCAGCAAAGATGTCACCAGCCGTACTTATTCGGTTTATTATCCGGAAGTACGTCCCGGCAGCAACGATTATACCGTAGTAGCCTCCATGAATGCACGGTTTGAAGACTGGGTGAACATGACGGACACTGAATATCTGCTGGAAAAGCAGAAATTAATTGAAACCACGCTCGACTCTCTGGATAAATATATTCCCGGCATCAGGGGGAAAATTGATTATACCGAAGCCGCGACTCCGCGAACTTTCCAGCGTTATACCCTCCACGGCGGCGGGTCATCATTCGGCACCAAGTTTGAAGGGCTTGAAGTCAGTATGAAACTGTCAGAAGAAATCGGCGGAGCGTTCCACGCCGGCTCGGTAGGAATCATCATGTCCGGCTGGCTCGGCGCGGCCAACTATGGCGTGATCATGGCGCATAACATTGATAAATACCTCAATTCATAGCCGTCTCAATATGCTGTAATAATTTATCCAGAAGATAAACGGAATCCAGATCATCTTCGATTCGATGCCGTATCACGAAGTCCGGCTCTTTCGCGATGGAGACGAACTGCGATTTTCTTACCAGCATATAAAAAAATGCGGCATCATCCGGCTGGATTGACTTCTTTGTCGTAAAATAATCCAGATCAATATCCAGAATAAAGGGACATTCCGGCAAATCATTAATTCCAGAACTAGCCGCCATTGGAGCTGCCGCGTCAAAATTATCCTGCAGAAAATCAGACTCAAGGACACGGTTCGCTTGTTTAATCCCGGAACCGCCGGTATTGATAACGAAAATCATATTTTCAGGTTCTTCGTAAGTATATGGCGGCAGCGGCGGCGGTGCCTTCGTGCGCCTCATTACTCCCTGCGGACTTTCATCATCCCAATACTGCTTTTCCTCTACCGACCACGTGGAATTGCCTTCAAACGAAAACACAAACGCGTTTTTTATGATTCCGGCCTGTATGGCGTAATCAATATGCTCATCGTTGCTTAACTTTTTTACTGCAGCAGCAAGAAGCGCATTATTGTCATAAGCAACGGCTACCCCCATTTCGCTACGCAACATCGCGGCTTTCCGTTCATCCTGTCCGGAAGCTGAAAAAGCATAATGTAAAAATGCCGGACGTGTGTCGGCATGATAGTCAAAAGTTATCAGCATCGGCGGTTGCGCCGCTTTACGCCGTTTGATTCCCCATGGAATCAGCGTATGGTGATGTTCTTCGACGATATAAACGGCTTTCCCGCCAATCATCTTTCCGGTATATTCCATGCCTTAACTCATAAATGGCGGAGTTTTATTCGCCTGTTATTAAGCGTTAAATCTGCGTTTTTCCAACCACATTGATAACTCTTACTCCGCTAAGCAAGTCATGCGGGGCGCGTCCAAAAATATAAACGAAAAGGGGGGCAACAATACCAAGCAGCATCATCAGAACGGCAAACAGGAAAGCGCGATATAAATAGACTTCGCTGATATCGTTTTTCGTAATAAAAATCCCCCAGAACCACATACCGAAAGTCTGAGCGAAATACCCCAGCGTCACACCGTAATAAATCATAACCAGGCAGAGAGCTATCACTGCGGTAACGGTGTAAATCTTCTTGAGCGTCACAGTCTGAATCCAGCGAGCCTCATTTTCCGTACCGTCCAGGCAAATGTAGGTTTTGCCGCCTTTAATGTCAACCCAAAGCGCACCCTGGATATAACCGGCAGATTCACAGGCCCTGGTGCATGGCGGAGACTCCGCAGTCAGGTTATCGAGAACCGGCTTCTTCTTCACCGGTTTCACGATTTCCGCGGAAGCGGGCTTTTCTGCCGCCAGTGCCGGGGCTGCTTCTTCGACCACCGCGATTTGTTTTTTATCAGCAGTGGGAGTTACTACCACTGTTTTAACTTTATGCGGAACTGCGACCGGCGGCGCTGAAACATTCTTAGCGGCAGGAACTGCATCCGGAACAGAAACTTCTTTTTCTTCGGGCGGTGCCAGGACATACTGCTGAGACAACGCCGACACAGAGTTATCAGTATTTACCCCGGCATCCGAATAGGCATAATAACTGGCAATGGCGAAAAGCGGCAGGAACAGGACGACAGCCAGAAATACCAGGTCAAAGACAAAAGCCCAAATGCGCGATGAAGTATTTGCCGCCTCAGGCGCATGCTGGTAAGCAAAAGAAGTCTTTTCCTTCTTTGCTTTCTTGAAAATGGATTTTATCGAACTCACCGAATCAAGCGCTTTTTGCGACTGACTGGTTGTCTCTTCAAGACGCTTTACCTGCTGGCTCAGGTTTTCTTCAACAAAATCCAGTTCTGCAACAGTCTTCCACTTCCCCAGCAGCGAGTTCCTTATTGGAGTATCGCCGGTGACCCGGTCCTCGTCAATCCATTTCTTCAGCGTATCCTGATCGGCAGGGCCATGCTCATTGCCTTCAATATCTTTTATTATGAATTCCATTTTGCGCCTGTTTTTAAATTATAAAATTATCAGCATAGATAAGTCTAGATGAATTAAAGGAAAATTCAAATGCCTTTTTTGAAAAACCTGTGCGACGATTCAGATTGCAATAGACAATTTTAAGGGTAGATTATACTATGTTTTATTTTCAACATTATGGAGAGCCTGAAAGATGGACATAAAAAAATACTTGATCCAAAACAAGATATTGGCGGTTTGCGTGTGCATTGCGTTCCTCATATCGCTTGCTCATATCTTCTTTTGTGCTGACGTGTTCAATGACATTGCCGGATCTTACGGCCCAATGGCCAGCGCATTCGGAGCTGGAGACTGGGAAAACGCCTTCCCGGAAAACGTGCCTCCGCTCCTCCCTTTGCTTGCAGGAATTTTCTGCATGGCCGGTATAAATACGCTTACTGCATTAATTATCGTGTCAAGCCTGTTTTATATTCTGGCGATTTTCCCATTGTATCATTTTCTCAAATTATATCTCAAGCCGGAATATGCGGCATTTGGCTGTCTGCTTTATGTTGTGGCTCCTAAAATTATCCGTTTCAGTTGCACAGGGTTGCCGGATGCCGGAAGAAATTTCTTCCTCATCACCGCAATCTGGCTATTGTTGAGCTATTTCCGGAAGAACAACGCGATGAAACTGCTGTTCCTGGCATTATGCCTGAGCGGTCTGGTTTTGGTTAGAGCTGAAGGAATAATTTATCTGCCGCTGTTTCTGGCATGGTTTATTGTGATGCATTTCCGCACCCGGGGTACTGCGCCATTTTTAAGCACTGCGCTTGCACTGTTAAAGAAACTGGCAATCATCATGATCCTTTTGTTAATTGTTACTGCGCCGCGCATGTATCAGGTTTACGGCCTCACCGGAATCCCGGCTATTGACTCTAGACAATCGGACGTTATCTCCGGACTAATGGATTTGAGCCTGCCGGTGATTCAAAGTGACGACGCCATTGCACTGCCTGAGCCGGATGCAAGACAGCATCATGTGGTTATCTCAAGGCTGATCATACTGCTGGAGTGCTTCTGCAGCGGCAGTTACGAATTGTATCTGGCGCTGGCAATTGTCGGCGTTCTGCTTTTAAGGCAACGGAATCAGATCACGCTCGAACACTGGGTAATTTTAAGTTTTGTCATCTGCAATGCGATTATATTCTTTGTAATCGTGATGAGTGAAAGATTTTTTAACATCAATACCATGCTGCTGATGCCGTTTACAGTTACGGCCTGTCTGGCGGTCTATGATTTCCTTTGTTCAAAAGGCATGCGCCAGGCCGCTTTAATCGCGTTTACAATCCTGGCGACTGCTCAAGCGTGCATCGGCGCAAATAATGTTTTCAACCTCAAGCAAAATGAAAGATCGAAAGTCGGCAAATGGATAATGGCAAAAGAATCCAGTCTGATTCAGGAAACCGGCAAGAATGATACAGTGAGAAAGATCGTCATTCTGTCTGACAAACCCCAATATGCGTTCTGGGCAAACGCTGAATGGGCAAAATCAACCGGGAAAAAAAACCAGGAATTACCTCCGCTGGAAGTACTGCAGGCACAAAATGTTGATATCGCTGTTGTTGAAAAAGATGACTCCTTACTTTATCTCCAAATCATCAAATGTCCGCACTTCAAGCAAATATTGACGCCGTTCTATGACAACACCGGTATTTTTCTGTTTATTCCGGACAAAACCGCGCCTGACTATATACCGTCTGATGACGCTATCGCCGATGATGATTCAAAAGACAAGCCCCAAAACAAATCAAACAGCAGCGGTAAGACTTCTCCGCCGCCTGAACAACCATGAGAAACCGCAGCGGCAAGTTGTTTTGCAGCCGGACTTTTCTGCAGCAGATTACTGAATAAAGGAGTTTGCGGAGATGCTGGAAACCGCGCTTTTTATCAATATTATTATCCTGATTGTGCTGATTTTGTTTTCGGCTTTCTTTTCCTGCTCGGAAACGGCGCTGTTTTCGCTCAGTCGTGCTCGATTGCTGAACTACCGGAAAGACAAGTCCAGCACTCACAAAACAATCATTGAACTCCTCGACTCCTACCATACTACACTGATTGCGCTGATACTGGCAAACATGTTTGTTAACACGGGCATCGCCATCATCAACGAGCATATCATGTCCACCGCCAATCTCGGCACATGGATTACCCGGGTGCTCTCAATCTTCATCACGGTGGTCATACTCCTGGTTTTAGGCGAAGTCATCCCGAAAACCATCGCCTTGATCAACGCCGAAAAAGTCTCCGACAAAGTCGCTCTGCCGGTATTCCTGATCAAACGCCTGCTCAGCCCGGTAGTGCTGCTGGTGGAAAAAGTATCTTCATTCATTCTCGACCTGATCGGCAGAAAAAAAATAGTGCCGCTCACGGCGGATGAATATTCATCCTACCTGGAAATGGCCGGGACTTCCGGTGCATTTTCACGAGCGGAAATGCAGTTGCTGAATACCGCGCTTGAACTGCGCGAAAAACTGGTTGCCGAAGTAATGACCGGCAGAATCGAAACCTGCACCATCTCCCGTGAACTCCTCCCCGAAGAAGTGATCAATATCATCCGTCGAGAAAAACGCGAATTCTTTCCGATTGTAAAACATGATATTGACGACACCGAACATTTTCTGTCCGCCCGAGGATTCTTTTTGCTGTCAGAGGAGGAACGTCGGCAATGGGCGCACAGCAGCGGCGTGTTTTCCGCCATCTCCATCCCTGACAACACTTCGCTGACACTGGCACTGACTTCGATGCGCAGCCGGAAGATTCCAGCCGCACTTACAGTGGACGAATACGGGCGGGTTTCCGGTATGATTACGTCTAAAGACATATACGGTGTCATGGTCGGAAACATCAACGGTCCATACAATGCGCCGGACTTCGATATCCAGCAGCTGCATGAACATGCCTGGATCATTGACGGCATGATGCCGCTGTATACATTTGAAGAGATTTTTAAGATCGACATTCCTGATGAGTTCGAATCAAATACATTGAACGGACTGTTCTGTGAAGTTATCGGACGAATCCCGGCCGCCGGCGATGAAATAACCGTATTCGGCATTAAAATGCATGCCGAGAATGTCGAGCATCACTGCGTCAAACGTATGCGCGTTGAACTGCTGAAAGTGGAGGATAAACCATGATTTATCTTTTCACCGGACTGATTCTGGCAGTGCTCATGCACTCCTTTTTCTGCGGTTGCGAAATCGGCCTGATATCATCCCAGAAACCGCGCATCCGCTCGTTTGTACGAAAGGGATCACGCAGTGCCGCAATCATTGAATTCTTCCTGAACCGTCCGCATCTGATGCTGGCAACCATCCTGATCGGCATCAATGTCGCGCTCAGCGTCGCCGCCGATCTGGCCAAAGAGATTGCGCTGGAATGGGGCTTCCAGGACAACTGGATAACGATGTTTGTAACCGCATCCGTTCTCTCTGTCATCCTGTTGATATTCGAAATCATCCCGAAAGACTGGTTCCGGCAGGCCCCGGAGGAACGCTGCGTCCGGTTCGCCAGACTGTTCTATGCCTTTTACCTCATCCTGTACGTACCGGCAATATTGCTGGCTAAATTCACCGCGTGGGTCATCAATACCTTCTCCAATCAAGCAAAAAGCGCGGACAACGCCAAACTTCTGCTCCGGGAAGACTTCCGCATCCTGCTGCGGGACAGCGAAAGCGCCGGAATCATTGAAAGCGAGGCCGCGGAAATCATCGACCGCGCCCTGGACTTCTACAACCTGCGCGTCGGCAACATCATGATTCCGATAAATAAGGTAAAAACCGTTCCTGCCGAAGCCACGGTCAGAGAAGCCGTGGAACTCTGCCGCCAATACCGCCTGTCGCGCCTGCTCATCAAAAATGAAAATCTCACGGATGCTAATCAGCAATACAACAGTATTTTCAGCATCTATGATGCTATCTTTAAGCTGGACGAATCAAAATGGCATGAAACACCGGTGACATTCTGTGCCCTGACACCTGCGACAATCCGTCCGCACAGCGAACTCAACGAAGTTCTCTCCCAAACCCAATCCGCCAAATGCCAGCTTGTGGTAGTCAGGAATGACAGCAACACTCCCATCGGCATTGTCACTCCCGTGGATGTAGTAAAAAGACTGTTCCCCTAATTCCCCTGCCATGTCCGGATATTCTGGACAACACTCTCCCTCGTTTTGGACACATGTTCTGCACTGTCACGGGGCGGGCAAAATGGGCCAAGAAAAATCACTATTGCTTTTCAAAACAGCCTACCAAAATGTTTGGGTAACTGAGTTTCATGGAAATTCAATAATCTTCAGGATTTCTACAAAAAAAAATGCCGAAACTGAATCCGGCATTTTTTCATGAAAGCTGAATATTACTATTAGCTCATGGTAATTGCATCGCAGGGGCATTCGCCGACGCAAGCGCCGCAATCAACACAATCGCCTTCGCTGACAACCGCAACACCATCCTTCATAGTGATAGCTTCGGTCGGGCATACGCCGACACACGTTTCGCAACCAGTGCAAGTATCCTTATCAATCTTAGCAGCCATTTTGAATCTCCTTTGTTATAAATTACAAGCTAACTGCAAAATAGTCTTGTTCTATAAGTTACTGCCAAATATGCTTTTTTTCAATAGCGGAACAGACTGAAAATAAACTTTTTTAGGAGTCATAAGCCGAAAGTGAGAAGTCAGAATCAGCATCTTACTTCTCATAGTATAAGGTTGAAAATTTAAAATAGATTGCGAAGATTTTGAGAATTGGTTCGTATTCTGAGAGGCTGCCGATACCGGGGTATCGAAGGCATCGAAGAGTGCGAATCCAAACTCAAAAGATCACAATCCAGCATTGCGGGACTAGTGTCTTGCGGCCGTCTTTTTCCGTTCCTTCTTCAGGCGATGCGGGTATCGCCCGTCGGCCGGAGCGGAAAAATCCAATCCACAATCCTGCTCGTCTATGTTGAATTTTCGAACTTTATAGAATATAATTTATACTTCTCTCAGCGGACAATCTTCGTTGCAAATATTTTTGCGGCAGCATTCCTTGGCATTCTGAACCAGCAGCGCGTGGTATTCATTGAATAGTTCCGCCGATACAGACAGATTTTCCATGAATAATTGCTGGAGTTCATGGTAGGAAATCTCCGGGTCGGTACCGAAATGCCTGGCGGAAATACGTCTGGTATAGGCATCAATCACAAAAATCGGTTGATTGAAACAATAGAGCAATATTGAGTCGGCCGTTTCCGGCCCGATACCGTTGACATCCAGAAGCCGGTGCCGCCATTCCGCTACCGAGCATCCGGGTTTAAGTTTCGAGTTTTGCACATTGTCCAGCCACCACGCGGCCATATTCTTGAGCCGCTGCGCTTTGATCCGGAAAAAGCCGGACGGGCGGATCAGGCGTTCAAGGTCGGCAACCGGCAGTTTAACAACCACATTCGGGTCAAGCGCATCAGCAGATTTTATCAGCGCTATCGCCTTTTCGACGTTGCACCAACTGGTATTTTGCGTTAACACCGCGCCGGTGCATATTTCCCAGGGGGAGTCGCCAGGCCACCAGTACTGTTTGCCGAAACGGGCAAAAAGTATGTCAAACCCTTTGGCAATACGCTTATCCATTTACGCTAAAAACCAGAGCTTCGAGTTCTTTGAAGGATTTTACGGTATAGTCAGCCTCGCGGTCATAGTCGCCGCCATGCGTATTTTTATAATAACAGGAAACCGCTCCGGCGGCATTCGCGGCTTGAATGTCATGAATATAATCGCCAACCATCAAACATTCATCCGGCGCCATATTCCATTTCTCCAGAATATAAAACACCGGTTCCGGCGATGGTTTCATTTGCGGAAATTCCCTGGTTAGAATGATATCAAAAGCGACAGTCAATTTTGTTTTCAGCAGTTTTTCCACGCTTTCCATGGTGTTTCGGGTAATTATTCCCAAACGGATGCGACCGGATGCGAATCGGGAAAGCACTTCCAGTGCATCCGGTTGAAGCTGATTATTTTCACTGGCTTCCTGTTCATATTTCTCGATCAGCTTCCATCCCAGAGTGCGTCTTGGTTCCGGCCATGATTCGATTATTTCGGCAATATCGCCTTCAACAATTCCAAGCTCCTGTTTTATACGGTTAAAGTCCAGCAGCGGAACAGTCAGTGTCCCGTCCATATCAAAAATTATTCCTTTATAACGCATTTTCACTCCATGTTCCGAATTATACTCGACACGGCTGAAAATTTAACATAGACTGCGAGGAATTTGATAATTGGTTCGTATTCTTAGAGGCTGCCGATACCGGGGTATCGAAGACCTCGAAGAGTGCGAATTCAAACTCGTCTATTTTTAAATTTTCAGCCGTGTGAAGTATAGCATATATCACAGTTTTACGGCTTATTATCCGGCATTCTCATCATCCGATTTCTCGTTATGATGTCGTTTACTTTCTGAAAATCATTAAATGTCTCATCTGAATCACGCGTCAGTATTTTTTCGCGTAATTTTTTCAGCATCGGTTCATCTTTTACCGTACTGTAAATTTCCAGTAGTTCGTAACTGCCGTTTTTACCTGTCGACTTGAACAGTTCCGCATAATCGCGCTCGAAGAAAAACGGCGAAATTTGCTTCTTTTTAGCATACGAAGCTAAACTTGCTTCTATCAGGCCAATATTGGCAAGAGTCACGCGTGCGTAATTAAGCAGGTTCTCATCTTTCTCCGCTGCCGCAATCTGCTCTAAAACCGACTTCATTTTCGCGACATCCGGGCTAATCCGTTCCAATGCGCACAATATCAAACCTCGAACTCTCAAATCCTGTTCCCGCGTGTACTGATCCTGCAACGGCTGCGCGGCTTCAGGAGCGATCAGCCATTTACCAAGAACATTGACTACATTGATGCGGACATTAGTGTCGCTGTCACTGATTTTAGACATCAGGAAAGGAACCGCATTATCGCCCATTTTGCAAAAAATAAGAATAACCTGCCAGTAATATTTCTTCGGATCCTGTTGAAGTACCTCTACTGTCGCCGGCAGCACCGCATCATGCTGCATCTGCGCCAGCAGATTCATGATACTGAACCGCATGTCTTTATCCGTTGTCTTATTGAGCACGGACATCAGAAAATCCCCGGCTGTCTTACCGCCAATCAATGCCGCGGTACGCAGGCAGTTGCCCTGTACCAATTCAGAATTGCACTGCCGGTATATTTCCATTACCGGAGCAAGCGCAACCGGATCTTTTATCACGCCTAACGCCCAAATGTAAGCTGCAAGCTGCTTTTCCGTGGCATTCGGGGTTTTTAGTTTTACAAGAATCAGCGATGCAGTGCCTTTAGGGCTTTTCTCAAGCTGCTCTGCTATTGATTTTATAAAGTCAACCGAATCTTTTTCTTTTGACAAAGCGAATTTGTCCAGATTCGACAGTGCGACGGAGATCTCCTGTGCTTGGCACATAGCAGTAAACAAGGTCATTATAATAATAAAAATTCCAGAACGGCAGATAATTTTATCACATAACATAATGTCAACTTCTCCATAAAAAAAAATCCCGGGTTGTTGTCGAGTTTTCGCTCAACCTCACCGGGAGTGTACAAACTGCATCAAACAGTAATTCTATTCGCGATTATTTCACAAATTGTGAAATGAACGACACCGGTAATTTGCTCTTTACCTTTGCCTGCTGCCAGTAGTTAACATACTGGGCCGCAGAGATATACGTTGAAGCGGCAAGGCAAATTACAGAAACCAGCGCAAGCATAAAATAGAGCATGGACGGTTGTTCCATCGCGCCACTTATTGCATGTTGGTGACTGTCTTCAATTTTCTCTAAATCTGTCTGTACCCGCGGCGGCCCTTGAGGTTCATCCCCGACTTCCCGTTTTTTTAGCTGGAGACCGCCTTTCTTTTCTTCCACGGCTTCTTCCTCGGCGCCATCCTCAACGGCCTCTTCTTCCACAACCTGCGGTTCTTCCTCAGCCACAGGTTCAGGCGGTTTAGCCTTGCCGGGCAAGGACAATCCAGGCTTCTGCTCCGGAGCCGCCGCTGGAGCCGGAACAGGAGTAAGCGCAGGCTTCTTCAGAGTAAGTACTGATGGAGCGCTGAGATTAACTGTCGGCGATGACGGAGCAACACCTGGAACGGAAAGTTTAGCCGTCGGCGTAGACGGTGCAAGCCCCATAACAGGTGCGGCAGCAGGCGTCGGCGCCTTCGTCGCCAGATTTAGAGTCGGCGCCGATGGCGCAACACCGGCAGCAGGCCCGGACGTGCCGTTGGTAGATAAAGGAGAAATCTTGATTGTGTCTTTCGAAGTGCCTGCGGCTGATTTTAATGCCATGGCTGCCGCCGGTTCTTCAGGCGGAACCGTCCCGCCGCCGGTTGACGGGCGCAATTTAATCGTTTGCTTCGCCCCCGGCACAACAGTCTTAGCTTGAGCAACTGTCGGCAATGGAGAAGAAGCTTCATGCGCAGTCGGAACATGCGTTTTCTGAAGTTTTACGGTATCATCACTAGTATCTCTGACCATGGGTTCGGCATCCGGCGCAACTGCGGCGGAAACAGGCTGAGGAACCGTCTGACTAAGTACAGTTTTCTCAAGATCTGCTGCCGCAGACGCAGCAGTTGCACCGCTGGCCGGCAGCGGCTGTAATTTTACCGTCTTTCTTGTTGAAGTGTCTTCAAGCAAATTTTTCAAACTGCCTGTATCAGTACTGACAGACGAACCCTGCCCCGGAACGGGCAGCACCACAGGCTTAAGTTCAACTGTCGCCGCCAGATTTACCGGAGACACCGCAGACGGTGGAGCAATGGAAACAGGTTTAAGTTCAACTGTCGCCGCCAGATTTACCGGCGGAGATCCTGGTCTGGGCAATACAAATGGAGCAGGAGCTCCGGCAGTTTTACCAAGCGGAGCCAGTTTAGAAATTGGACCTCCGGCAGTAAGCGGAGTAAGTTTAATTGTCTTTTTGGTCTTTGTATCATCCATTCTTTCCATATTGCCGGTGTCTGTATCGCGTCCTGCCAGCACATCACTGAGCGGGGCTGACTCGGTACCTACAGCGCCGGAACTCACCGCCGGGGCGGAAGGCGCTTTGAGCACAATTGACTGACGCGTCCTGGTGTCGTCTGCAGCCGGACTGACAGGATGGGGCAAAGTAGTAATAGGAATCGACTCGGTATTGATCGCCGCGGACGGCGGTGTTTTAAGTACAACCGACTGCCTTGTCCTGGTATCGTCTTCCGCCAGACTGACAGGATGGGGCAAAGTAGTAATAGGAATCGACTCGGTATTAATCGCCTGGGCGGAAGGTGTTTTAAGCACGACTGTCTGCCGCGTTCTGGTATCATCTTCCGCCGGACTGGTCGGGTACGGCAAAGTAGTGATAGGAATCGACTCGGTATTGATCGCCGGGGACGGCGGTGTTTTAATTACAACCGTCTGCCGTGTCCTGGTATCGTCTGCAGCCGGGCTGGTCGGGTACGGCAAAGTAGTGATAGGAATCGACTCGGTATTGATCGCCGGGGACGGCGGTGTTTTAAGTACAACCGTCTGCCGCGTTCTGGTATCATCATCTGCGAGTCCGGCAGGGCGTGGCAAAGTAGTTACAGGAACTGCTCCGGTACCGGTCGCCGGTGTGGCAACAGTACCAAGTTTCATAACCGGAACCGGTCCGGCACCGGAAGATATTGGAGAAAGTTTTACCGTCTTTCTGGTCTTGGTATCGTCCATCCGGTCAAGGCTGCCGGTATCGGTATCGCGACTGGCCAATACATCTTTCGGACGGGCTGGTTCAGCAGCGGCTGCTGCAGGCACAACACGAACAGAAGCGGTTGATCCGAGGGTTATAACTGGAACTGGAGCGGCCCCAGTGGCCGGCTTGATTTTTACCGTTTTTCTGGTCTTTGTGTCATCCATCCGGTCAAGACTGCCAGTATCGGTATCACGACCGCTCAACGGATCCTTCAAAGCTTCGTGGGTCACTTCTGAAGGATCAACATTCGCCTGCCCCGGAACATTTAAGACTATCTTATTCTCATTGTCAGCCATTTCAGTCCCTTTCTAAAAAAATGCACCCGCCTGTCTTCAATTAAATTAATATAAACATTATTAAATTCAAATCTCGAATACCCATGATTTTAGATAACAACATTCCAAACCGGTCTCGTCAACCGTTCTTTTTGCTGTTATAATATTCTTGAACCTTCTTACCGACATCAAGATAATTGACGTCCGCCTGATAAATTTCCTTATAATTCTCCAATGCCTTTTCAGCATTGCCTGCGGCCTCATAAGTTTTGGCAAGGTAATATAAGGCTTCTTTCTTAGCTTTATCCATCACCAGCATTTCCGCAAGCGCAGTGGAAAGCTGCTCTATCGCCATGTCGTAATGATCTTTCATCAGAAAACAGCGGCCCAGATAAACCATGCAGGTGACTTTACGCTGAAGATTTTTACGGGCATACTGAAATTGTTCGATTGCATTGTCGATAAAACTGCCGTTAAAATAGAGCACCGCCAGGTCAAAACGCAGTTGATTATCATTCGGATAAGTATTGACCCGCTCAGTCGCGCGTTCAAGCTGATAGTTATATCTGCTCTTTTTAATTTCTTCGACTTTAGCGGAATTCGCCGGATCAACACACAATGCACTGATTTCAGCATCAATTTTGGCAATGTTGGATTTTTCAATACTCTTATCTACTGCCGGATCCATCGTGCCGATGCCCTTGGAAACGAGAGTATATTGCTCAATCGCGTCATCATATCTGCCGCAAGCATGATATAATTCGCCAAGTTTTTTACGGGTGTCAACAGATTCTTCTTTTTCCAGATCTTTTTCTAATTTAACGATAACTGTTTTCATCTGGTCAACATCATGAAGAGTTCCTTCAAGCAATTCAGCGACCATCCCCTCTTCTTTATCCTTGACTTTATCCTGGGTTTTTCCTTCTTTCTGCCAATCGCCCTGCTGCATACTGGCCAACGCCACAGCAGAACGCATTTCAGCCTGAACCCCGAGATCTTTCGGATGCCTTGCGGCGATTTCCTGGACTATTTTCAATGCGCTCATTGCGTCGCCGCATTTTCTGTAAAAGTTAGCCAGTTTGCGCATATTGGTTTCATTGTGCGGTTTTAAATCGCGGAGAATAGATAACGCTTCAACTCCGATGAACGGAGCACCTGCTTTCAGAGAAGCATCAGCCAGCAGATTAAGCACCAGCGGATTGTAGAGATTATGGGCCAGCACGCCTTCGCACATCATCATCGCGTCAAGCGGCTTCTGGGAAGTAGCAGCTTTAATTTTCGCCGCCTGAAAGGATGATTTAAGATTGGCAATCATCCTGCCGAGCGGGCTGATTTTATCAGACTTTATGCGCTCAAATTCACGCAATTTCTCCCTGGCCGGAATCAGACCAGGACTCTTCGTGACCAGATCTTTTAGAATCTCAATCGCGTAATCCAGATTATTTTTCCTGCCGGACTCAACCGCCCGCTGGAACATTTCCCGCATACTTGTATGCACATCCTGAAGATTCTTCTTGTCCATTACCTATCCTCAAAGCTTTAACTTTGTTTAGCGCGATAATTTCCATTTAAATAAACAGATTAAAATATACGATAAAAAAACTCTTTTCAAGCCGTTTTCCGCTATTCATAACAATAAAATGACATTCTTCTTTAAATATGCCAAATACAGGCTGATTTCTTTCAAATAAACGTTTAATTTTTTATTTTTCATAATTATTGTGAAAAATGCTTGATTTATATTATTTACCGGTTTATAATTAATTATTATATTTTTTACGGTTTATAATTATTGAACTATTGAATTTTAATATTGGAAAAATATCAAAATGAAAACGATCAAATGCGGTGTTATTGGTTGCGGAGTAATTGCACCTTCACATATTGAAAGCTTTAAATTTCTTAAAAATGTGGAAGTGAAATGGGCTTGTGACCTGGTGCTCTCCAAAGCGCAAAAAATGGCTGAACAATATGGAATTCCAAAAATAACTGCCGATTATCATGAAGTATTGAATGATCCGGAAGTTGACTGTATCGCGGTCTGCACTGATCACGGCAGTCACGCAGAAATCGTGGTCAACGCACTGGATCATAAAAAACACGTTATCTGTGAGAAATCACTCGGCCGCAGCCAGGCGTGCCTGAAAAAAATGATAGCAGCCCACAAGCGCAATCCGGAACTCGCTTTCGGCGGGATTTTCCAGCATCGGCATGAAGCGGTCAATCAAGTATTGAAACAACTGATTGATGAAGGTGCTTTCGGCACGATCACCACCGTCAATATGAACAGCAATTGTTTCCGCTCCAATGAATATTATCTCGGCGACGCCTGGCGCGGCACCTGGGCGCATGAAGGCGGCGCGGTATTGATCAATCAGGCAATTCATTATATTGACTTGATCAACTGGCTGTTCGGCGGCATCAAAGAACTTTCCGCACGCTGCGAAAACATGACTCATCAAGGAGTTATTGAAACGGAAGATACCGCCGCATTCGCCATCAAATTCAAGCGCGGCGCGGTCGGCGCGGTTACCGCCACCGCATCCAGCGCCGCCAACTGGCGTCATTCATTTTCAATCAGCGGCACCGAAGGATATCTGGAATATTTAAATCTCAAAGTCACCTATCTGGAATTTAACGACAAAGCCAAACAGCAGGAAATTGAAAAACGTTTCGCCGCATGTGAAATTGACCCTGCGCTTCAGACCGGAAAAGTCTATTACGGCGGCGGGCATCCTGCTCAAATCAAGGACTTTGTACAGGCAATTCGCGAAAAACGCCAGCCGTTCGTAACCGGCGAGTCCGCAGCGCAAACCGTCAAAGTCGTCCTGGCCTGCTATAAATCCAGCCAAACCGGTCAATGGGTAAAACCGTAAGCCGACGCTTTATTTTTCCATATTTAACGCTATATTGCCTGAGTCACTAAAATGCAAAGGATTCAGGCAGTAACTGTGAATACCGAAGACACAATCAGCGCGATCTGTACCGGCATCGGCGGCGCGATCTCAATTATCAGGATTTCCGGGCCGGAGTCACTCTGCGTGGCCGGTAAAGTCTGGCACGGCAGAACCGTCCACGGACATTCCACCGCCAGAAAAATGCTGCTGGGTAAAATATCCTCCGTCAATGACACTGACGGGGAACCGGCGCTGGCAGTCTATATGCCCGGCCCGAACAGCTATACCGGCGATGATATTGTAGAACTGCACTGCCACGGCGGAACTCTGGCCGTGCGTCGCGCTTTCGATGCCGTAATTGCAGCCGGAACCAGACTGGCCGAACCCGGGGAATTTACTTTCCGGGCGTTTGTCAACGGAAAAATGGACCTGACACAGGCGGAAGCTGTCGCCGACCTGATCTACGCCCACAGCGACATGGCGCTGCATCTGGCGGAAAGGCAGATCGCCGGAGCTCTGAAAAATCAAATCAACCGGTTCCGCGAATCCATGATTGATATTCTGTCCGAATGTGAGTCCCGTATGGATTTCACCGAGGAAAACCTTGACTGGACCGACGCCGACATTTTCATTGAAAAAATAGATGCCATCTGCAGCGATATAAACAAACTGAAAGACTCCGGTAAAGAAGGAGTCATCCTGCGCAACGGCATCAGGGTTGTCCTGGCCGGCAAGCCTAATGTCGGCAAATCCAGCCTGCTGAATCTGCTGCTCGGCTACGAGCGCGCCATCGTCACTCAACTGCCAGGCACCACCCGCGACACCCTCGAAGAAACGGCCAATATCCGCAATATTCCAGTCCGGCTGACCGATACTGCCGGCATCCGCGAAGCAACCGACTTGATCGAGGGCCTCGGCATTGACCGCAGCCGCAAAACTATCAAGGAATCTCAAGTGGTCTTCTGGATGCTCGACGCCGCGTCAACGACCATCAGTGAAGATATCGAGGAAATGGAAAAACACGTTGCTGATCACCGCAACGTTATCGCCGTATGGAACAAACTAGATCTAGCCGGCAATGTCCCCCTTCCCTTACTTAAATACCCGTCCGCCGGGATTTCTGTAACCGCCCGTACCGGCATTAACGAACTCATGGATATTTTCGAACAGGCAGTCTGGGGGTTCCCGCACACCGAAGAACCGGAAATCGCCGTAAGTTCACGTCATGCCGCACTGCTTGATGAAACCATTGCAGCACTGCCGGAAGCCGCAGTCATGCTAAAATCATCCGACTGGGAACTGGCTGCCGTCCACCTGCGCGCCGCCATCACGGCGCTGGGCTCAATCACCGGCGAAAATATATCCCCGGATATCCTTGAAAATATTTTCAGCCGTTTCTGCATCGGGAAATAAATCCGGAGCAAAAAGATAGGACAGACAGGACTCATGGGATTGCCGTCAGGGACGGACGGCGCAAATCCAGTCACCAGTCATCTGTCCTGCACCTGCTTATACCTGAAACAACAGGTAATATGGTCGTTTACCATACCGGTCGCCTGCATGTGCGAATAGCATGTGGTTGAGCCTAAAAACTTAAACCCGCGCTTCTTCAAGTCCTTGCTCAATTTGTCCGATTCCGGCGAGGTCGCGGGCAGCTCCGACAAATCATTCCAGGCATTTACAAGCTGGCGGCCTCCGGTGAAACACCAGATATACTTGTCAAAACTGCCGAACTCCTTCTGCACTTCCAGAAATCGCTGAGCATTGTTTATTGCCGACTCGATCTTTTTCCGGTTTCTGATGATCCCCGGATTCTGCAGCAATTCTTCGACCTTCGTTGAATCAAACTGCGCAACTTTCACCGGATCAAATCCGGAAAACGCCTGCCGGTAGTTTTCACGCTTTCTCAGAATGGTAATCCAGCTCAAGCCGGCCTGCGCGCTTTCCAACACCAGGAACTCGAAAATCTTCCGGTCATCATGTACCGGCACCCCCCATTCTTTATCGTGATAAGCTATATAAAGATGATCTGCCCCGGCCCATCCGCATGTTTCTTTCATTGCTGTTATTCCTCAAGTTCCTGCTGTTTCTTATTTACTGCTTTATTGATGCCTTTGCTGATGTTTTTAACCGTATTGCCGCCAATGCCCGGACTGATGCTGATGCCGCCGCCACTTTCCTCATCGTCGCCGCGCATACTCGCTTTCAATGTTTTCTCCGGCGAATATTTTGCCAGCGTGATAGCCAGTTTTTGATTAGATGAGACCAGCCCGATGGAGTTATCAACCCGCGTCCAGTAAATACTGATATTCTGATTGCCCCAGTTACATACATTTTCAGACCAGGCCATGCGCCCGGTTCCGTGGGTGACCAATTTAAAGTCCGGCTTTTCAGGCACGCCGAATTCAGTGCGCAATCTTCCGAAAAAGCGCGAAACGATAGTTCCGTTCGGATTGAGCGCAACGTCCGGGACAGAATAATGTCCGAAAAATGCTTGAATAATTCCGGCTTTATCAGCAATCATCATAATCTCCTCGTCAACCATGCCTCTGGTATCCTTCGCCGCTTTCGCATTGTTGAAACAATACATTTTGCAGTCGGGATATTGCGCCGGAGCCGGCAGTTCCTTGAATTCAAAATTCAGCGTACCTAGAAAGGTATTCACAACCGGAAACATCCCCAGCGGCGATTTCGCGGAAATGCCGAAGGGTTTGGCCGTATAATAATGATAAACCATAAATCCAACCAGCAATATTATGGACAGCATCACCAGCTTTTTAATCAGAATACCATACTTGAACCAGAATCCCGGTTCATCGTCCTCTTTCAGCTTTTTCCTGGTGGCAACCTTGCCGCCAGTTTTGAAATTGAATCCGCATGAAGTGCAGATGACATTGTCATTTGAAGATAATTCACGACAGGCCGGGCATACCTGATAATCTCCTTCAGGCGGGGCCGCCGGTAATGTGAATTTCGTGCCGCAGTCACAGGCAACCTGTTTGGCACTGAAACTGTTATGCACATCATACTTCTTTTTACAGCCTGGACATATAATTTTAAAGATCATAATCAACCCCTGTTAATCTACAAAAATACCTTCTGTTTTAAGTTTTATTCTGACTGCTGAATTCTCTCTTTCAATGCACCAGATACTTCGATACGACAATCATTCCTGTCAGTATCAGCAAGGTCGGAGCAGCGGCCAGCCAGACAAATGCCTCCATCTGCCTGCCCTGCATTTCAACCAGGGCATTGCGTAAATCCATGATGCATCCGGTTCCCAGGAAAGCCGCCCCCTGCACATAAATCATCATCCCTGCCACCGCCACCATAAACGCTGAAATGAACGCTCCCATAAATAACACCGTCAGCGCCAGGAGTTCCACCGCAATGAACAAAATGACAAAGATGATAAACGCGATCAACGTCAGCGGACGGAACAATCCCGGATAACATTCAGCGATAAACCGCAGCACATGAAGCCACCACGGCACAATGTCCTCGGGCTTTACGATTCTGGTATTCAAAAGCTGGTCGGAATCAAAATCATAGCCGCAATTCACGCATATTTTATGGGACCGTTCCACCCCGCCCCGGCAGTTCGGGCAGATCTTAGGGATATAATCCGCCACCGGAGCCTTGAAATTAGCACCGCAATCCGGGCAGGCCACCATATCGCCGGCATGTTCGTCGGCGATCATCAACTCTGTATGGCAGTGCGGGCAATTAGTATTCATAAAACCTCCTGCCGGATAAATTAATCTGCCGTTTTATCCGATGCAAATGAACTACGGGAAAGAAGATAAAAGAATAGCACTAAAGCCTGGAGTTAACGCAGAATAGCCCGGCATAGCAAAAATGCGTATTCTCCAGAGTTCGCAAATTATTCCATAGATATTATTTTACCCGTAGTAATCTGAATATCCAATAGCCAACACTCAATAGCCAATAACCAAGTTTTAATAACAAACCAGTTCAATTTCCAATGTCATCAGACTCGAACTTCGTCGATTGGATATTCTCCCGCATTGCGGGATCCGGCGACTGCGGGACGGGATATTGGATATTCAGTTTTACCGAATTTTTCAGTTACTTCCATAATTCCTTATGGATGGATTTCAGCTCCTTGACGATGGCGATTTTCTGGGTGCATTTCTTCTCGCACTGCCGGCATTGTTTGCAGGCGTCCGCCTTGAGGCTGCTGCCGGCATATTCTTTGCGGACGGCGGTCTCGAAACCGTAATATCGGCTTTGAAACGCCATATGCATCATTCCGGGAATGTTGATTCCGGCGGGACACGGCATACAGTAATTGCAGGCAGTACACATTTTCGCTTTGGTTTTTCCGTCCAGCAAGGCATTTATCCGCTTCATTTGCGCGGTGGTAAATTTGCCCCGGGAGATGGATGCCAGACTGTTGTCAATATCTTCCTTGCGGGTCATGCCGCAAAGCATGGTGTCAATATCCGGATTGGAATAGACATAGCGGATCGCCAGATCCGGAACGCTGGCCGCGCCGACTTCCTCCGCCAGTTCCATAAAGACCGGACTGGCCTCGGCCAGCCGGCCGCCGCCGCACGGATTCATGGCAATGGTGCCTATTCCAAGCTTATGCGCTTTTGTCAATACGTCCGCGTAATCACGGTTCAGCAGATTCCAGGTGACCAGAATAACATCCGCCCAACCGGCGTCGTCAAGGTAACGCAGCAAATTTTCCGGCTTCTCGTGAGTAGTGAATCCGGTATGGCTGACCATGCCTTCAGCCATGGCGCGGCGGATGCCGTCAACCATGCCTCCTTTGCGCACCGCAGTCTTCCAGGCTTCAGGAGAGTCAACGTTCCAGACCTGATAGAAATCCAGATATTCAACATCCAGCCGCAGAATAGTTTCCTGTATCCGGTGGAAAACCGAATCCGCCGAACCGTCATCCGAGTCCTGGATTTTTTTGATCCATGGAGAACATTTGCTGGAGAGAATGACTTTTTCACGGTAGCCGTCCTTGAGCGCCCGTCCGAGAACAAACTCCGATTCGCCGTAGCCCCGGCTGGTGTCAATGTAAACCATGCCGCGGTCAATGGCGGAGCGGATCAGTTTAACGGCTTCAACCGCATCCGCCGGAAACCGCATCGCGCCGATGCTGACCGGATTAACCTTGAACCCGCAACGACTGCCGAATTTCTTTAATTTCATGTAAAACCTGCTATTCTTTTAACTGATTGACTGTATGTAAATTTATACTCCCTGTTAAAATAGCTATTAAATCATTATTTCCCAGTCTAGAAATATAGACGCAATCTGTTATTTACCGGAAATCACGGATGCAGATAATCCGCAGGATTTTCAAAAATCACTTCCCTCGAAAATTTGCGTTGATATAATGATTTTTTTGATATGGCGAAGAGAATGAATCCAGACCGCATGACACGAAACATGCCAGAATAACAAATATCGTGCTGATTAAAACTATCGCACAAATATTGATAGTGCGGAAATACGGTTTAGGGTATGGTTTGAACAGAAGCAGGCCAGTCAAAATACTGCCGATAAATGCAGTTATTCTCATGCCGGTCATAATCACATCCTGTCCTGTACACGACTTGTTTTCCCGCAGCATCTGCCCGGCAATCTGCGCAGACAGCGTATCAAAACCGGTCAACAATGACTTGAATGCGTAATGGTCAACCATTAACAGCAGATGGCTGGCCCAGATGGCAGCGATCCCCCAGCACAGGTAGCATAACAGTTCCGGCGAAATATAAAGACGATTAAACCGGCCGGCCGTATGCATCTGTAAATATGATTTTACCGCGTACCCCGTCATGGCCGCTCCGGATAAACAAAGCAGCAACATGGCGTAAAACGAGATATTGCAGAAAATATTGCCGGAAAAAAACATCGGATATGCGGCTTGCTGTCCATAATAGTACATCAATAGAAACGGATGATAGATAAATTGAAACATCAGCAATGTTCCCGTGATAAACAGCAGGCTGGTCAAAACCTTGTCCGGATTCGCGCGTTCAAGCGCCCGTCGCCGCAGCCGGATCCCCAGAATCCCGGCAATCACCGCCAGTATTGAATAATATGTGATATAAGTTAGACGAATCATCACAAAATAATCCGAATATGGAGAATGCGGCTCATTGAATATATTTATCAAGTGACGGCCGGTCCATAGCAGGGTCAACAGTACCGGCAGCGCAATTGCCAATGCACATTGCCGCTTGCTTGCCGGGTTCCTGACTGCAATAAATGTCAGCGCCAGACAGAGAATAAACCATGGTACTGTGATAATAAACGGCTGAGGTACAATTGTATCCAATATGCGACAAAACAAACCAATTCCCAGCCGCCAGTCACGCTGGCCGCCAAATAGTTTTCCAGTGTTGAAAACGTCATGCTTAACCTCATTCCAGCCATTATCGAACTCCATAGCGGTCATGGATAAGGACGCCGCCCACAAAGTACGCATATATTCCCGTTGAGAAACTCCGGCGGAAATAATTCCGTGACGTCTGGCAATCTCGAACAGGAGTTTGTTGTCAACTTTGGACGGCTTGGAATTGACGGCGGCAAGTTCGTCCGGGCTGAGTCGCAAACCGCTTGCTTGTATCCTGTCGCGCAACTCATTTTGCAGCCGCTGGTTTTCGCGGGCGCGATAATAACGCAGATAAGCGGATGGAACACGCGGTTCGGAACTGTAGCGTATTGCTTTGCAGGCGATCCACACCAATTCATTAATCAACGGCGAATGGTTTGTGGTTATGACCCGCCATGGCAGATCACAGGCGAACACCAGCAGAATCAGCAGTACCGTCAGCCGGAACGGAAACGCGCTCCGCCGCCAGTGCTTGAACGCCAGCCATGCCGCCTTGAGTCTTGCAAACATCTACTTCTCCTCGCTACAATTATATTCTATCATAATTAATCCATGAATCAAACCTGAAAGCGATGAGTTTTAAAATTTCATTTTATCGCCTTATTTGAACTGGTTTTACTCATTCTGATTCACAAATCTACTATATATGTAAAGACTATCAACAATTGAAAATTATAAACCAGGGGAGTCTGAAGACAGAACAAGTACCGGAAAATCAGAAGATTGGAGCAAGAACTGTGTTCAACGGCTCTCTAACGGCTCGGAGTGGCGAAGAAAAGGATTTCTCTGTGTCTCTGAGCCTTTGTGGTTAAAACGGTTCTGCATAAGGCTGTCCAAAATGGGGCGGGCTGGTATCCAAAATGCAGTGGCAAAACCGTTCCGGACTGCCCCGGCTTTAAAAATATTGAATGCGGATTTGATTAACAAGATTGATTTTGGCGCAATCACAGCTATTTTGTGAGGCAAACACACAGATAAAACTAAGGAAAAAGGGGGACTGACAATATGCAGCATCTTAATATACCGCCGGACAACCATGTAAAAGTGCTGGGAGGTCAGGGCTGGATCGGCTTGATTGATCACCTGGGCAGTGAAACAACCATCGTCAACGCCGCACGGGTATCATTCGGCAGATTGAAAGAGAAGATGGATTACCGCGACATCACCCTGCTGGAATATCTGATTGAAAACAAACATACGAGCCCTCTTGAGCATGTGGTGTTTACGTTCAGCGTTCACTGTCCGCTGTTTGTGCGCGGCCAGTGGCACCGTCACCGTACCTGGAGTTTCAATGAAATATCGCGGCGCTATACCGAAGTCGATCTGGAGTTTTACACGCCGCCGAGCATTCGCGCGCAATCGGAGAACAACCGTCAGGCATCAGTCGCCAACTCCACGCTGGACCGTCCTGAACTTAAGCAGAAGATCTCTGATCACAATATGAAGTCGCTGGCGCTGTATGAAGAACTGCTGGCGGCCGGAGTCTGCCGGGAACAGGCGCGAGGCGTACTGCCGCAGAACATGATGGTCACGTTCTGGGGCACGGTGGACCTGAATAATCTGCTGCACTTCCTCGATCTGCGGGACAGTGAACATGCGCAATGGGAAATCCGCGAATACGCGGCGGCGATCAAGAAGCTGATCAAGCCGATCATTCCAAATGTCGCCAAACATTTCGAATCCAAAGGCCAAATCTGGTAAACCCGGGGGCTTATGAGCGGGATTCCACGCATAGCATTGACTATGGGCGATCCGGCCGGAATCGGACCGGAAATCGCAGTACGAACAGCGGCATTGTCCAAATTCAAGGATAATGCTGAGATTATTATTTACGGCTGCCCGGAGATTATCAAGGCGGCGGCGGAAAGATTCACCGGCGGAAAGTATCCATCCATTCATCAGACCGGCAAAATGAAATTAACGGAAGTTACTGTCGGAAAAGAAGATCCAGCCTGCGGCATGGCCGCGATGAATGCGGTAATTGCCGCAACCCGGGATGCGCTGGCAGGCAAAGTTGACGCAATCGTCACCTGCCCGATGAATAAAGCATCCGTCAATCTGGCAGGGGTTAAATTCACCGGGCATACCGAACTGATCGCGGAACTCTGTAATTGCCAAAGCTACGCGATGATGCAGTCAGCCGGCAACCTGCGGGTGGCGTTCGTCACCACCCATATTCCGTTGAAAGACGCTGCCTCCGCCGTCACAAAGGAACGCATTGTTGAAGTAGCGGAGCTGCTGAACAATGTCGTCAAAGCCGAAGGCATCGCCAGTCCGCTGCTGGCCGCGGCGGCAATCAACCCGCATGCCGGAGAAAACGGCTACATGGGTACCGAAGACGAGGAAGTGGTGAAACCGGCGCTTCAGCGATTGCGAAAGCAAGGCATTAATATTGAAGGGCCGTTCCCGCCGGACACCTTGTTCATAGAAAGCATCAGAACACGGTTCGACGGCATACTTTCAATGTATCACGATCAAGGGCATATCCCGTTCAAGATGCTTGCATTTGACCGGGGGGTTAATTCAACACTGGGGCTGCCGGTAATCCGGACCAGCGTTGACCATGGCACCGCTTTTGAGATTGCCTGGAAAGGTATTGCGGACACCGGCAGTCTTGAAGCGGCATTATCGCTGGCAATCGTCAGGGCCAGGACAGTTAAACAGGAAAAACCAAATGAGTAATAAGAGCCAGGGCCAGTACAGGAACATGTTTTTGTTCCTTATCACCGGTTATTTTGTTCTGCTGACAATCTCCTTTGTGCTGCGGGAATCAATCGCCCGCTTTGAGAATTCTTCGCTGACAACTGCAATGATACTTTTTTTCCTTTCACTCTGGTCAGCCGCCGGAGCAATGCTGTCCTTCCGCGCCAATGACAATGATAAAGAAAACAAGTCATTCATCCTGACCGGCGCGTTGATCTTTCTTCCTCCAGCCTCCTTGATTTCAGTACTTTCCGCGATGTTTCTCCCCATGCCGGCAATCGGAATCACGAACGGCCTGCCGGCGCTGATAGCCTGTGCCGCATTTTCCACACTATGGATCGGGCTGTTCAGCGGCCTGATAATGGCGATGCTGTTTTCAAAGAAGAACAAAGAACGGCTCAGCGGTGAATTATTCTACTGTTTCGGGCTGATAATCGGCGGCGTAACTTTTCCGCAACTGTCCGACCGGTTAAATTCCGCCCAGGCGATCGTCGCGCTGGCCGGAATATTAGTCATAGCCGCAGCGCTATGGGCCGGGATTGAACATTTCAAGCGGCGCGGATTGAGAGCGCTGCTGTGGGTCATGGCATCATGCGCACTGCTGCTGGATGCATGCGGCGTGTACACTTCGCAGAAATTGTTCACGATGTACTGGAAACAGGTGCAGCCCGGGTGGAGTTATGTAAAAAGCATCAATACGCCGACCGGCAGAATGAGCGTACTGGGCAGGAAAGACGGAGAGCTTCTGATCCTGGACAACGGCGCACCGCGCTGGCAGATTCCGCAGGATTCGCGAAAATATATTGCCGGGATGCTGCCGGTGACATTGCAGCCGGATTCAAGCAACCTGCAAATCCTGGTAATCGCCTCGCCGTTTTCCCAGATTCCGCAATTTCTGCTGGAACTGCCGCATGTGGCGGAAGTAAACCTGCTCTGTCCGTATCAAGACTTGATTATGCTGGCACTGAGCAGGGAAATGCTGCCATTGGCACCCGGGCGCTTTTTCGTTTCGTCAATGTCTCCGGAAGAGTATCTGCAGAGCACCGATACGAAATTTGACATTATACTGATTCTCGAACCCGGATTTATCAGAAACCCCGGCAGTTCGCAGATTTATCATCTGGCTTCGGATAAAATTACCGTCAACGGCGTTGTCGTCACAGTAAATACAAGCAATAAGCAGCCGGAAGACGTTGTGCCTGAAGACAATCCACCATCTGCGAGAAATTACTTCAAACACACCATGCCGATTCCCGGCTGCACCACCCTCACCATGTCCGCCAACAGCAAACTAACCGTGAATTTGACTGAACTGGAAGACCGTTTGTCCAAAGTTACCGCGTTTCGCGGCATCATGATGCCGCGAGGCGTTCTAACCACACTTTATTCTCTGCCGGAAAATGAACAGCCATCCTCGCCCAGCCTTGTCGGCGATATCTTTAACGGCAAACTTCAGAAAAGCATAATGCACCCCCCCCCGCTGGCGGTCATTCTGCTGCTTATTATGTGTATTACTGTTTACATCACAATGAGATTTTTTCTGTCCAGAACAGGCAATTATGCGTTAGGGTTCGGTACTTTTGAAAACGGCTTTTTCACCATGGGTCTGTTTCTCCTGCTGCTGATCGCCTATCAGCAGGATAAGGGCGACCTTTATGAAAAAACACCTGTCTTTCTAGGGATGCTGGGCGGAGTTGCGTTCGGCAGAATATTGCTGCGTTTCCCCTCCCTGAAAACAGTCATGGCAACTATATCCTGCCTTTGTCCGTTACTGCTTTACTTCAATGAAATTGACTTTTTTTACCAAATATTACTGGTCAGTATTTTTTGTCTGGCGGCTTCAGCAGGAATGGCAGAGGAAATCCTTTCGCGGCGAGTAACGCTAATGAAAAACGAGTCCCTGCCGACGTTGCGTTATTTCGGGCACACCTGCGGGATTGTATTCTTTCCATTAATTCTATTTCAGGGTAACGGAATATTGATCAGCGTGATTCTGCTGCTGCTTTTGCGTCTGCCGCTGCTTTTTTCCGCCATGCCGTACCAAAGGAAATCATAAGCGTTCAGCATTTGCAGAAAAAAGCTTCATGGGTTAACTTATCTATTCAAAAAATAGGCAATATGAAAATAAAACTGATAATTATAAATGTCTTGCTGCTGTCGGTACCGGTATTTGCCGCGGAACCTGACTTCATGGATATTGCCCCAAAAACAGCCACGCCGCCAAATCTGCGGCCGGAGGAGAAAGTTGACTCAATTCTGGCATCGGTAAACGGCATTCCGATCAGTTTGATGGACGTTATTTACGAAAGCAGGCGCGAAGAATCCAAACTCTGCCTGGTTTATAACGGGAACGACCTGTATCAGGAAGTACACAAGATGCGTAAGAAAGTTCTTAGTGAAATCATTAACCGTCATCTGGTACTTGCGGATTATGATAAGAAAAAATTTGAGATTCCGGATCAATATATCGAAAGTCTGATTGATGATCTGGCAATCAGCTACGGCTGTGCCACCAGACATGAACTTGAGGCAAAAGCTAAAAAGGTCGGGTCATCCCTGGCGGAACTGCGTAAAAAAGCCAAAGAAAAAATCGCGATCCAGGTAATGATCAATAATTATTACTACGCCACGGTTAATCTGACGCCGAAGGAATTATTCGAATATTATGAGCAGCATAAAAATGAGTTCTCAACCCCGGCCAGGCTTAAGCTTGAACTGATGATGCTGAAAAAAGATCATGAAAAATACGATCAGGCCATACAGCAGATAAACGCGGAACTGAAATCGTGCAGCAAGAAAAACTTTTCCTCCATGGTGACACTTTACTCCGATGGCCCGAATGCCTCTGGCGGCGGCGATCTTGGCTGGATAGATGAGCCGCGCCTGCGCCCGGAATTCGCCAAAGCGCTGAAAGGTTTAAAAGCTGGAGACGTCACCAGCGCGATCAGCACTGACGAAGGCACTTATTTCCTGCGCCTGGATCAGCATGAACCCGGGATCACCGCGTCGTATCAGAAACTGAGCGGAGAACTACGGGACAAGGTGGAAACTAAGTTAAAAGAAGCTGCTTATGCCGAGTACATCGAGAAACTGAAAAAAGAAGCAATCATCCGATATTACTATTAATCCTGACGGATTACTTTATACAGGCCGTAACAATCATCGAACCAGACATCCTCCAGTTTTTTCGCGGCTTTCAGGCGGGCAAGCAATTCACCGAATTGCATATAGATAGGATTGTATTCTTCAAGATGATCCGGATTTACGCCTGATGCACCAACTAGAATATAATCTATCTTCTCTTTTTGCAGAACATCCATCACCTCATTGCTGCTATTGGGAAGCGGAGTAAAATATTTTTCCTGATAGAACGGTGTAGCAATCACATACTGACGCGCCATGTAAAGCCCGCGACGTTCAAATATCAGCATGATCTTTGCTTGTTGCGGCGTCTTCTCTGCAATTGCCGCCATCGCCCTCACAAAACCTTTATCACGAGTTCCAATTTCCAGATATTTCTGAATTCCTCTGGGATCACCGAACACCCAGCGCCATGAAATATAATAATGCCGGATATCGTTCCAGTCCAGATTGACTGATGCGCAAAATACAAAAAGCAGTACAAAAGAGACTAAAGCCCACTTTTGAACCAGCCGGCAAAACTCATAAGTCCCCGCCAGTATCACTAAAAAATAAAGCGGCAGGATAAAGCGGCTCTGCTGAGAAGTAAAAAACCAGAATAGATAAAAAAACAGAATCGCGGCAATCAAGCCGCAATTTCTCAGGGTTCTCGCCCCTTTCCAGTTCTTTATCATGAACCATCCGGTCAAAACACAAAAAACAAGAAACTGCCATCCCATAATAATCCCGTCAAAAAGTTTACCAAACCAGCATAGCAGTGCCGGCGATATAAAAAATCCGCCAATATCCATTACGCCGAAATGGCTGTATCCCATTGCGTAGTGGAACTTGCTTACCGCCAACACTTTGGGATCGGCTGAAAACACACCGGACAAAAATGGATAAAATGGATTTCCTGTATAACAGAACGGCCTCAAGTAGAATGGTAAAACAAAAATTGCCGCCCCTATCGCACATGGAACAAGCACATATATGAACCTTTTTTTCAACTCAGTTACAGGATAAGTCATTGCCAAAATAAAAACCACTGCGGCAATCCCCAGTCCGGTCAGTTTAACCGCAGCGGCTCCGGCCGCCAGAATTCCGCACAGCAGAAACACATTCGCAGTCTTCTCAATCTGTATTACAGATGTTCCCTTCAACACCAGCACAGCGGCAGTAAGATTCATCAGCATAAATGGTTCAACATATGCTTCACGCATCATGGTGACAAAAATCGGCGAAAGAACAAAAACTACAAAACACAGCATAACTTTAAATCTTGAACCATAACTCCTGATAATCCAGTAAACTGAAAAGAAGAAAATCATATATGCGGCCAGACAAAGTACCCGCGGCGTTTTAATCCCGCCGATTTCTATGGTCAGGCGGAAAAGCAAATGCGGCAGGGATGGAAATGCAGAGTAAGGATTATCCATAAAAACCGGCACCCCGCCTGCCTGGATCCAGCGCAACGGCAATGAAACATGATATGTCAATTCGTCCCAGCAGTACGGAAAACAAAGCGCACTGCCTGTTGCATAAATCCCCATCAGGCACATGATGACCGTGAACAGACGATTGCGGTTTATATAAGCAGTAATGTATCCGATGATTAATTTAGAGCGTATAATACCAGGAACTGATAAAATCACCAATAAAGTCCAGATGACCGCCGGCGACAATACATTCATAGTTCCGCCAGCCAATACCAGCAATGCCAGAAAATTCATTCCCAGAACCAGATTCACCAGAAACGCCGGGACTTGATGACGCCATTGTATTTTCAGAATTTTATCCGAAACAAGCCATCCGGCAGAATATGCCGCGATGAAAAATAAAATCACTGCCGGCAAGATCATATAACCACGACTTAAATTAATAACGAAATTATACACCGGTCCATCCTCTATTTTAATTCTTTAAAGTCTGTGCCTGGCACTTCTCGAAAGTGCATATCCCATCTCGGATTCTTAATCAGAAGCGGAATATGCTCAAAGCGCAAACCTTTAACAGCAAGAGACTGCGAAAGCTTATCATACGCCATTCGGGCCTCATCGTCAAGCCCCATTTCCTTCAATGTATTATAATAGAAATACCAGTTTATCGAACTTAACGGGTAATTCCTTGTTTCCTGTTGAAAATATTTCAAAGACTCCTGCCGCCGTCCCTGCAAATACAGCGCCTTTGCCTTAAGTCCGTTATTATTAACATAATTCTTGAATACGGTTAAATCCTCCATCCGGTCAAGATAACGTTGACAGAGCAAAGGATTTTTCAAATCGTAGAAAGCAACCAAAGCAGCTTGATAAATGCTTTCCGGCGTCGGCTTGACAGAGATAATCTTATCATAAAAGGCAAGTGCGGCCTCTGCTGAGTTAAGCTCCCGAGCAATATGCGCCTGACGGAAATAATACGAACTTAAATAATTGCAGTAAAGTTGAAACGCCAGAGCAACCATTAAAATTGTAAAGCAAATCATCGCGGTCACACGAACTGCCAGTGGAGCAAACAACGTCTCCTTACGATTCGTAATCTTCCAGTACCTGCCCCAGAAAATACCTAATATCATCAGGAAAACTACATTAATCGGCCATATTTCCACCGTCATATCCATTAAACTATGAATAAATAGAAACAGCATAATAAAAAAATATAACTTCATCCGCAGGTTTCCAGTTCGTTTCGAATGTAAAACCCAATTCCATATCGGCAAAATAAGCAAAAAAAGCCATGCAATGAATGAGAAAATACCGTTTGACACAAGAAAAAGCAACAGAAGGTTGTGAGGATCAGTATTTCTGTCCGTAGCAAAGAAATTCAAATAATATTCCACCGGGTTATAGGAAGCATGAGCACTTTCAAATAAAGGCTGACCGACTCCAAAGAAAAAATTGTCTCTAATCAGTTGTAACGTGCCACTCCACAATTGCATCCGCACATCCCGCGTCAGAAAAGCCCCAACTTGAGCAATCCCGCCTGAATGTAAAAATATCACCACTGCAATCAGCACAGTCAGAATGATCCACAGTACCCAGCGGATTGAAATCCTGTTTCTGTACAGAACGCCAAAATACAATAGAGCAGCCATTACAAGCGCACACCAGACACCTTTTGAGTCACATAAGTATATATAATAGAAAGTCCCAACCAAAATTAAAATATTCAAGACTCTTACGATAATAAGATTCAATTTCAACAGGCCGCCAATCTTTGCAATAAAAAGCATAAGAAAGGGGGTGGATATTACCAATAAGGCTCCATTCCAGTTCCAATTGCCGGAAATACCGCAAAAAACAGAATTTGCGAATAATTCCTCAGTCGACTGGATGCAATTCAAAATGGCCAGCAATGCCAGAAAATATGGGAGATATTTATCAACATATTTATGATTAAGAGCCGCAAATAAAGGAACCGAAACCCAAACCAGTGAACTGAAAAAATAATCAAGACTATAATTATGGTTAAACAGATAATGCAACAAACAACCGACGGTTATAATGCCGATGAGCGTTGTCGGGATAACATTATTTTGACAGAAAACCAGTGCTTGCTTATAGTTTAAAAAACACAAAGACAAAGCCATTAGAGATAGTGTTCCGGCAGAGAAAAGGATAAGATAGCTGTGGTAAGCCAGCGGAAACAACATACCCGGCAATAGCAACGGATAAAAAAGTAACGATGCAATCAGAAATAAGCCAGGAAATATAAAATGTATTTTTGGGGTATCGTTATTCAAACGCCCTCCTGAAATAAAAAAGGAGGCCGAAGCCTCCTTAGAATCAAACTTGTACTCGATACTGAATTACGGTGTTTCAGCATTCGGGTACATCGCAGAACCGCCACGGTTCTGGTACATGTACCACGTTGAACCGGCGAAACCAGATACATGGCCGTCATGGAACAGCATGTTACCGAAGTCAGCGTGGTTAGGACCTCCTGACGGATTGGATTTTCTGTCAGAGGCAATCGCTGAATCAGCACGGCCGTACTGATCGGAAGAACCCTCCATCAACATGTTGGAAAATGCATAATCCAGATTACCAGGAGGTGATGCCGTCGCTAGCGCATAATTCAACATTACATTACCAGTGCCTTTGGTGGTAGTGGTGGACGGACAGGTGTAAACCGAATAGTCAGTCAGATAATCATACGCCCGGAGTAGATCCAGCGAACACGTGTTCGCAGCAGAAGTTAGACCTTGTGCAGGAACAGTCGGGAAACGATCAGCATAGTCCATCGCGTACTGCTTCAGGGCCAGACCAATCTGCTTCAGGTTCGACGCACAGGAAATGCGGCGTGCTTTTTCGCGGGCTGAGTTCAGGGCCGGCAAAAGCATACCAGCGAGGATCGCGATGATGGCGATCACGACGAGGAGTTCGATGAGTGTGAATCCACGACTTCTTTTCATTTCTTTCTCTCCTTGAGTTGTTTGTTAACGACCTCATGTTTAAGAACCTTCTTAAGCATGACCTTCGTTTGTTCTATATTCTAGCAAAAACAGAAGCACTATGCAAGTCTTTTTATAAGAAAATTTAAAAATATATCAAAAAAAAGATGGTTTTGTTGTTTTTGACGAACAAAATTTGTTTTTACCTGAAAATTATTCATTCAGCATCCGTCCGGTAATTCCAGTACAATTGTCGGATTTTTCATAAAAATATGCAAAAACCGGAAAACTGCGTTTAGTACATCGCTTGTTTCACTTTTCTTAAAAAATTCGGTATTAATATAGGGGTTTGATGGTAGAATGCAAATATCCCAAAACATCAATCAGGACATAACGTGATTTATTGATTTTGCAATTATTCCAAATGCGGACTATTATAATGATGTCGATTCAGAATCAAAATGGATTGCCCGGAGCAAATTTATGAATCATCCGACGCAAATAATGGATGCCGCATTAAAAATACTGTCCCGCCGAGCCCATAGTGCCCAGGAACTGCGCAATAAACTTTTCAAGAAAGAGTTTGCGCGCCTGGACATTGATACGGCAGTTGCCGAATGCCTGCGCCTTAATCTTGTAAATGACCATCTGCTTGCTGAAGATTACACCGAGGAACTGAAGAGCAAAGGCTGCGGTCCCTATAAAATTAAGTTAATGTTATATAAAAAGGGTATATCCAAAGACATCATTGCTGAAGTTGCCGGCGGAAAGGAAAATGACGAATCCGAACTGGCGGCGGAAGTCCTCGCCAGAAAAATTAAATCATTGGCAAGAGAACCTGACCATAATAAACGCAGGGAAAAAGCCTTCCGCTTCATGATTTCCAGAGGATTTTCCTCAGATGTCATCAGGAAACTGTTTGAAGAGCAAGATTTCACTTCATAAAAACAAGCATCAGCGGAATCGTCAGGAGGCAGGCAACGGTTGTAAAAACAATCGACTGTCCGGCAAACTCCGCAGAGCCGCCGTACCGCCTGGTAATAACCGCCGCACTGGCTGATACCGGCATAAGCGCCACAATATAAGTAACTTTATACACATCCGCAGGCAGCGGCAGATTATTCAAAATCAGAATAACAATACCTGGTATAATAACCAGCCGCACCGCAGTCATATAAAAAATATCCCACTTATCCTTAAATATTTCCGGAGAATGATAAATTGCCGCGCCGATCAGCAGCAGAATCAGCGGAACTGAACAGTTCCCCAGCTTGTGAAAAATGTTCCCGACTGTAACCGGCACCGGTATCTTGCAGAAACAAAAGATCAAAGCCAGCGCCACCGCAGCCTGATTGATGCTGAAAATATTATTAATAGTCCGTTTCACGTCGCCGCCGGCCAGAATGCCTACACCGAGCGTCCAGAACCCGATTGTGGAGCCGATATTCATAATGAACAGCAGCGCCAGATACTTTTCCCCCCATAGATTAGAAAGAATTATCAGCGGCAGGAAAAGGTAATTGTTAATTGCGCAGAAATGGTGAAAAGTAACCATCCGGTCATGGGTGCGGTTGCGGATGCCGTATCTCAAACCGAAGCCGAGAATTCCGCCGAACAACATCAAACCGAAACCGATGGTTGGCATCAGCCATAGTTCTTTAAGCTGAGAAGGATCGAAGTTGCGGGTGATCGAGTCAAACGCCAGCATCGGGAAAAAGATATCGACAATCAATCGGCTCAGTTTATTTAGGTCTTTTTCATCAATAAACTTAAAATGCATGACCAGCGCGCCGACCGCAAACATTCCAAACGTCTCGACAATCGCCAGAAAAACCTGAGTCATCATTTCAGGGCTGCTTCCTTTTCTTGAGATACGGTTTCAAGTAAAGCCCGGTAAACGAACGGGAATTTCCGGCAACTTTCTCCGGCGTTCCCTCCGCGATCAGATAACCACCCTTGTCGCCGCCTTCAGGGCCAAGATCAACAATATGATCAGCCACCTTGATCACATCCAGGTTATGTTCGATTACCAGAACCGTGTTGCCGACGTCGCGCAAACGGATCAGCACTTTCAGCAATTGTTCAATATCAGCCAGATGCAGCCCGGTCGTAGGTTCATCCAATATATACAAGGTATGGCCGCGCGGTATCCTGGCCAGTTCAGCGGCCAGTTTTACCCGCTGGGCTTCACCGCCGGACAACGTCGTTGCCGGCTGCCCGAGATGGATATAGCCCAGGCCGACCTCCTGGAGTGTTTTCAGTTTCCGGTACAGCGACGGGAGCGAACTGAAAAAATCCACCGCCTCATCAACTGTCATATCCAGCACATCTGCAATGTTCCGCTTTTTAAAATATACACTCAGAGTTTCACGGTTGAAGCGTTTGCCGCCGCAGGTCGAGCACTGCACATAAACATCGGATAAAAACTGCATTTCGATCTTTTTTATGCCGTCGCCCTGACATTCCTCGCAGCGTCCGCCCTTGACGTTGAAGCTGAACCGTCCCGGCTTGTAACCGCGGACTTTCGATTCCGGGAGTTCGGCAAAAAGATTGCGGATAGTTCCGAAGGCGTCAGTATAAGTTGCCGGATTCGAACGCGGGGTGCGTCCGATCGGGCTCTGGTCTATCACAATCGCCTTATCTATATTATTAAGGCCTTCAATCGACTCGTGCGCTCCCGGAATGTTATCGCCGACGCCGAAATGGCGATTCAGCGCTTTTTTCAGAATTTCATTGACCAGTGTGCTTTTTCCCGAACCGGAAACTCCGGTAACGCAGCAGAAAGTACCCAGTGGAATTTCGACATTGATTTTTTTCAGATTATTATGGGTTGCACCCTTGATCAGCAACTTTTTACCGTTGCCTTCCAGTCTTTTTTCCGGGACCGGCACAAATTTTGAACCATTCATATAAGCCGCGGTAAGGGATTTTTCAGATTTTCTAACCATTGCCGGGGTCCCGCAGGCGACGACTTCGCCGCCGTGGGCTCCGGCCCCCGGCCCCAGATCAACCACGTAGTCAGCGCGGTTGATCGTATCCAGATCGTGCTCCACCACAATCACGGTATTGCCGATGTCACGAAGTTTTTCCAAAGTATTAAGCAGCCGCTCATTGTCGCGCTGATGCAAACCAATACTCGGCTCGTCGAGAATATACAGCACACCGACCAGACCGCAGCCAAGCTGCGTCGCCAGCCGGATGCGCTGCGCTTCGCCGCCGGACAAAGTGCCGCTCTCACGGTCCAGCGTCAGATACGCCAGACCGACGTCCTTCAAAAATCCAAGACGCGCGGAAATTTCGCGGACAACATCCGCCGCAATCACTTTCGCCTCGTCATTCAGTTCCAGTCCGGCAATAAAATCAAACGCTTCGTTTACTGACAACGCGTTAAATTTGTGGATCGGCATCCCCCCGACGGTAACCGCCAGGCTGACCGGGTTAAGCCGGGCGCCATTGCATTCCGGGCAAAGCCTCCGGCTCATGTATGTTTTCAACCGTTCGCGGACAGACTCGCTCTCAGTCTCGGTCATCCGCCGCTGCAAATTGGCGAGAACGCCTTCAAACGGCTTCGACCAGCGCAGTTTATGCCCGCGAATAGTATAGTCGAATTCCAGATTTTCCACGCCGCTGCCAAATAACAGCACATGTTTAAGTTTTTCCGGGATATCACTGAACGGCATGGTCAGCATGTCAGGACAATTATATGACTCGGCAAGTTTTCTCATCAGCATATTATAATATATGATGAGGCGGCGCGGACCGCGCCGCCAACCGGGAATAGCGCCGTTGCGGATGGACAGCGAATCATCGGGTATAATCATCGCCGGGTCCATGATCAGTTGCGTACCGAGTCCGTGACAGGCTGCGCAGGCACCATAAGGACTGTTGAACGAAAAATTACGCGGGGCCAGTTGTCCGAAGCTCATAGCGCATTTTAAACAAGCCAGATGTTCGCTGACCTGTTCCTCGATCCATGAATCCGGCTTGCCGTCCGCATTTTCCAGCATCAGGGTCATAATCCCCTCCCCGTGCTTCAACGCGACTTCCACCGAATCACTCAGCCGGACTGTGTCTAATTTGCCGGTAACCAGACGGTCCACCACCGCTTCGACTGTATGCCGCTTAGTTTTCGCCAGATCCGCTATCTTATCTTCCAGCATGACAAATTTGCCGTCAATCCTGGCGCGGACAAAACCATCGGCGCGCATCTTTTCCAGAATATCCTTGTGTTCGCCTTTTCTGCCGTTAACGTAAGGGGCCAGAATCATCAGTTTGCGGCCAGCCGGAAAATCTTCGATTTTTTCACAAATGGATTGAGCAGACTGCGGATGCAATTCCGCGCCGCACTGCGGACAGTGCGGAATCCCGGTATGGGCGTACAACAGTCGCAGATAGTCGTAGATTTCAGTGGTGGTAGCCACCGTGGAACGCGGATTGGCCCCGGCGGAACGCTGTTCGATGGCAATCGCCGGTGAAAGCCCTTCAATATGTTCGACTTTCGGTTTCTGCATCCGGTCCAGGAACTGGCGGGCATAGGCGGAAAGGCTCTCGACATAGCGCCGCTGCCCTTCCGCATAAAGCGTGTCAAATGCCAGCGAAGACTTGCCGGAACCGCTCAAGCCGGTGATTACCGTAAGTTTATTGCGCGGCAGTTCAACATCAATATTCTTGAGATTGTGCTGCGACGCCCCCTTAATTATAATATTCTTAAACATTCCAGTCTGCTTTCATAAAAGTCCATAAATACAAATAAATGCAAGTCAGACTTTACCGCCAGAACGACAAAATATCAATAGCCATACCGCCAAAAATACTCCGGATTATGGCTCTGCACAGGCTGACATCAGGCGATAGATTTCATCCCGGTAATCAGGAAGATGGGATATTCGCGGGAGATTCCTGAAGGCAAAGTTTTGACACGAGTATATGCCGTTCTGGAATAAATATCGGTAAAACCGATTTCATCGAGGGTATAATTCAAAAGTTCCGGATCGAAACCGAAATGAACCACCCCGGTATTATCGTCATGAAACGAACCGTCTTCTTTTTCCATGTCAATCAGCACCAGATAGCCGCAGGGAGTCAGCATCTTATAAAAAAGACGCAGAACATGTTCAATATTATCAATATGGTGAAAAGTCATGCAGGTATATATCAAGTCGAAACTGTCCTTCTGAAAACTATCTTCATTAAACTCGGTCAAAAGCGGTTTGATATTTTTAATCTTTGATTCCGTCAGTTTCTTCTCCAGCACATTAATCATACCTGCCGAAGAGTCTACTGCGGTAATCGTTCCGACCAAAGAAGCCAGGCGGGTGGCTACATTTCCGGTGCCGCAACCGAAATCCATCACCTGCATATTCGAAGCCAAAGGAATAATATCTTCAATCGCGGTTGCAAAGTGCTTCGCCATTTCAACCCGCTCCGGGACATCATCCCAGTTCAACGACGCTTTGTCAAAACGATTTTCCTGCATAAAAACCTGACCTGTTGAATTGTTCAACACAAACTCCGGAACCGTTTCCGGAACTGTATAATAACTATGCACCGACATTTGACAAATGCAACTGGATTGTACGTTCACACTGAAATTTTAAATGAAATTTGCACTTTTGCGGAATAAGGATTAAATTCGTCTTATATATTGTGGAGTTGGATAATTGCTAGAAAACATTTTTGCCGATCCGACATATATTGTCCTCAATGTGCCGTCACCTGCGGCTGACGCTGTCCGTGAAATCAGGCGCCAGTTCGAGCCGGCGCGGGCCGATATGTCTGTCGAAATTACGCTGGCCGGGTCCGGCGGTCTCGGAACCGTGCTGGAAGGACAGTCTCCTGAGACCGTCTTTGCGGCAGTAGACCGCATTGCCGCTGCAACAGAACCCTTTTCCGCGTATTTCGGAGAGATAAACCGTTTTTCTGACTCCGGCATCTGTTATTATACCGTTCAGCCGATAGAACCTTTTGTCGAGATGCAGCAGATGCTGGCGGAATCGCCTGTACTCTTCACCCCCTGCTCCTTCCCCTATACGCCGCACTGTACATTAATACTGTATGAAGACGAGCAGGATTTGAGATTGCAGGAATTACAGCGGCGGCCGCGGTTGAATACCGGATTTATACTTGATACGATCTCTGTTTACAGCCTGACAGACAATATGCTTGAACCGGTTCTGCTTCACCGCGCAAATTTTTCCATGAAATTGATTGGATATACTTGATTCCGCGGTGTACTTTACTATAGCAATTGAATTCTCTATAAAAACAGGAGAAATCTGTAAATGAGAAGCAAATATATTAAGCTTACATCAATGATGTTTGCGGCAGCTATGGTCATGTTCATTTCCGGCTGCGGCAAAAAGGCGGTGGAAGCAGTTCCGGCGGCAAACAACAATACTGCAGCGTTCCAGCAGGCGGTCGACAGTTTCCTGCAAGTGAAGAGCTACGGGCTGAAAGCCACCAAAATGGATATTATGAAAGATGACAATTCCATGGCGGTAGTTTCCTGCGTCGTCACCAGTAGTTCCCGCAAATGGGAATTCACTATGAAAAAAGATAGTACCGGAACTTGGACCGTAACTACTTTCGAACTGAAATAAGCATATAATAATGCGGCACGCTTAAACATAATTTATAGAAAACATTTACCATGAGCGAAGAACCTGCGAATAAGCGCCGCGTCAGATACAGCGGGACCCATCCGCGCCGGTTTGAAGAGAAATACAAGGAACTCAACCCGGACAAATACGTTGCCGATGTCCGGAAAGTGCTTGAAAGCGGCCGCACCCCGGCCGGAATGCACCGTCCGATATGCGTGGCAGAAATTCTGGAGGTGTTGAATCCGCAACCGGGTGAAACCGGACTCGACGCCACTCTCGGCTTCGGCGGACACGCCAGGGAAATCTTGTCGCATATTGTTCCGGGCGGGCGACTGTTTGGAATTGATGTTGATCCGCTCGAACTGCCGCGTACCGAATCCCGGCTGCGCGGACTGGGCTTCGACGAAACTGTTTTGACCGTGAAAAAACTCAATTTCGCAGGCATTCTCAAATTGCTGCCGGAAGCCGGAGACGGCTTCGATTTCATTCTGGCCGACCTCGGCGTTTCCTCAATGCAGATTGACAATCCGGAACGCGGATTCACCTTCAAAACAGCCGGGCCGCTCGATCTCCGCCTCAATCCTGAACGCGGTCAGCCGGCCTCCTCGCTGATTCAAACACTGTCGGAAAGTGCACTCGAAAAAATCATCCGGGTTAATTCCGATGAACCTCATTCAAAAGAAATCGCCAGACTGATTTTCAAGTACCGCGATAAGATCACGACCACGACCACGCTGGCCAATGCCGTTCGCGAAGCCCTCGAACCGGTGAAGTTTGCCGACTGGGAAAAAGAGGTGACCAAATCGACCCAGCGAACTTTCCAGGCGCTGCGCATTGCGGTAAACGATGAGTTCAGCGCTCTCGACCAATTGCTGCTGGCGCTCCCTTTCGCGCTGAAATCAGGCGGCAGAGTCGCCATTCTCGCCTTCCATTCCGGCGAAGACAACCGCGTCAAAAAGTCCTTTGAAGAAGGTTTCAAATCAGGCATATATTCGGATTACAGCAAATTCCCCATACGGGCGACAGCCCGGGAAAGATACGACAACCCCCGCTCCAAATGCGCCCAACTCCGCTGGGCGGTCAAGGCGGCAGATAAACTATAACGGAGTCAACCATATGAAGAATTTTCCTTGCAGGCAGCATGAACTTGAAGCCAAAATCAAAGAATGGCAGAAAATTAACCCGGACATTATCCGGATCGACCATGTGGATTCTTATTCCGGATATAAAGTTTACGGAATCACCATCTCTGATTTCACGATCCCGTCCGCGCAGAAACGGGCCCATTATTTCTCCCAGCCCCACGCCCATGAACCAGGCACCACCGCCGGCATGATTGACGTCATCGAACAACTGGTCACCGGTAAAGACATTTACGGCAGGCCGACTACGCTGAATTTAAAAGAGGTATTAAGCAGAGCTATTCTGTCCTTCTGCCCGAACGGCAACCCTTTCGGACGCGAAAAAGCGCCGGTTGACTGCTGGGACGGTTCATACTGTGACAACGAACGTTTCTGGTGCTGGATGCGCGGTGACGATCCGGAAAATCCCGGACACATGTGGAAGCGCCTCAATGTCTGGGACATCCGTGATTACAATGCCCCTGATCCTGTCGGCATCGTTTACGAACAGATTGGCGAATTCCGTTACGCCGAACCCAACCGCACCCAGGAATCATCCTATTTCAAGATATTTAACAAACTCGATGCGCAATACCATTTTGAAGCATGGTTCGATCTGCACCAGTGTGAGGAGTTCAGACAGAAAAACTACAACTGCGAGGTACTGCTTTGCAGCAAGGAGTTCTGCAATCCCGCCAAAGAACCGGAAAATATCCAGTGGGCGCATCAGGTGCTTGAAGCCTGGGCTGAATATCCCGGCCTTTTCCCGGACCCCGCCCCCGTTCCCTTGAGCTATACAGGGGAACAACTGGAGTATTTCCGCGCCAACTGGAGTCCGCTGCATCAGCGCATCAACATTATCAACACCGAAGTCAAGAATAATTCCCCGGAAATGACGCCGGAACTCCAGTTAAAGGCCCAGAGCATCGCCATCGAAGTCAGCATCAAACGGCTGATGAAAAAATAAGCTGTACACCTTTCCATAATCCATCACAATGGGGCCTATGCGGCTTATGTGGTTAATCGGACATTCTGGACATTTTGGACAGTTTTCCTGCATCACCTGTTCCAGTTATAACATCTGTGTCCATCTGTGGACTACTCCGAGTCATAGAGACCAGTTGAACCTAACGTCTTTTAATTTTCAAACTACTCCGAGCCATTGGAGACTCTCTGAACATAACGTCTTTTAATTTTCAAACTACTCCGAGCCATTGGAGACTCTCTGAACATAACGTCTTTTAATTTTCAAACTACTCCGAGCCGTTGGAGACTCTCTGAACATAACGTCTTTTAATTTTCAAACTACTCCGAGCCGTTGGAGACTCTCTGAACATAACGTCTTTCAATCCCGCAGTCGCGGGCTTCCCCGTTTTGGACATTCTAGACAGAGTCGTGTGCTGGACGCCATCTAAATAGAGCTATCACTCCGCGAAAGGCTCCTGATCCCCAGGCTGCACTACAACAAAAACATTTTGGATCCCGCATTTGCGGGAGAATCCGTGTCTGCATAGAATACCCGGAGACTTTAGAGTCCAGTTGAACATAACGTCTTTCAATGTTCAAACTACTCCGAGCCGTTGGAGACTGGTTGAGCAGAGACATTATCAGGTTTCCAGCCCCCTGTTTCTGCTTTGACAATCCCATTCTTACAATTCTTCCCATTCTTACAATTTTTGGATCCCGCATTCGCGGGCTCCCCCATTTTGGACAGTTCACATCAGTTCTATCAGTCCCATACTATTTTCCAGCTACTTCACTTTAGAGTTCTGGACTTGTCTCTATAATATAGTGATTTTGTCAACCTGAACGCCGGCAATAAGGAGTTGTTCAAAAATAAAGTTTACAAGTTTCGTAAAATATCACGAGGTGATTTTGTGAATTGCCGGAGAGGCGCATACCTGAAGGTATGTAACGAACCGGCAAACACAAAAGCATCCGGGAGAATCGCGAAGATGTAAAGGTTATTTTTGAACAGCGCCTAAGTTCAAACAGAGCTTTTCTCAGGCATCTTCTTTTTGCTTGACTGTTTGACCGGACGGCCGCGTTTAACCGTACCTTTGACTTCAGCCTTGGCAGTTTTCACAGATTTCGCCAGCTTGGCCCGGCTGCTTTGCTTGCTGTTCGCAGGCGTGGCGTTTTTCTCAGTTTTAACAGGCTTAGCCGGACGCCCGCGTTTTTTCGGGGTTGTGACAACCGGCGCTTCAGGCATCCCGGCGGCGTCTGCATCCAGATTGTCCAGTTCAATGCCGAAAATACTGCCCAAATCGCCACCGCTGATTGTCGAAGCTGCACCGGAGTCAGCCAGATCATTGGCGAAACCGGCGCTGAAAAGTTCATTCTGGTCTACTCCCCGCAACAGGAAAAACAGTTCAGGCTGCGCATCCAGCCGGGCTCCGACGCCGTACAGCACGGCGGCCAGATGCTTGCATAAGTCCGCCCAGTCCGGACAGTTGCAGATCAGTTTAATTTCTTTCGGCGATGGAAAAAGTCCTTCATCCTTGCGGCAGAGCAAGGCGATGATTTCCGGGGAGAGCTTGCCTTGAATCAAATCAATCAGCGAGGCAATTTTACCGGCGCATGACTTTTTAATCAGTTCCCATTTTTCGCCCGGAAGTTCTTTTATGCTGATACTGATTTCATAAAGCTCAGAGCCCTGGACTTTGGCGGTGATTCTGCCCTTTTCAATTTGGAGGTCAATGACCGCGCCCTGCCGGACATAACTGCGTCCGCGCGGCAGACGGCTCTCGTAATCATGATATGATTCGACATTATCACACCAGGCTTTACCCCAGAACGTTTTCGCGATGGCGCGGCCTTCGATCACGACCGGAGAAAGTTTCACGCCTTTGCCGATCAGCTTTTTGATTTTTGCCTGTGCCTCCTGCTTCCGTTCCGCCGCGGGAACGTAACGCGGATAATAGTCATCATAATTGTTCCAGCGCGCCATTTTATGTATTCCTTTTTTTAAGAGGTTAAAACTGCATTCATGTCCAGTTCCACAAACTTGAGCAACTCGTCATTATTCATATCGGTCAGCAGCTTTTCCGCGCCTTCGGACAGCAGCGAATCGGCCAGACCTTTTTTCTCATCAATCAAAGCATCGATTTTTTCCTCAATAGTGCCTTTGCAGATAAACTTGTGCGCCAGCACATTGCGGTGCTGTCCGATACGGAATGCCCGGTCGGTAGCCTGATTCTCCACCGCCGGATTCCACCAGCGGTCAAAGTGAATCACATGATTGGCCGCCGTCAGGTTGAGCCCGGTGCCGGCGGCTTTCAGCGACAGCACAAAATAAGGCGGACCGGATTCGCTCTGGAATTGTTCCACCAGGAACTGCCGCTGCTTAATCGAGGTTCCGCCGTGGAGAATCAGCCCTGTCCGTCCGAAACACCGCGCCAGATGGTCATGCAGCGGTTCCGTCATTTCCTTAAACTGGGTAAAGATGAGCGCCTTTTCCTGGCGCGAGGCGATTTCCTCCACAATTTCAGCCAGCCGCAGGAATTTACCGCCGGTTACGGCATTATAATCACCGCTGCCGTCGAACTGGGCCGGATGGTTGCAGATCTGCTTGAACATCATCAGGTACTTGAAGATCAAGCCGCGCCGCTGGATATCATCGAGTTCCTTGAGCTCTTTCGCCATACTGCGCACAGTCTGCTGGTACAGCAGCGCCTGGGGCCGGGTCAACTGGCAGTAAACTTTCATTTCCGTCTTGTCGGGCAGATCGGAGATAATATGCTTATTCGTCTTCAAACGGCGCAGGATGTACGGCTGGGTCAGACGGCGCAGCGGAGCGTAATTAATGCTGCCGTCTTCAGTATTGAGCTTCTTTACAAAATCTTTGAAATGAGTGATATTGCCGAGCAGTCCCGGCGCGATATAATCGAAAATACTCCACAAATCGGTCAGGCGGTTTTCCACCGGAGTCCCGGTCAGCGCCAGCCGCCGCGAACTGCGCAACGCCCGCACGGCTTTGCTCTGCTGCGATTGCGGGTTTTTGATCGCCTGCGCTTCATCCACGATTAACGCCGTCCAGTTTATCTCCCGCAGTTTTGCCTGTCTTAACAACATGCCGTAAGTCGTAACCACCGCATCGAAATTGCTTAAAAACATTTCCGGCTCCCGGTCCAGCGCGGCCAGTTCCGCGCCGCTCATCGCCATCGGATGCAGAATGCCGAAACGCAATTCAGGAGTGAACCTGGCGGACTCCCTCTCCCAATTTTTCAGCAGCGACGCCGGAACTACCAGCAGCGCCGGAGTTTGCGCCGTATCGCCGCGCTGTTTCAGCAAGGCCAGCATGGTCAGAACTTGAAGCGTCTTGCCCAGCCCCATATCATCGGCCAGACAGCCGCCGAGGCCGAGCTCCGTCATCCGCCAGAGCCATTTCACCCCGTCCAACTGGTACGGACGCAGAGTACGCACCAGTAAAGCCGGCAGTTCCGGCAACTGAATATTCGCCGGGCTTTCCAGTTCTTCGAGCAGTTGCTTGAGTTCGCCGACCGCATTGATCGCGCTGAACTGCCGGTCCACGTCCGGCAGTCCGGGTCCGCCCGGCAGCCGCGCTCCGGCCAGCAGCCGCAGTCCCTGCATAAATGATAATCCGTCAGCGGCGGCGCGTCCGGCGTCCTCCCACTGTTCCAGCAATTGCTTGATTTTATCAGGCTCGGCCTCCACCCACTGGCCTCTGATCCGCACCAGCCCGCCGTCGGAGTTCAGCATTTGCTCCAGTTCCTCTTTAGTAAGCGGAACGCCGTTCAAACTGGTTCTAACCGAAAAATCCAGCAGGGCATTAATACCCAGCTTCTGCCCCGGCTTCAAATCAATATTTACCGCCACCTGCACTTTGGCGGGCGACGAAGTTTTCCATAGATTGGCGATCCGGACAATGATCCCGGCCTCTTCCATCGCCGGAATATCCTGCAGGAAAGTATAGGCATTGCGTGCGGTCCAGGCCTGCGGCTGAAAAATCTCCCGGCTGGACGCCATATCCGCGACAAGTTTGCTGCGCTCGCCCGCCGCCTGCACCGGTTTAAGCAGCGCCAGCAAAGCGTTGCGGTCACTGGCATAGGCTTTCAGCGCCGCGCCCAGCGGCAGATGCTTAGGTTTGTCGTTCTCCGACAGGCGGTGAATGAAAGTAGCCATAAACGCAAAAGGATGGTCGCCGGACGCGTCCTGCTTATTTTCCGCGAGATGAAAACTGACCTTCCCCACCTGTTTCCATGCCGGATTCAATTTTCTTAAACATTTACTGAAACTGCCTTTAAACGACCTGAACTCCGTCTGGATACGCTGCTCCAGCAATCCCCACAAGTTCAGCAGCGTTTCCGCGCTCAGATACTCCGTCCCGCGCAGCGGCGGCGCTTCCAGCACCTCAAACGCGAAGTACGGCAAATCCGGCCTGACGCTGTTAAATGTTGCCTCCAGCTCCACAGTCGCCGGTTCCGGCGCATGACACAGCCGGGTCAGAAATTCCCTGGACAGCTTGCGGAAATATTGAAACGCCACCGGCATTCCGGCCGGCAGCTCTTCCCGCACCAGCGCCAGCAACCCTTCGCCGCTGCCGACGGCAAAACCGTCGAGCAGCCGTCTGGCGGTTTCATCCGGCAAATCCCAGCCGTCAACATCACCGGCTTCAAGGCGCAAATGCCCCGCCGGAGTCAATATAAGCTCAATCTTCATATTACATATTTTCAATAAAGCAGTTTAAAACACTTTTCACCACAAAACACACGAAAGAAAATGAAGATAACACATAATTAGATAATTACCAAAACCGTAACACGTAGCACGACCAGTCACCAGTCACCAGTCACCAGTCACCAGTCACCAGTCACCAGTCACCAGTCACCAGTCACCAGTCACCAGTCACCAGTCACCAGTCACCAGTCACCAGTCACCAGTCACCAGTCACCAGTCACCAGTCACC
>CAIPAT010000343.1 GCA_903863035.1 uncultured Lentisphaeria bacterium
GATTCGCCGATGGGCTGGGCGAGAGCCGTCGGGTACATGTACAAGACCTGGAACGCCGACCGGGTGATTTGCGAGACCAACAACGGCGGCGATCTGGTGATCGCCAATCTGCATGCGGTCTCCGGGGACATCAGCTGCAAACGGGTCACCGCGACCAGGGGCAAGCTTACCCGTGCCGAACCGGTCGCCGCGTTGTACGAGATGGGCAAAGTGCATCATGTCGGCAGTTTCCGGAAACTCGAAGACCAGTTGTGCAGTTACAATCCGGAGATGAACCAGTCCAGCCCCGACCGGCTGGATGCGTTAGTCTGGGCGCTGACAGAGTTAAGTTCAGTGTCAATGGCGAGCAGGGCGATCTTCGCGTAGCGAAGAAGCGAGACAAGCGAGACAAGCGAGACAAGCGAGACAAGCGAGACAAGCGAGACAAGCGAGACAAGCGAGAAAAGTTATGAAAAGTTATGAAAACAGAATGCAGGACTGGTGTCCAAAATGAGGTGCAGAGGTGTCCAAAATGGCTGTTTGGGAGGGTTATGCTCCGTCATAACCGGGATCGGAAAACGGTTGCGATCCCGCGCCTGCGGGACAACCCTCCAAGTGGAAGCAAACACACCATGCAGGACTGGTGTCTCCCGCGAATGCGGGAAGGCTGAAAGGTGTCCAAAATGAAAAGAATGTGACTGGTGATTGGTGAATAGTAAAAAAACTTTGTGCATTTGTGTCTTTGTGCGAGAATGGGTTTAATGGTTCTGTTCAATGACTCTCTAAAGTGTCGGAGTCGGGTGTCCAAAATAGGGAAGTTGTAGTGTCGTCCGTGTCGGACGGGATTGGGCGAATGTCCAACAAGTTGTTTGAAAATCTTAAAAGCGTTGTGCTCAGCCGGTATCCAAAGCATCGGAGTGGAGTTAGCAGGCGGAGTTTTAAGTAGGCCAGTTTCGCCGAAACTGGCTCATGAGGCGGTTTTGGCAAAACCGCCCTACTTTGATGGCTCCTCCTGCATAAGGGCTGTCTAAAATGAAGAAAAGGATTTCTTTGTGTCTCTGAGCCTCTGTGGTTAACGGCTGTCCAAAATGAGGGTACAGGGTGTCCAAAATGACTTTGTTGTAGTGCCGTCCGTGCCGGACGGTTTTGGACAAAGCGTCCAAAATGTTGTTTGAAAATCTTATAGAATTATGAAAACAGGGACTATGAAAACAAGGGGAATATCTCACGCGGAGGCGCGGAGAAAAAAACGTAGTCAGCGAATTCATGCGGGTATGTCCGCATTAATTCACTGACTACATGTATTATCTTCATTTCTTCATGATGAAGCTATCTTCTCTTATCCTGCATATCCTGTCCATCCTGTCCATCCTGTCCATCCCTGTTAAACCTTTTAGTTGCGGCTATGCCGCTCTAAGTTTTTCGTGGTTAAGCTTGCTTTGTATCTTCTATTTTTCTCAGGATGGCCTGGTATGCCCAGTTGTCCCATTCCTCCTTGACGCCGATGCCTTTGAGGTCGCCGTAGTTTGTCAGAATAAGGCCGCCTTCGAAGTGTTTGAACATATCGTCAACGCCTTTTTCTATAATTTGGCGGTCTCCTGTAGGCATTATTTTCTGGATGTCTATGGGGGACCATAGTGCGGCTTTGTATTTTTTCAGCAGTTGCGCCAGATCGGCCATATCGTAAACTGTCGGCTGGTCGAACTGGAAGCAGTCAACTCCGGCTTGCAATAGTGGTTCCAGTATCTGGCGGTTCTGGCCGCAGGAGTGCATGAATACTTTCAGGCCGCATTCATGGGCCAGTCCGAAAAGTTTGCAATATAAATCCCCGAAATATTCCCGCCACAACGCGGGTGAGAACAGCAGGCCGTTCTGAGTACCCATGTCTTCGCAGAACATAATGCCTTCGGCTTTGGCCTCGCCTGCTGCCCGGATTACCAGTTCATAAACGCCTGCCACTTTTTCATGCAGTTGCTTGAGTTCCTCCGGATAGAGCAGCATATCCATCAGGTATATATCCATTTTCCGCAGATAGCGTGATGAGGCGAACACCCATCCCGGCATTCCTGCCATTTTGAATTTGTCCCCGCTTTCGGCAAATCCCTGCCGCATAGATTTTACCATCTCATCAAAATCGTATTGCGGTATTTGATAGTCTTTCAATTGCGTCCAGTCTTCGATGGCCGGTTTAAATATCTCCCCGGCGGCACAGCCGTCAATCATGCGCGCCCATATATTGCCCCACATATCATCGTAATACTCATATTGTCCCTCTATCCATCGTTTCTGAGTATAGCCTTTGGGAGATCCGGGGCCTCCCCAGCACATATCGTCAATGCGGTTATTGTCGAAAGTAAGTCCGGGGCGTACCGGATTGCGGTGTTCCAGGTTGGCATAAATTATTTCTTTGGAATTCATTAAAAAACCTCTTTGTTTGTTATCTATTGTTTAGTATAGTATATTATTGAATAAAGATAAATGTTTAATATTGATGTAATTTTGTCAAATATTGATTATGGAAGCAGAATTAGAATATTTCAGGACAGGGCAGGGAATGCCGGACTCGCAACTGCTGGGTATCAGCAGTGCGGGAGGCTTTTTCTTCTTTCGAATTCAGACATTTCATCTTGCGGAACTCCACAGGCACGTTCCGCGGGGAGTTCCGGCGGCTCATGCTCATAATGTGTTTCATATAGTGTTTTATACTGCCGATAATGATCGTAACCGTATATTGCTGAATGGCACGGAGGTGGAATCATTGCCTGGAATGCTGGTTATGACTTCGCCCGGAGAACCGCATTCGTTTAGTGCTCTGTTGCCAGGTAAAACAGTCTATCATGAATTGACGTTCAGCCTGGGAAATGCGTCTGGCGTTTTCTGCGGAGACTGGAATCAGCTTATGGCGCATTATTCCGGGATTGATAATGTGTCTATTCCATCAATGACTTTGCTGTGCCCGTCCGGGATAGCGGCGCTGGAAAAACATTTCCGGGATATAGGCAGTCAGCTCAATAACTTGTCTGGAAATACGCTACCGGCGCATAAAACCGTAATGAATATGCTTGAGTTTTTATACAGTGACGTTTTTGCGGGTAAAGATTTGAACCGGAAAGACAATACGCTGGACAGGGTTAAAGCTTTTATAGAAAAGCACTATAACGATGATTTGGAACTTAAAGAACTTGGACGGCGTTTTTTTATGTCCCCTGAGCATCTCTGCCGCAAGTTCAAGGAAGCTTACGGTGTATCTCCGCTGAAATACGCGATGGAATTGAAAATTTCCACCGCGAAAAACATGCTGCTGTATTCAGAGCACAGTATCAAAGAGATTTCCGACCGGCTGGGATTTGCCGATGTTTACGCGTTTTCCAAGTCATTCAAGAAAAACGCCGGGATACCGCCGGGTAAATACCGCGAAACCGGGAATTAAATCAATTATCTTTCTTATAGACTTTGCCTAGAAACTTCATAACCTGCTGGAGGTCGCGCCAGACATCTTTCTTGGCTTCGGGGCTGCGCAGCAGAAATGCCGGGTGGAAGGTCGGCATGACTTTAATGCCATTATATTCGTCCCACTGTCCGCGGAGTTTCATAATACCGGTTTTTCCCAGTAGCCGGAGCAGGGGGATGGCACCGAGCAGAACGATGACTTTCGGCGAGACCAGTTCGATCTGCCGTTTCAGGTATGGCAGGCATTGCGCGGCTTCGTCTTCTTCCGGATTGCGGTTGTTCGGTGGACGGCATTTAACAATATTGGCAATGTACACCTCTTCTCGCGTATACTGCATGGCAATGATCATTTTGTCGAGTAATTGTCCGGCTGCTCCGACGAACGGGCGGCCTTGCATGTCTTCTTCCATACCCGGACCTTCGCCGATGAACATCAGTTCGGCTTGCGGATTGCCTTCGCCGAAAACCACCGTATTGCGTTTGCTGTGCAGTTTGCAGAGGTGGCAGTTCAGCGCAACGGCCCGGAGTTCATTTAAACTGAGATTTTCGACTGCAATTTTGCCTGCCGGAGATGCTGTTGGCGGTTTTATGGACGGAGCCGGGACAGCGGACATTTTACGCTGCTCGGGAATCGGCTGGCTTGACAGCTTTTCCTGAACCGGTTTTGACACTGCCGCTTTTTCCGCGAAGAATTCCCGGATGGTTTCATGCTGGACAAAAATAGTCTTATGCTTGTCCTTTTGTGTATCCAGACACTCGATTATTTCATCAAAAAAACATTTTTCAGCCATAATTACAATTCTCCGCTGTGAAAAAAACAACAATCAGGATTTTATTCCGGTCTGTCATGGAAAAAATCCGGATTCATATTAAATTAATAGACTCTGGTTGTTTAATATAACCTGACTATTTAAAAGTTTAAACAGGATGATTTATGTTTACAGGAAGTTATTTTAAAATTTTGATATTTTGCATACTGACAGGGGTGTCAACTTTAGCATCAAATCCGGCATTTGCTGCCGGAGACAGCGTTCCGGCAACGGCGCAAACGGAAATGCCGAAGGGCAGGGCACTGGCTAAAATCATGAATTCCAACGGGAATTGTGATGTGGAAGGCAACAGCAGGACACTGCGCCAGTACTGGGAGAATATTTCCAACTCAACCGGCGACTGGTTTGATCAGCATAAATTCAATATGCTCGTGCTTTTCGGCGGAATTATTCTGACGCTGATAATTTCCGCGATTGTCAGCAAGATATTTGAGCATGTGATCATCCGGCGTCTTGCAGCCAAGAACAACCCCGTGGTCAACGATTTGATTTGTGAAGCGGTTATTCGTCCGCTGCATGTCATGGTTTTCACTATCGGTTTATTTATGAGCGCTCTGCCGCTCCTTGAGTCGCTGCCGCCTGCCGTATTTGAAATTGTTTTCAGAGTATTTCTCGCGATGGTCGCCGGCTCGATTGCCTGGGCTGTTTTCCGTCTGACGACCGTGCTGAACCATTTTCTGATGGAACTCGCCAGCCGCACAGATAACAATCTGGACAATTTGCTGGTGGACCTGATTCGCAAGGCGGTAAGGCTGACAATCGTGGTTATTTCGGTGCTGTTTATTGGTCAGAGTATTCTGGGTATCAATATTACTACGCTGCTGGCCGGGGCCGGGGTGTGCGGTTTGGCGCTGGCGTTTGCCGCGAAAGATACTATTGCCAACTTCTTCGGTTCGGTAATGATTATTGTGGACAAGCCGTTTTCTGTAGGAGACCGGGTCAAATTTGAAAACAATGACGGGGTGGTTGAAATTGTCGGCTTCCGCAGTACCCGCATTCGTTCGCTGGACGGCCATCTGCTTACCATTCCGAACAGCAAGGTGGCGGATGCCGCGATTGAGAATATCAGTAAACGTCCTAATATTAAATGTGCGTACAGCCTGGGGCTGACCTATAACACGCCGCCTGAGAAAATTGAGCGTGCAGTGCAGATACTGCACGAAATTCTGGACAGCCATGAAAGTTGCAGTAAGGATATGCCGCCGCTTATCTGTTTTGATTCCTTCAAAGACTGGTCGTTGAATATCAGCGTAATCGCGTGGCACAGGACTACGGACTGGAAGCTTTCCAGAAAATGGCTGCAGGAGCAGAATTTGATGATCTTGAAGCGTTTCAGTGAGGAAGGCCTGGAATTTGCGTTTCCGACCACGACCAGCTATCTGGCCGGCGGCAGCATACATCCGGGAAAATAAAAAAAATGTAAAATAATGTTGAATAAAGTTATTTTCAGTCTAAATTTTAGTTTTGCAGATTTCTAATTACCTTTTAAATATTTAAGGAGTCAACGTGAAAGTAGTAGTAGCTTATTCGGGCGGACTTGACACCTCGGTGATCGTCAAGTGGATTAAAGAAACTTACAAAGCTGAAGTAATCGGGTTCTGTGCCGATGTCGGACAGGCCGAAGAACTCAACGGTGTTGAGGCCAAAGCGATTCGCACCGGCGCGAGCAAGTGCTATGTCGAAGACCTTACGGAAGAGTTTGCCCGTGATTTCATTTTCCCGATGATGCAGGCCAACGCGATCTATGAGGGGTCGTATCTGCTGGGTACTTCTATTGCGCGTCCGCTGATCGGCAAACGTCTGGTGGAAATCGCCAGATCCGAAAAGGCTGACGCCATTTGTCACGGCGCGACCGGCAAAGGCAACGACCAGGTGCGTTTCGAGCTGACCGCTTATGCCATGCAGCCCGGCATTAAAATCATCGCCCCGTGGCGCGAATGGAAATTTAAATCACGTACAGAGCTTATTAATTACGCCAAGAAACACGGCATTCCGGTTCCGGTTACTGCGGCCAAGCCGTACAGCCAGGACCGCAATCTGCTGCATATCAGTTTTGAAGGCGGCATTCTGGAGGATCCGTGGAGCGCTCCGCCGGACGACCTGTCGGTAATGACCAGGCCGCTCAGCCAGGCGGCAGATGAACCGGAAGATGTAATCATTTCCTTCAAAAAAGGTATTCCTGTTAAAGTCAACGGAAAAACGTTCTCTCCGGCCAAGCTGATGATCAAGCTCAATGAACTTGGTTCCAAGCACGCGGTAGGCAGAATTGATATTGTGGAAAACCGCTTTGTAGGAATGAAGTCCAGAGGCGTTTATGAGACCCCCGGCGGCACAATCCTGCACATGGCTCATCGCGCCCTCGAAACTATTACCATGGACAAGGAAGTCATGTTTCTGCGTGACAGCTTTATCCCGAACTATGCCAGAATGGTTTACAACGGTTTCTGGTATGCACCCGAGCGTGAAATGCTTCAGGTCGCGATTACCGATAGCCAGAAGTTCGTCACCGGCGATGTCCGCGTCAAACTCTTCAAAGGTGCCTGTCATGTCAGCGGCAGACGTTCCGAATACAGCATTTATGACGAAAAGATCTGCACATTCGAGAAAGAAGATGTTTATGATCAGCACGATGCTGAAGGTTTTATTAAGCTTAACGCTTTGCGCCTGAGAATGCTGGCCAACAGCAAGCAGAAGAGATACTGACCAGTCAAGGGACAGCTTTTATTTTTGAAAAAACGCCTGGATAAATTTCCGGGCGTTTTTTATTTATAGCGGGAATAAGACTATTTCGCCAGGACGTCACGGATGACTTGCAGCGTGTCAGCGGCGGCATGCGGTTTGCTTAGTGCTTTGGCTTTGACGCCCAACTCACGATATTTTGCCGGATTTTCCAGCCAGCGGTCAAGCAGTTTCGCCACTTTTTCTTTGGTACACGCGGCGTTGTCTATGATTTCAGCGGCATCGCCGTTTTTCATATATAAGGCATTGTCATACTGATGGTCTTCAGCTGCATGCGGGTATGGAACCAGAAAGGCGAACTTGCCGAATAAGGTCAGTTCTGCGATGGTGCTGCCGCCGGAACGGGAAATTACTACGTCCGCCGCCTGGTAAAACAGATCCATTTCCGAAGCTGACGGCAGCGCCAGGAATGGAAAAAATGCTTTTTCATAGGTGTTGTTTACCATTTCGAATTTGCCGTGTCCTGTCAAATGCAGTACCTGAAATTGCCGGTTGATGGATTCCAGCATGGCTTCAGGGAAGGTACGGTTGAATATTTCCGCACCCTGGCTGCCACCGAAGATCAGCATGGTCGGCAGTTCCGGATCAAGAATAGATCCGAAATTTATGTTCAGGCTCTCGATCGCATCTTTCTTGCTGATTGTGCTGCCGATGAGTTCCGGCCTGACCGGCATGCCGGTAAAAGAATACGGGCAGCGGATCTGCGAAGCGTTAACTGCCGGAAATGCCGTACACAGATGTTTTGCCCAGCGGCTGAGAAAACGGTTGGCTTTGCCCACTCTGGCATTGCCGTCGTGCAGGAATATCGGGATATTTAAAGACCAGGCCCCAATGGCTGAAGGCAGCGAAGTGAAGCTGCCCATGGCCAGCAGCGTGTCCGGATTGAATTTCTTCAGTTGTTTGCGTCCGGTAACGATTCCGGAAAGCGTATCGGCCATGAATTTATATACGCCGGTTACGCTGTTGGGGCGCGGCGAGGATGTCAGTTTCACGGAATCAATCCCGTGAAGCGTAGCGATGTCCGCCTGTGTATCCGCGTTTTTACCGCTGAGGAAAAGCAGCACTTCGCCTCCTTCTTCTTTAAATTCTCTGGCGATGCTGAGTCCCGGGAAGAAATGGCCGCCGGTGCCGCCACAGGTGATTACCAGTCGTTTTAATTCTTTGGGTTGTTGAGGTGAATTCATTTTTTTCTCCGGAAGAAAGTCAGGAACGCGAATTTCTTTTTGATTGCCGCTATAATCTCATCGTTGAATCCGGGGGATGCGGTTTCTGCCGCGATATTGAGCAGCAGACCGACTCCGGTCATGCACATCATAAGGTTGCTGCCTCCGTAACTGATGAACGGAGCAGGCATGCCTTTGGTGGGCAGGCCGCCGGAGACAACGCCGATGTTGATGACTGACTGAAATATCAGCACTGAAGTTATTGCCAGTCCGAGCAGCATTCCCTGCCTGGTTCTGGAATTCAGACTTATTTTCATAGCAAAATACATAAAAACGATATACGCCAGGGCCACCAGACAGAGCGAAATCAGCCCTAGTTCTTCTCCGACAATGGATAGAATGAAGTCGGTGTGGGCTTCCGGCAGATACTTGGCTTTCAGGCGGCTTTCCATAAATCCGATACCGAACCATTTGCCGGATCCCAGCGCCAGCAGCGAATTCCACAACTGATACCCGTCATCCTGCAGGTCCGCTTCCGGATTCATAAAGGTGGTGAGGCGCGCCCAGCGCATCGGGTCGAATTTTTTGATGATAAAGAACAGCAGGGGACCGCCGAATATTATGGGCGGCAGGATATACAGCAACCTCATCCCGGCCGCGAAAAAGACAATCATGCAGACCGTCACCAGCAGAATTGTGGTTCCAAGGTCTTTTCCGGCAAGGACGAAGAAAATTACGATGCCGCACACTATGCACGGACGAATCGGTCCTTCCCTGCAAAAAAAGTCATTGACAAAGCGCAGATTGTCGGCGCAATATTTTGAGATATACAGCGCAATCGCGATTTTAGCCAGCTCTGACGGCTGAATGCTCATCGGGCCGCCAATGAATTTTATCCTGATCCAGCGATGCGCCCCTTTTACCGCAGGGAAGCAGAAGTCGGCGATGATAAGCAGTACGACAGCGGCAATAATCAGCAGCATGCTGTATTCACCCAGTTTCTTATGGCCGATGGTGAACACAAACGCTCCCGAAAGAACCCCGATAAACGCCCACGCCAGCTGGTTATAAAAGAACTTGGTACCTGCGGTGTTGTAAGATGTGGAGTAAAGCATGGTCAGTCCGAATAAAGTAATCAAGGCGACGGTTATGATCAGGCCGTAAGCGTAATTGATCGACTTCTGAGACTGGACATCTTCCGGAAGTTCTATGTTCTTATCTGGAGTGAATATATTCCGCATAGTTTATCACTTTGCTGCTGATTGATTGATCGGGCCGGCAAACAGCGCCCATACGGAATTACCTGAAATGAAACTGCCCAGCGCTCTGAATCCGGCATAGTAGCGGGATTTTAATTCCGCGGCAATCAGGTCTTTATCCAGTTCCGATAGCTCGGCCAGTCGATATTGTATCATTTCCGGCGGTGAACCAGTATCTTCCAGCGAAACGAAAATCATCGACTCGTTGGCGCAAACCCCGGTGACATGGAGCGCCGGATTACGCCGGAGGGCCTCGTTTATGAGCTCAGAACAGGCTGCCGCGTCATTTAAAATATCATCAATAAGAATTTCGATGATTTTAATCATGACAGATAAATGCCTTCGTGACAGGAAGTGAGGTCTTCTATTCCATGAGAGCGGCAATATGCGGCGACGTCTTCATCATCAATGGCAACTCGCGGCGAGATTTCAATCGCAATTAACGGTTTCCCGTCTTTGCCTCTTGGAACTTTAACTCCCCCTTTTTTCAGTCTGCGGGCATCTCTTTCAATCAGCATTTCCTGACAGCTTTCGACGGAATCTACTCCAGTTTTATTTTTTGTCGGCGCGAATTCCTCTTCCCGGTCGGCTTCAAGGACAACGCTTTTGGTTGCCATCGGCAGTGCGTCAAAGATGAATGATTCCAGTTTGACTGCGTTTTGTGTTTCGGGAGTTACCAGTTTGCCGGCGCTGTTGATGAATGGAACTTTCTTGTCGGCGCGATGCCAGGGCAGATTCAATTTGCCGTCAGCGGTCAGCGTTTCAATAAATTTACGGCTGATGATGTGGATGGCCGGGCTGCCGGCAATGAATTTCAGTGAGCCGTCGTGGTGTTTCGCTTTGGCCAGTTCTTCCGGCAGGTCGCTGTATTCGATGATCTGGAGTCTGCCGCCGGACATGCAGAAATTGCCGAGTTTTTCAAACGGCCCGGTTTTTGCCAGCATGATTGCGCTCATTTCAGACTTTTCAATGGCGTGCAGACCGAGAAACAGCGGATTTACAATTGACACCAGCGGATTGTCCACCTGGAAATATGAAATATAATCAATCCCGTCGGCTCTCATCCTGCCGAGCGCTCCGGAGCGTTTCAGTGCCAGCAGGGTGCCGCCGTGACCATCAGGGGCCAGCGCCAGCGAATCTTTCTCCGCCAGCAGCAGTTTGCCGTCATAACCGATGGCCGGCATTGTGCCCTGGGTGAAAAAAATAACTTTATCCTGATTGAGCCCGAAATAATCATTTTTCTCGAAAAAGTCTTTAGTCTGCAGATCATTGAGTTTGCTGGTCATGATGTACCAGTTCATTTCCTGATCATATTTTGCGTTCAGACGTAAAATTGATTCAGCGAAATACTGGAACAGAGTTTTGTGCTTTACCGGTGTGATCGGATAAGTGCCTTTCGGACCTTCATAGCCGAGTCTGGAACCCTGGCCGCCGGCAACCGTGAGCGCCGCGACTTTTCCGGCATGAAGAAGTTCATGGCCTTTGGCAATTGCTTGTTTGTATAACTCTGTCAGGTCTGACTCTTTCGGATGCAGCGGAAAGTACGGGGCAGGGGAGAGATCGTGCGGAATGGCCGCATCCGGCTGTTTCAACACATACCTCTTAATCTGTGCGGTCAGGTTTTCCCAGTCAATGCCATTGAGTTGCCCGGCCAGGTTCTCCTGGCGGGATGAATCCAGCTCGTTCCAGAATTTCAGCAGATGCTGCTGACCGTACTTTGACAATTTATCGTGCAGTTCCTGATACATTGTGTCCCCTGATACTTTCTATTGATAATATTGTTTTACTTTTTAAATAATTATAAACAATTTAATTAAATATCAAACATTGTCAAGTCAATTTTTAATTGTATGATTTTGTCAATATATCACAGTTTTATAATATTTCAGTTTTAAAAACAGCTTTCTTGCCATAAAATAATGACTCCATGGCCCGACGGCGGACGGCTGCACATTCTAAACGCCAGTTATCCTCATTGCACCAGTATAATATACCGGACAACCGTCCGATTCCAGAGACATAAAATAGCCTATGCTTTTGTACCGTTCTCTTGAATGCTTTTCGTGTCGCCTGTTCGTTACATACCTTCAGGTATGCTTCTCGCAAGCAGCCCAAACATCAAATCAAGATATTCGGACGAAAAATCTTCGCACTTTTTAGTCTGTGGAAGTTGGGTTAGCTGCCTGAATAACGGTAACAATAATATTCCGCTCCGCTGGAGCTAATACCATTTTGCATTCAATGAACGACATATTTATTGAAAAGGCTGAGTTATTGACACAGCAAATAAATCATCCAATGAAAGCAAATCAGTATAAAATTTATTTTATGGGATTTTAAAGCTGTTAATATTCCGTGCCTTTGGCGCTACGGCATTTTCAATAAATTCATTAATGCGCCTGAAGTACTTGCCGGAATTTCAGGAGAAGAGGTCGCAAGCAGGGATGCTTGCGATACTCTTTAAACAATGCGGGCCAGAAGATCATGCCGGGATGACAGGCAAGCCGGCGTATCCAGGGTAAATTCTATACGATTAAATCAATTCGCTTTTTATGGCTTCCAGATTGTTCCACCTGGCTTTGCGCCCGAAATTGGCATAAAAAGTGTTTTTGGCGGCGACATCCTTGAAGCGTTTCGACCAGTCGCTGAGATAGCCTTTGCCTTCCGGCTGCAACAGCGTGTGCGCAAAGGCAATGGCCGCGCCTTCGACAAATGCCTCAAGGTGAGGAGCCAGCGCGTCACACTCAAAACTGTCAACCAGTTTCAGACCAGGCGCGTTCATTTCGGTGCCGGCTATTACCGGCAGACCGCGTTTGGCCGCGGCGGCAATGATGCGGTTCAGTTCAAGAACTTTTTTCTTTTTGACTTCCGGATCGGCAAAATTCCAGTTGCGGTCAGGAATGATATTGAGCAGAGCCGCGCCGTTGGCAATATGCAGATCAAGCAGCGTTTCAACATCCTGCTCTCCGGCTGAGGCGCCGTCAAGCCAGGCAATCGTCGGCAGTGCACCGCATGCTTTGACAAACTTATTCATTTCCGCCAGCGTCGGGAAAGACGCCGGATCCGGCTTCGCGTAACCGACTCCGCCTTTTTTCATGGTCTTGGAACGGATAAGCCCTTCCAGTTTTACCGGATTATCAACGGTTTTCGCCGCGTCAGCGTTGTCAAGACCGAGTTTGCCTGCCCAGAAAGTGGTTCTTGCGGCGGCATCGGTAAAAATTGTTTCGGCTTTGACCCGGTATGCCAGGCAGACATGCCGCTCGGTAACGTTGCCGTTCGGGGTAAGCGTAACAGCGTCTTTGTCAAAATCAAGTATCACCGGCGTCAGATATGAATTAACCAGTTCCACAATCTGTCTGGTCCGGCCGGCTGCTTTAGCGCGCAGATCGGTCAGGAAAGCAGCAACGTCGCCGGCGGCATTGGCGGAAGCGAATCCAACGCCCATGTGATAAGCCACCCCAGGTTCGCCGGGGGAATTGATTTCTCTATCCGCCAGTTCTTTGATGAAAGCTCTGGTTTCAATTCCGCAGACTCCGCGTACATTCAATTTTTTGGAAGCGCTCAAAAATTCATCTACTCCGTCCAGTACATCGAAATCAACAATGCCGGATGCGAACCAGCCATGCCGGCAACCCAGCCATGCAATATATGAAGGAGAAAACCCATAACCGTTATATGAATAAAAAGTATGACAGTGCAGGTTGTGTGCATCGGTCGGTTCGCTGCAATGCACTTTGCCGGTGCGCAACAGATCAGTAATTTCAGAAAGGGCGTTTTTACGGACTTTATAATCCAGACTGTTAAGCTCGGTTTCGAAACTATTTATTTCATTTCCCATAATCATCATTTTACCTCAAAAGTTTGAATTTGAAAATAATGCAGTTTAATATATCCGTACTAACCGGAATGACAAATTATTTTCAACACCGGATTGAGAAAAGAAACAAACTTTAGAATATACTCTGCACGGCTGAAATTTAATATGTACTCTGCACTGCGCACTTTAGGAAACTAGAAAAATAACCTGAGCATTTGGCGCGAATACAGGTGTTAAGATTCGAGACGCAAAACCTGAGTGTATTAAACATATGTAAAGGCTGAAGCAACGAAGAAGATTAATACATGGATTCCGCCCCCCAAAGGGCTGGCGTTCTTCCGGCCGCTTATCACGCTGCTCATTTGTTACATATCTTCAGATATGCTCCTCGTTCGCATTATGATAATCTCCGCCAGCAAATGTTCAGGTTATTTTTACTAACCTCATTACAGTAAAAATCTGCATAAGGAAACCCCCGTACCGCCAGCACAAAAGATTAAATTTATGAGGTTTTCGTTGATTTTTAGCTAATTTTCAGGAAAATTACTCATTTTCTGTTATTTTAATTTTGTCATCACCGGAAAGTGTGCTAGAATAGCTTATAGAATTTCTTTAGTTGGCCTTATTAAGTTTTCCGTACATATAAGGAAAGTTATTTTAACAGTCACAACAGGGAAGGGGTAGAGCATGGCAGATGAGAGTTCCAAAACGTCATCGCTTCCAGAAATCCAGAGCCAGGATTTTGAGAAGAAACTTGAAGTCATCGAAAAAAGCATCACCAGAATTGATCGAATCAGGAAAAAGCAATTTTTTGTTTCCATTGCCGGCATGATTTTGATTATTCTTGTAATGGCGATTTTCGTCGCAAGCCTTACCGATTTCGTAAGAAATTATAACTCACAACAGCTTCTTGAAGAAATTACCAAAAACTCGACCATCATCACTCAAAGCCCGGAACTCCGCACGCTAAGCCGCGATTTTCAGGAAATCTTTATTCCGACTTTCAAAAAAGAGCTCTCCACGTCGCTTGAGGCCGGTATGCCTGCTTTCAAAGATGAAGTGTTCAAATCCGCGAAGGATCTGGAAAATTATCTTCAGCAGGATGTCCGGAATAAAGTATTGTTCCGCCTGTCCGAAGCGTTGAACAAGGTTGAAAAGAGCATATTGAGCAAGCATCCGGACCTGACCGCCAAGGAACTGGAAAAGGCTTTCAATGAAGTGAATACTCATTTCATTGATGAACTTACCAGCGTTCTGAACAAGCGGGTAGCCGCAACTAAAGAAAAGCTGGTTATGCTTGACGAAAGCTTCAGGCGCTTTAAAGACACCCAGGAATATGCTGAAGCCAAAGAATCGGGTATCGGCGAGATTGAAAATAAGTTATTGGAAACTTTCCTTGAGCTTTGGATTTATCATCTGAATCCGCAAAGAGGCATGGAAAAAGCATTTGACGGCAAAGGAGGAAAGTAATCATGAGTAACAATGTCAACGAAAGAATCGAAAAACTTTATCAGGCAGTATCAAAAGAGGAAAAGAATTTTTCTTCTTCGCTCAATAAAGCGCTGGGCTTTTATCTGGTAATCATTATTATTCTAGCCAGTTATACGATCTTTTTGAATATTAAGATCAAGGAATTGGCAACCCCGTCAAATCTCGCGATTGCCCTGAACACAAAACTCAAGGACGCCATTCCGCTTTTTACCAGGCAGATCAGAGAGCAGATGAAGCCGGGCGCAAAGCAATTGGCTGACAAGACGATTGAAAGTGTTCATGCACTTATTCCAAAGTCTGCGGAATTCGCCAAAACGCAGATCGATTTTTATGTCAACGACATTATGACTCAGGTCGAAAATAAACATCTGGTTGCGTTGCAGAAGATTTTCGAGGAAAGTGTTGACGAAGCTATGAAAAATAAAGATATTGTCCAGGATAAGACTCTTGGCAAAGCTTTGGCTTCTCACATTACTCAGAAAATAGATGACGAGCTCAAGAATATCATTAATAACGAAATGCTTGATTCTATAGACAAACTCCGCACGGATATTGAAGCGCTCAGGTCGAAACCGGTAAAACTCATGACCAAAAATGAATATGCAGAAAGATCATTTCTGGTTTACTGGCTGTATCTGGTGAACAATGCCAAAACCGGGGAAAGCAATTTCTCCGATGTGTTGAACATTGTGACACGCGCCACTGAAAACTTCTGTAACAAGGCTTCCAATGTTGTAGCCGATATTGAAGTAAATGCGGTATCTGATAAAGTTATTGTTCCGAAGGCCAAGACGCCTGCCGTCAAATAATCTGTTTTTATTACATAAATATAAAAGCCGGGGAAGCCCGGCTTTTATATTTTACAGGGCTGAAAATTTAAAAATAGACGAGCCGGGTTGCGGATCGGAAAAAGACAGCCGTAAGGTGATTGCGATTTTGAGTTGGGTTCACTGATAAATGATGTTCATCTGTCGTTCAGCAACGCGTTATGTTTTTTTGATGGGTTGCCCCGCGTCTGCGGGGGCCCGGGAGACACGGATCGACTCCAGTGGCGATAAGGCCCAGTTATGGAAAACAGACCTGCCAAGGCGAAGCAGCATTATATTGTCAGCACCCTTCGAGTTTGGATTCGCACTCTTCGATGCCTTCGATACCCCGGTATCGGCAGCCTCTCAGAATATGAACCAATTCTCGAAATCTTCGCAATCTATGTTAAATTTTCAGCCGTGCAGAGTATATTTTATACTTCTCCGCTTTTTCCGGATGATTACAAATATTATCAAGCCAACTTTAAATTTCGACAATACCTTCAAATACTGTTGTCGCCGGGCCGTTCATATAAATATTATTATCTTCAGCCCATTCTATTTCAAGGTCTCCGCCACGCAGATGGACAGTTACTTTGCGACTGGTAAGCTTGTTCAATACGCAGGCCACGACTACCGCGGATGCGCCTGTGCCGCAAGCCAGAGTCTCGCCCGCGCCGCGTTCCCACACCCGCATCTGAACCTCGGTCGGAGAAATTATCTTGACGAATTCAACATTGATTTTCTTTGGAAACATTTCATGTACTTCAATTTTGGGTCCGTCAATCAGAACATGCCCGTCAGTGATCTCATCAACAAAAAATACCGCGTGCGGATTGCCCATTGACACGCAGGTCATGGTGTATTCCCTGCCGGACGGCAGAATCAGCTTTTCTCCGACGACTGTGTCCTTGTCAATATTTACCGGTATGAACAACCCTTTCAGCCGCGGTTCACCCATATTGACTCTGGCCGAAGAGAATTCACCACGGTCGTTACGGTTGATGGTGATTCCAAGGATTCCAGCTCCGGTTTGAATTGTGATGATATTTCTGTCACCGACATAACCGTGATCGCAGAGATATTTCGTCACGCAGCGGATGGCATTTCCGCACATTTCCGCCTCAGAACCATCGGAATTAAACATCCGCATCTGAAAATCCGCCTTGTCATGCTTCAAAATAAGGACAATCCCGTCGCCGCCGATCCCGAAATGCCGGTCGGACAGGCCCGGAGCCACTGCTTCCGGATTCGGAATCAAGCCGGGATTGGCAATGCAGTCAAAATAAATATAATCATTGCCTAAACCATGCATTTTAGTAAATTGTACTCTCATTCACTTTCTCCAATTATGCTGTTCACCAGTTCCGCATTGCTTAACTTCCGGCGCGCCGTTTTAGCCTGGCCTTTATAAATCAGAACTTCGGCCGGCATCGGGCGCAGATTATAAACTCCGCCCATCGCATAACAATATGCACCCGCATTCCTGATCGCCAGAATGTCGCCTTCACGGATTTTCGGTAATTCGCGCTGTTCGGCAAAGCGGTCGCCGGTCTCGCAGATATTGCCGCAAACGTCGTAAACTTTGGGCGCTCCGTCCGGATTGCTCAAATTCAATACTTCATGATATGCGCCGTAAAATACAGGACGGATCAATTGCGGGAATCCGGAGTTGCAGCCGGCAATCAGCCGCGAATTGTTGTCCTTCAGTGTGTTTACCTCGACCAGCAGATAGCCGGCTTCGGCGACAATGAATTTTCCCGGTTCGAAGTACATTTTCAAATCCCTGCCGTAGCTCTTGCAGAATTCCGCGAACAGCCTGGTGATTTCGGCTCCCATTGCCACATAATCAACTCTTGTTTCATCCGGCTTGTACGGAACTTTGAACCCGCCTCCGAAATCCAGGAATTCCAGGTCCGGAAAGTTTGCCGGCGTTGCCAGCGCCATGACATTTTTCATGCTCTTGAACACCGATTCTGTATGCTGCAAGCCGGAACCGGTATGCTCATGCAGTCCGATAACTGTCAAATTATACTTCTGAACAATTGCTTTGGCTTTTTCAATATCTTTCAGCAGAATGCCGAATTTGGACAGGTCGCCGGCGGTCATCAGGCCGGCGGCTTCGCCGTCAACCACGTCCGGATTGAATCGCAAACAGATCCGGCTGCCGGAATACTTTTTGCCGAACCGTTCGAGTTCGGACAGGGAACCGATATTCATCAGTACGCCGTGCTTGACGACTTCGTCAACTTCCGCCGCAGTCATATTGTTGGCGGTATAAATAATCCGATCTTTCGGGAATCCGGCTTTCAGCGCCAGCAGCACTTCCGCCGGGCTGACGGTGTCCAGCGAAGCGCCTGCCTCGTTCAGCATCTTCAACAGATTAAAGTTATAATTGGCCTTCATAGCGTAGTGGATTTTCAATTGCGGCCACTTGATGTAATTATATAAATCTTTGTAGCGCTGAACAATCATGTCGCCGTCATACACAAACAGCGGGGTTCCGTACTTGCCCGCCAGTTCCAGCAGTAATTTTTTTTCCAGGCTCATTTTTTTCTTTCTTTTTGAATAAAGTTATTATGACTTAATCATGTTTATTTATAACAGGAGATTACCGCCATTACTTCCAGCGGCTCCCGGCTTATGCACTTGATCGAATGTCCGCCGCCGTTTCCGGTCAGGATGGTGTCGCCAGCGTTCAATATTACCTGATGCCCGTTGTCATCGGTTTCGGCGGTGCCGCTCAGAACGACAAAGACTTCTTCTTCGTCATCATGCTTGTGAAACCCGATGCTGCTGCCCGGTTGCAGGGTCAATTTGGCAAACAGCCGGTTTTTGGCTTTCATTTCAGTCCCCGGGTGCCAGTAATGTTCGATTTTGACGCTGCCTTCGCCGCCGCGCATATTTTCTTTGATGTCAAATGTATATTCACCGACTCTTCTTATCATAATAACTCTCCATATATTTTAAAATTATCCATAAATCATAAAAATAAAATATATACCCGGTTCTTAATTTTTTCTATTCATCTGGGTAATTTTTACTGTCAAGATAAAGTTCTACAGGCAATCGCATCGGGCATTTACTCTTGAATAGTTACTTGAATTTAATTGTTTTTAGAGTATAATCTATATGTTTTCTGTTTTTAAGGAACCATGTGCAAATCATGGACTGGTCCGCAACTGTGTATGACCGTAATATGTCTGAAGTCAGGAACTTGCAGGAAACTTCTCCGTCTATTTGACGAGAGTGACGGGGAATCTTTGGAGTAGTGCGATTACTCACTAAACAAAGGGAATAAAATGAATATGGAATTATTATCCGGACACCGTCCGGAACTGTTAGTTTTTGCTGCCGGAAGAATACTACTCTGGAATGAAATTAAATCCTGCTGTTCAGTATCTTTAACCGTTGTACATCCTGATTCCGCCGATTTTATGAGAGGAGCTTGATGATGCAGCCTGGACACGGAGGAAATATTTTAAAGTATGCCGAGACTGCGGGATGCGCTCCTGAAGATATTCTGGATTTCAGTTCCAGCATCAATCCGCTGGGGCCGCCGGAATTTTTACGCGGGGCGATCAGCCGGGCGGCGGGAAGCCTGATTCGCTATCCTGATCCGGCTTCCAGCAAACTGGTTGAAGCCGCCGCCCGTGTTTTTAATATTGCTTCTGAGCGGATTGTGGCTGGCAACGGTTCCAATCAGTTGATTTTCGCCATCCCGCCTGCATTAAAAATAAAAAAGGCGCTGATTACGGTGCCTTCCTATATGGATTACGAAAACAGTTGCCGTCTTGCCGGAATGGAGATTGAGTATTTTCAATTGGATGAAGCGGATAATTTTGTTGCAAACCCTGAAAAACTGTCTGCTGTATTGCATCGGGAAATGCTGGTTTTTATCGGGCATCCGGGCAATCCGGCGGGGACGGCGATGACGCCGGAAGCGATCCGGGAACTGGCCGCAAAACATTCATCTGCAACTTTTGTCATTGACGAAGCTTTTGCCGACTTCGGCGTTGCTGATTTTACGCTGCTGCCGGACGTGCCGGAAAATGTGATAGTGCTGCGCTCGCTGACCAAATTTTTCGCCATTCCCGGACTGCGCATCGGTTTCTGTTTCGCGTCTCCCGCGCTTGCCGGAAAAATCCGGGAATATATTCCTGACTGGTCGGTCAATGCTATTGCTCAGGAAACCGGCATCAAGCTGCTCCTGGATACCGCCGAATATTCATGCCGCACGATTGAGAATATCAATCATCTGCGTGAACGGCTTTCAACTCAACTAGCAGCACTTGCCGGACTGAAAGTATACGCCGGCATGGCCAATTATCTGCTGGTGCGCCGTTCGCATGGCGGCAAAGATTTTTATGAGCGTCTGCTGAAGGAATACCACATCGCAGTCAGAAACTGCGGCAATTTCCGCGGCCTGGATGAGAACTATTTCAGGATAGGGCTCCGGTCTGAAGCGGAAAATGACCTGCTGGCGGAAGCGATTCGCAATGTGCTTGACGTTGCCGTCAAACCTGCCGGATTTTATCTGAAGAAAACGCGCCGTAAACCGTCGCTGATGTTGCAGGGAACCTGTTCAAATGCCGGAAAAAGCATTCTTACCGCCGCGTTCTGCCGGATATTGCTGCAGGACGGCTATGATGTCGCGCCGTTTAAAGCGCAGAATATGGCGCTGAATTCTTATGTCACGCTGGACGGTTGCGAAATGGGGCGCGCCCAGGCGGTGCAGGCCGAAGCATGCAAACTGTCGCCGGATGTGCGGATGAATCCGGTGCTGCTCAAACCGTCGAGTGATACCGGCAGTCAGGTGATCGTGCTGGGCAAGCCTGTCGCCAACATGGAGGCTCGTAAATATTATACTGCTAAAACAATGCTGTTCGATACCGTGAAATCGGCTTATGACTCACTGGAAAAAGATCATGAAGTGATTGTGCTGGAAGGCGCCGGCAGTCCGGGCGAAATGAATCTGAAGCATGCGGACATTGTCAATATGAATATGGCGCGCTATGCGGAAAGCCCGGTGCTGCTGGCCGGCGATATTGACCGGGGGGGGGTCTATGCCTCGTTCATTGGCACGGTGGAGACCTTTGATCCGTGGGAGCGCGATTTGCTGAAGGGCTTTATCGTAAATAAGTTCCGCGGGGACGCTTCGCTGCTGACTGCTGCGCATGATTACGTCTATAACTTTACCGGCAAACCTGTCCTTGGCGTTGTTCCCTATCTGAAAGATCTGGGGTTGCCGGAAGAAGACTCCGTGTCGTTTTCTTTTACCCGTCCTTGTGAGAAATTTGCGCAGACGATTGATGTGGCGCTTATCGCGCTGGATCACATTGCCAATTTTACCGATTTTACGCCGTTCGAGATTGAGCCGGACGTCAATATCAGGAAAGTGCGGAAATTAAATGAACTGGGCAATCCCGACCTGATAATTCTGCCCGGCAGTAAAAATGTGATCGGTGATATGGAAGTTCTGCGGCGCTGCGGTCTCGACGCGGCGATTAAGGAGAAAATAAAAGGCGGCGTCTGGCTGGCCGGGATTTGCGGCGGTCTCCAGCTTGCCGGCGAGATAGTGGAAGATCCGCACGGCCTGGAATCCGCCAGTAAAACCACCCCCGGTCTGGGGCTGCTGCCGTTGCGCACTGTTCTGGAAAAGGAAAAAATCCTGAAGCTTACTCAGGCGGTGCTGACCGCGAATAACCGTAAGGTCAGCGGTTACGAAATTCATCACGGCATCACTGAATGCAGTACTGAACAACTCATCAGTATGCGCGCTTCCACTGGCGAACCGGTCGGCTTTGCCACCGGCAGAATCTGGCTTACTTATCTGCATGGCGTGTTTGACGACGATCTGTTCCGGCGTGAATTTATTGACATGATCAGAAGTGATCGCGGGTTGCCGCCGCTGCATAAAGTCTATGCGGAATACAGTACTGAAAATGCTCTGAACCGGCTGGCCGATACGGTCCGCAACAGTGTGCAGCTCCGTGAAATCTATAAAATCATGGGACTTGACTGATATGGAACTTTTATTTATTCTGGCCGGCGCGTTGCTGTTTGACCTGCTGCTGGGCGACCCGCAGGTGTCGTATCATCCGGTGGCGATTATCGGCCGGTCGGCGCTGATGCTGGAAAATTACGCCAGACGAATTATGGGCGGTACTTTCATCGCGGGGATGCTGTGCGCCTGCATTATTATCGGGGCAGTCACGCTGATTGCATTGACGCTGGTTGCGGCGGCATTGCATTTGAGTGTTGTCACGGGAGTCATTGCCTGCTCCTTCTGCGTTTATATCACGATTGCACCGCGCAGTCTGGTGATGCATGCGGAAGCGGTGAAGCGGCCGCTGCTGGAAGGAAATCTGAAGTGCGCACGGGAGAAAGTTGCCATGATCGTCAGTCGTGATACCAGAGTGCTGGACGAACGCGGTGTGGTCCGTTCCTGCGTTGAAAGTCTGGGCGAGAATGTCATTGACGGCGTTACGTCAGCGTTGTTTTTTGCTTCAGTCGGCTGGCTGTTATGGGGAATTCCCGGAGCTGCCGCTGCCGCGTGTTTTTATCGCGCTTCAAACACGCTTGACGCCACCTACGGCTACCGCAACGAACGCTACCGCCGTTTCGGGACGTTTGCCGCCAGACTGGACGACGTGTTGAATTTTATTCCTGCCAGATTAACTTTAATCGCGATATTCATTGCCGCATTTATCGGTGGATTCCGTCCGTTCAATGCGGTCAGATGCGCCTGGCGGGACCACGGCAAACATCCCAGTCCGAATTCCAACTGGGGCATGTCGGCATTCGCCGGGGCGCTGGGCGTTAAACTCGGCGGCCGGACATTTTATCATGGACAATGGGAAGATTATCCGGAATGGGGAATTGAATTTGAGCCCCTGACGGTTGAACATATCGCGCATACACAACGGCTGGTAGTTCTGGTGACGCTGACATTTGCCGCGCTTTGCGTGATCGTTGCGATGATTATAAAGGCATTGTGAATACAAGGGTCAGGAGTGGGGAAAAGAAGATAAAAGATAAAAGTAAAAAGATAAAAGTTTTGATTAATAAAATTTTCCTCTGTGTTTTGCTAACTCTCGGGTTAGTCCCGCGACTGCGGGATGTCTTGTGGTTAACAATGGATTCAGATAATTATGAGTACAGTTAAAAAAATAATTCTAGTCAGACACGGCTCGCTGGATAAACAGTATGACGGCTGCTATATCGGTTCGACTGATCTGCCGCTCAGCAGTGCGGGCGTGAGAGAAGGGGAAGCAATTGGCCGGTTTCTGAAACAACTGGATATCGGCTGCATCTATTCCAGCCCTTTGCTGCGGGCCAGACAGACGGTCGAAGCGGCATTGCGTTCATTGCCTGATGTTCCGGCAATCTATGATGATTTGCTGCGGGAAATTGATTTCGGCACCTGGGAGAAGTTGACATTTGCTCAAATCTGTAAGCAAAATCCGGAGTTGATTGAGCCGTGGAACAGTCGCGATGGCAAATTCACCTTTCCCGGCGGGGAAAATGTCGGCGATTTTTATGGCAGGGTCCGCCGGTTCAAACAGCAATTGCTCGATTCGGAAAATAATAATATCACAATCGTTTCACATGGAGGTATTCTCTTGAATTTAATCAGCGATATTCTGGATATCGGGGTGCATAAATCTTTGTCGCTGAAAGTGGACCGGGGTTCGGTTTCCACCTTGAGCCTGTTTGAAAACGGGATTGGTGTTTTGAACTCGTTGAATTTTAAACCAATTGAATACGGATTTTAATTATGGCAAATGTCATTCTAGTCACCGGTGGCGCCAGAAGCGGCAAAAGCGCCTACTCTGAAACTTTGGCAAAGTCGTTCAACGGCTCCAGGGTATATATTGCCACTTGTCCGGTAATGGACGAAGAGATGGCCCGACGCGTTGAACGCCATCAGCAACAACGTAAGAATGACGGCTGGACCACTGTTGAAGAGGAACGCGATCTGTCCGGAGTAATCCGGCAATCAATTCAATATGATACCATTCTCGTGGACTGCCTGACGTTATGGATCAACAATCTGATGTATTATGCCGAGCGGGCAGGGGCGGCGATTGCGGAAGACCGGATGCTGGAAATATGCACAGAACTGAAACTTGCCTGTACTGCGCATCCCGGTAACATCATCTTTGTGATAAACGAAGTCGGTTTGGGCATTGTGCCGGATAATGCCCAGGCTCGTCTGTTCCGCGATCTTTCCGGACGCTGTTCGCAGGAAATCGCCCGGTTTGCCACAAAAGTAGTGCTGGTAGCCTGCGGCATTCCGCTGGTATTGAAAGATGAACAAAAATAATTAAGATAAGGAGTTTAGAAGATGAGCTTGTTGCAACAAACTATTGATGCGATTGAACCGCAGAGCCAGGAATACCGCAAGCTGGCGGAGGAACGTATTCTGGATTTGACCATGCCGCGCTGGGCGCTGGGCAGGGTGCTGGATTTAGCCGTGGATTTGGCCGGCATGACCAGATCGCTTCATCCGCAGGTTCGACAGAAAAATATCGTGCTGATGGCCGGTGATCACGCGATTATTGCCGAAGGCGTGTCGGATCAGCCGAAGGAAGTTACTTTGCAGATGATTTACAATTTTGTCCGGCGCGGAGCTGGAATCAATGTGCTGGCCGCCAATGCCGGAGCGAGCGTCACTGTCGTGGATATGGGCGTGGACGGCTGTCTGCAGGACCTGGTTGACGCCGGTAAAATTATTTCCAAGAAAATTGCGTATGGCGCTAATAATTTTGCCAGAGGTCCGGCCATGACGCGCGAACAGGCGATCGCTTCAATCGAGGCCGGAATCGAGGTGGCAAAGCTGTTGTCGCCATCAACCGATATTTTCGGCACCGGCGAAATGGGTATTGGCAATACTACGCCCAGTTCCGCCATTATCGCGGTACTCACCGGCACTGCGGATATCGCCTCGGTAGTTGACCGCGGCGCCGGTCTGCCCAGCGCGAAACTGCCGATTAAGGTCGATGCGATAAGACGCGGCATTGAACTTAACCAGCCCAACCCGGCCGATGGTATTGACGTGCTGCATAAAATCGGCGGCTATGAGATCGGCGGCATTGCCGGACTTATTCTCGGCGCGGCGGCATTGAAAAAACCGGTTGTCGTGGACGGCTTTATCTCCACCGCCGGGGCGCTGATTGCCCATTCGCTCTGCCCGGCTTCCGCCGAATACATGATTGCCGCTCACGGCAGCATGGAACGCGGCCATCATTCGATGCTAAAACTGCTGAATAAAAAACCGCTGCTTGACCTTAGCCTGCGGCTTGGTGAAGGCACCGGCGCGGCGCTCGCAATGAATATTGTGGATGCCGCTGTAGCCGTAATGACTCAGATGGCGACGTTCTCCAGCGCCGGAGTGACGGATAAGGGACTGTAAAGTAGAAAGCGAGAAAAGCGAGAAAAGTGTGGAACTGAAAAATACATCCCAGTCATCTCAGTCTTCCCACTACTCCAAAACTTAAAAGGTATAATATATGTTAAGACGATTTGCTGCTGCGGTAACTATGCTGACTATTCTGCCGGTGCCGGGTTTTAACGCTACGGAAACGGATTTGGAACGCTCCAAGCCTTTCTTGCCGGTCGTCGGCCTGATTGTCGGCGGGATTGCTTATGCGGTGGCGCTGGGATTGAATCATTGTGCTTCGCACGCCGTTGCGGCGGTGGCGCTGGTAGTGCTGCTGGTGGCATTCTCTAAAGGTTTTCATCTGGACGGGCTGGCTGACTCCGCTGATGGTTTCATGAGCAGCCGCTCTAAAGAAAAAATGCTGGAAATCATGCACGACAGCCGGATCGGCGCAATGGGTGTATTCGCCATGCTGGCGGTGCTGGGATTGAAAACCGCCGCGCTGGTTTCGCTGCCGGTAGCGATGCTGCCGTCAACCGTCCTGCTGGCGGCGCTTTCCGGACGCTGCGCTGTTGTCATCTACATCTATTTTTCCCGCTATGCCCGCGAAACCGGCCTGGGGCTGGTTATGTTCAAACGTCAATCATTATTGACCTGTCTGTGGAGTCTGGCTGTCATGGTTGCCGCCGCCTGGTGGCTGTTCGGCATAAACGGCCTGTACGCCGCCGCCGGAATTCTGCTGTTCATCTGCTGCTGGCGCTGGTACTCGAACAGTAAAATCGGCGGAGCCACCGGCGACACCATTGGCGCCGCCGAAGAAATCTCCGAAATGCTAATCCCGCTCATTCTCTCCATTTGCATCCGGTAAAGTTTAGGTGGCATGTTTTTGAGGCTTCTGTGGCGTGTTCCGTTTATCTCGGTTCTAGGCAGGCACTTTTTCGGCGTTTTTTGAATTGCTCAAAACGATCTAGATAAGAAAATATGTAATCAATAATTGCATTGGTTAACTCAAGGATGTCCTTGGCATCAGGTTGCGCAATGGATAGACCGGCACCATATGCGGCGCAGATTCGCTCAATGGTTTTGACACATAATAGCGGAAGATGTGAATACTTGCGCACGATACCACTTTCAATTATTTAAAAGTGTTCTCTCAGGTACCATAAATAGTTTTTGCTATTGCGGCCTTTATTGAAAGTCCTGGCGGATTTTTCTAATCGCTGAAACATTGCGGTATATTCTGCTTCGCTGCATGGACGCAGCGCCATCGCAAATGCGGCGGCCTGCCAGATCAGATCGTGCATCAGGTTAATCCTGCGCAAGTCCGGCCGGCGGCGCATGGCGGAAAAGATTTCCTCGAAAGCTGCGTCATTCAGCGCCAGTTCCTGATGTTTGCTGAAAGTAGCAATCGGCTCTTCGATTCTAAAAAAGAATAATTGATACTCCGGCGGAAAATGTTCCATGTCCGGAGGGATGCGGTTGCCCTGGAATAGTGCACGGATGGAATCATTCCGCCATTTTAGAACTTTATCGCCATAAACAATCTCAATTTCTTCGCGTTTGGGAATTAACAACCGTTTTTCTTCATCAACATTATTGCCAAGGGATAATTTTGACAAGTCCGGTTGGGCAGATGCACCGAATTCATTTTTCAGCAATTCCCGCAAAGAGGGAAATAGATCATCTGCGGAAATGTTCTCAGTTATTTGAGGATCACTCATCTTCTTCTTTTCTTTCCGCTTTTTTGCGATCCGGTTTTTGCCTGGGTCCGGCGGACCTGATACAATTCCTTCAATTTTTTATGGTGTTTCGCCAGTTCCTTATAGAAGTCAGGATTTTGACTTTCGACCAGGTTGCGCAGAACCTGCATCGGAATTTCCCCCGGCAGAACATCCTCTTCACCCGGCATTAAATCCCAGGTCTGTTTCTGGTAATCAAGCATGAAGATACCGAAAGACTGCGGATCCTCATCTTCCGGGCAGTCGCGCAGATTCACAAATTCCACTGCGGTGTCATGGCAGCCGCAGTTTGGATTCAGGCAATGGTAATCTATTACGGTCAGTACAGTGCTGCCGGATTCGATCTCCATTGGAACGTCAAACGGGAAGACATCGCAATAGGTTGTCAATTCCCCTTCTTTTTCAATTCCATTGAAATTAAAAACATAGTAATGCTCATCAAGTCTGGCTGCTGCGGTCTGACGCTGTTTCATGTTCATATAGCACCGGAAAAGCACTTCCCACTGTTTCTCGCTGATAGAGCGCAGAAATTTCTGTTGCAGCTGGTTGTCATCTTCATCTTCGGCAATAGAATCATCCTGATCCGCGGTGATTTCGCGGGAGAAAATATTCAAATCTATTTCCAGCGGCAGGTCAGGACTGTTAAATTCCAATGATATATCGCCGCAATTACAATTCACCACCGGGCAAACCGAAAGTTTGGCTGTAACTTTCTTGCCATCAAATTCGAGTTCCTGCAATTCATAATTATCCATAATTCACCATTTATTTTTCTATGTTTATAAATATGTATGTATCAGAGATTAAGCCTAATTTAACCTGTAAAACGAATGAATCAACATCATTTTCCAATTTCGATGTCTCCATGTTTATTGCTGTTTATAATTTCAAATAGGATTTAATATATTGTCGCGGGGACATGCCTAGATATTTTTTGAAGGTGCGGCTGAAATAGTTGCTGTCGGAAAAGCCGCATGCCAGCGCGGCCTGAGTAATACCTGACTGATCCTTGCTTAATAATTTACACGCCTGATCGATTCTGGTTTTATTGACATAATCGACCGGGGGCAGTCCGGTGATTTTTTTAAACATCCTGATAAAATGCGGTTTGGACATGCCGGCGCGGCGCGCCAGCATTGTCAGCGTATGTTTTTCCCGGTAATGAGTTTCAATATAAGCAATGGTTTCTCCCAGGCGGCGGTGGCAGGCCGCCGCGCCATGATCCGTATCAGACGAATATTTTCTGGAAAGAAATATAATCACATCCAGCAGCAGCGATCTAAGTTTTATCCGGTAGCCGGGCTGTTTTTGTTCAAGCTCATGTTCAACCATTTTGACATAGTCGCTTAACTGCTGCAGCTCCTCCGGCGACAGGTTAAGGCTGGAGCGGTCCGCCCCGCCATGCAGAAGCGGCTCTATCTCGAACAGTACATTGTAGCCGGTTATTTTTCTGAGTTCATCCAGGGGCAGGGCTAAGCGTTCCGGGATGAAAATAATGTTGATTATCTTCAGCTTTTCAATTTTACTGAAGCCGTGATATTCCGGTTTTCTGAGAATGAAAACATCGCCCGGCAGAAGCGGGCGTTCTCCGTAATTGTCCGTATAAACACCCTGTCCGCTTTGAATGATCGCGATTTCGCAGAAGTCATGGCTGTGAACAGGGAATGACTCCTGTGTCAAAACTCCTTTCAGGATGACAACATCTTCCGGCCACGAATATTTTTCGATTTTATTCATTTATGATAATATTGTGCTATTTATTGATAATATAGTCAAGGATTATAATGCTATTAACATATATAATATGTGTTAAATAGCAATGAATTACAAGGAATATACTGAAATGAAGACCCTTATTGACAAGAATAAAGAATTTACCCGTTCGATTTATTCCGGCAGCGCTGAACGTCATGGTTTTGTCTGCCATCCGCAACAGATTCCCGTGTATGAAAAAGGGGATTATACTTTATCTGATAAACCGGTTAAAGAATGGGTGCCGGTTGTAGTCGAGAATTTCCGGCGCAAAGCGGCAATGCTGGAAAGACTTGAGGATGACAGTGTGCCGGTGGCCTCGCTGATGACCGGGACGCAGCTTTTTGCCCAGGCGTTTGGTTGCGAAGTTCACACCTACAAAGACAATAATCCATGTGCGCTGCCACTGGTTAATAATGCTGCGGAAGCAGATCAAGTCGAACTGCCTGACCTCTGGAAAACCGGATGTCTGCAACGGGTTTTTGAACTGGGGGAACTGGTATTGAAGGAACTTGGCCCGGGAACAGCATTGGGGCCGTGTGACCTGCAAAGCGGGTTTGATACAGCCAGCCTGATCTGGAACAAGGAGGATTTGCTCTGCTCGATGGTGCTGGATCCGGATACGGTTAAGCGCTTGAGCCGGAAATGCGCACAACTGCTGAAAACTTTTCTGATAGAGTTCAGGAAAGAATTTCCAACGTTGAGTCCATGCCACTGCCCCGGTTGCTGGACCCCGCCTGAACTCGGCCCGTGGCTGTCCAACGATGAATGCGGCATGATGAGCAGTGAAATGTTTGAAGAATTCTGTCTGCCGGAATTAATTGAACTGTCTGAGACTTTCGGCGGCCTGGGTATGCATTGCTGCGCCGATGCCGAACACCAGTTTCCCAGTTTTAAGAAAATTCCGAATTTTTATGGTTTCAACCGGGTTCAGGATAAACACGGATATCTGCCGCTGCTGGATCATTTCGCCGGTAAAGGCAGCCCGGTTCATGTGCTGGCCTGGGTTTCGGATGAGGTTATTGAACAATTGATTCGCCAGGCCCCGCCGGAGACCAGATTCATTTTCAATATGGGCGGTACTGATTATGAAGCCGGCGCGCGCTGGCTGGAAAAAATGCGGTCGATGAAATAAAACGGTTATTGCCGACGGAATTTTTAAATAGAGATACGGTAAAAAGAAAAAACGCTTCAAGCATGTTGAAGCGCTTTCTTCTGTATAAGATTGTTAAGTTCTTATTTTTTGCTGTTTCCCTTGCTAGTACTGGTATCGGCAGTCGTCCCGGCAGTAGCGTCAGGAGTCGTTGTACTGATGGTCGTGGTGGTGGTCGTGGTGCTGGTGCTGGTGCTGGTGCTGGTGCTGGTGGTCGTGCCTTTCTTTTCATCATCCACAGTACCTGATGCGTCAACTTTCTTATCATTCCCTTTGCCGGGATTGCTTGAGTCTACGCCATCGACGTTATTGCCGTTTCCATTGTTATTTTTGGTGGTGGTATCGCTAGTTGTGGTTGTGGTTGTCGTGCTGGTGCTGCTCGGAGTCGTGGTCGTGGCAGTGCTGGTGTCACTGGTAGTCGTGGCAGTGGTGCTGCTCGGAGTCGTGGTCGCGGTTGTGGTGCTGCTCGGAGTCGTGGTTGTGGCAGTACTGGTGCTGTCTGTAGTGGTCGCGCTACTATCAGACCCGGCAGTGGAGTCGTCGGTTACGGTTGTGGTATTATTACTGCCTGTTTTGGTTTTATAAGCATTACCCGGAACAGCAGCCAATATTGAAACAGACACCGAGAGCGAAAACACCATGATTAATACTTTTTTCATAAGACACATTCCTTAAATTTGCAGAATCAGGCTAATCCTAATCCTTGCCTATCAACTTAACAAATATATTTAAAGAATACAAGTTTTAATCTTCAATAAAAATTTATTTTTATATATTATTAAAGTTACCATCTTTTTTGTTTTGACAAAGCTTCTGGAGTTTCCTATATCTGCGAACGGCTATCCGTTAATGTCATGCTGCTCATGACAATGGGCAAGCAGCAAGCAAAATAATTTTGCACGAAGTGTCCATAAAACATCATTAACAGTTGATTTTGCTATAATTTAGTATAATTTTCTTTTAAATGCTTGATTTTTCGCATAAAAGGTGTATAATTGTCATTGTTTGCGAAGATTTCTTGTTGTTTAATGAAAAATAATTGGAGAAGATAATATGAGTTTACCGGAAATAATGACCATTGAAGAGGTCGCAGAGCATCTTCGCATTTCTGAACGTACAGTTTATGACTGGGCGCAGAAGGGTGAGATTCCATGTGGTAAATTTGGAACGTCCTGGCGGTTTAAGCGGCAGGACATTGAAGAATGGATTGATAAGCGTCTGAAAAGCGAAAAGAATAAGCAGTCGGATTTTGTACCGCTTCTTTTTGATTCAGTTCTTAGAAAAGAGAATATTGTTTTAATCGAAACTGCGACGAAAGCGGAAATACTCAACCAGCTGATTGATCTTCTGTCCGAAACCTCAGAAGTGAAAAGCAAGACTGAGTTGAAAGAAGGGATCTATCATCGTGAACAGTTGATGAGTACTGGTATCGGGATGGGCATCGGGATTCCGCACGTCAGGCTCCGTTCGGTAAAGAATATTATCATGGCCGCTGCACTTGTACGTCGCGGAGTAAGTGATTATGAAAGTCTAGACTCTGTTCCTGTAACGCTTATTTTCATGATTGCGGCGCGTGACGACCAGCATGCTCAACATATCAAACTGCTTTCTCAATTGAGTTCAAGACTGAAAGATGAGACGTTCAGAAATATGCTGATGAATTGCAAGGACCAGGAGTCGTTTTACAGTCAACTGGTTAATCAGGCGTAATAACGCAGGTTTGCAATTGTCGTTTTGGGGCAGTTGCGAATCCTGCTTTAGATATTCCCGCAAGGGCTCGGGGCGGAAAGGTAAAACTTTCCGCCCCCTCTATATTTTGTTCAGCATCGCACAAAACACTGCCGCTTTATAATCAGTTACTTATCTGCCGGGCTGTTGTTTATAGATTGGATTGAACTATCACACCATCATCGCCGATGGCTTTTACGCTGAATTTGATGGATACAAGTTTGCCTTTCTGCACGGTGATTTCCTGTGTAAACGGAGAATTATGCCAGACTTTGATGTAGTTTTTGCCGGATTGGGCATCTGATGCGCCTTTAACCATATTAGCCTTATCGCCGTTCCATCCGTCAAAGACTCCGTTTACGCTTTCGAGTTCGAAGTCTGTATTCTGTGCTTCTGCCCCCATGATTTCCAGGTTGTCATAAGCAACCCATATCGGCAAATTCTTTTCCGCCTTTTCCGCCTTTTCCGGCTTGTACCATGGTCCCATGAGAACCAGCCTTACTTTGCCGTCCTGTTGCGGGATGAAGCTTATGAAGAACTCTTTCCAATAGCTGCCGACAGTTGCTTTGCTCATGGCGCTAAGGTAGAATTGCTTTTTGTCGCCCATCCATCCCGGATTGTCCATTGCAACGTTCTGGCAGACGTCCGTTTTTAACTCGATCTGATCAGCTCTGCCGTCAATGTCAATTCTTACTGCTGCTTTTTCGGCCATGCAGCATGCTGCCGCGATGATTAAAACGAAAGTTAGTACTCTTTTCATCTGATACCCCCCTATTTTTAGTTAGGCTGTAAGATAAATATGTAATATTTGAAAGTCAAATATGGAAGTGAATATCTAATAATATTCTCACAATCCTTGACATACAGCATGGATGAAATGTATCTATAAAAGGCTTAAAAGCGCTTTTTTAGTAAAATTCTATGAATTTCATGCAATAAAACTGAAAATTTAACGTTTATTTTTTATTGTCAGAAATAATTCTGGCAAAAAAAGAAAGGTATGGAATTATGAAAAACTTGTTGAAGTTAGCACTTGCGGTTTTGGTAATGTCGGTTACTGGTCTGGCGTTTGCTGCTGACGAAGCTCAGTCTGCGCCGGAAGCTAAAAAAGGCAACAGAGAACCGATGGATCCGAAATCCAGACTGGAAAGGCTCGAAAAGAGACTTGAAGCCGAAAAAGCTAAAGAAAATCCCAATAAAGAAAATATTTCCAGGCTGGAACAAATCATTCCGGCCCTTAAAGATCTGGTAAAGCTGGAATCCGATAAAAAGGCTTTGCTGGAAAAAGATGCCAAGGCTGATACCGGCGCTATTGATGCCCAGATCAAGGCAGCTCAGGACAAAGTGAAAGAGCTGATGCCTAAACGCGGCGAAGGCCGCAAAGGCGGAAATAAGCAAGGCGGGAACAAGCCTCAGTAATCTCTGTATAAAACTGTATCGTTAAAATTAAGGCGTCCGGATATTGTTTATCCGGACGCTTTTTTATGATGTCTGCAGTTTTCGTATTATGCCGGGCAGTCCAGGTCAGCGGTTCAGTTTTTTCCAGATTGGTTCCAGATCAACTAATGCCCGTTCCTGAATAGAACGGTCAATCGCCATGGCGACAACGGCACTTTCCAGGCCTTCATCGCCGCCGCATTTCGGCTTGCTGTGCTTGACCATGCATTCATAAAGTTCTTTCATGATGTAGGAATCGCCGCCGCCGTGGCCGTCTCCTGCAAAATTTATCACGGTTTCGCCTTCATCGCCGATGCGGCGGTATTTCAAGATGCTGCTGTAAAGTTCCACAATCATAGTGCCTTCAGTGCCGGAGAAATACATTCTGCGTTCGGGGATGGCATTGCACATGGTCGCCTGGAACATTACCCTGATGCCGTTGCGGTATTCCATGATGGCAACCTGATTATCCATCAGGTCCTTATCGGAGGTGAATGGCGAATTTACGCGGTGAGGGTCTGCCCATGCGGCAAACGTCTTCTCTCCGTATTTTTTCATATAATGCTGATTCTCCGGTACAAAATAGTTGAGTCCGCCGAAGGCTGCGATGCGGGATGGGATGGAATCCGCAAACCAGTTGATCAGGTCCAGGTCATGGCAGCATTTTTCCAGAATATGCGGACCGGCATATTTGGTATTGCGACGCCAGTTCATCATGATATAGCCGCCATGTGCCGGGGTGATATTCTCATTGGCGTCAATACTTAATATCTGTCCGAGTTTGCCGGATTCAATCATCTCTTTAGCTTTGCGGTAGATCGGTGCGTAACGCAGCACGAACCCGGTGGCGAACAGCAGTCCTGATTTCTGATGGACTTTGTAAATTGCCTGGCAGTCTTCAATCGAAGTAGCCAGCGGTTTTTCCGAGAAGACATGCTTGCCTGCCTTAAATCCGGCAATGATATGTTCTTTGTGATAGGCATTCGGGGAAAATACCAGCACCCAGTCAACGCCGGGCGTTTTAATGGCGTCTTGATAGGTATCGCAGACTTTAACATCCTGATCGTTCCAGCAATCCAGCGCGGATTGCGCCATCGCTTTGTCCGGGTCAAATACAGACATGACTTTGACCTGGCGTTTTGAATCGTTCAGCAGATTTAAAGTTACTCCGCGGCCTCTGCCGCCGGCTCCGATTACCGCGACTCCGATTTGTTTAGTTTTCGCTGTCATTTTCAACTCCATTTGCTTTGATTTGGATTTTAGTTGATTATTACATATTTACAGTAATTTTACTGAAAATATAAAATTATATGTTCAAAATATATTATTTGATATATATTATACCGGACAATAAAAATAATTAAATGGATAAAAACCGCATCATGAATGACAAAATAATGCATAAGTTAAAGGTGAAGTGTGAAGTCCACCGCATGCCGAAAGGGATTCAGCCGATCCATAAAGCTTACGGCTTATGGATTGTCCATACCGGCAGCTATCCGGCGCCTGCGGGCGGATTTTGCCGTACTCCGGCACGATATTTCGAATATTATTCAATCTCATATCTTGTCGAAGGCGACGGCAGATTCTGGTATCCGCCTGACCATGAACTTCCGGTCAAACCAGGACAGTGTATTATAGTTTCCCCGGAATTCATCAATCGCTACGGCGGCGACAAGGATAAGTATTTAGAGGACTCTATATGTTTTGCCGGTCCTGTTGCCGATTTGCTGTACCGCAGCGGGGTGATAAAAGATGGAATTTTTGAGATGGGCAAAGGCCGCCGCCTGCTGCCGGTCATGAAGCTGGCCGCCGACCCGGCCGCAGATTCCCAGCTCAATGCAAATTTTGCACTCCAGCGGCTGTTGTTTGATATCTACAATGAGAATAAAGCCATGAGCAGGAAAGATTCGCCGCTGGTGGATAAGCTGATCGAGACGATGAAGCAGCAGATTCATCGCTGGTGGACCGTCGAGGAAATGGCCGACTTCTGCGGACTCAGTGACGACCAGTTCCGCCGGATTTTTGAAAAGCAGACAGGAATGCTGCCGAAAATCTATCTTGACCGCCTGAAATTGCAGAAAGCCGCCGAAATGCTGACCGGCAGTGAATTGAGCGTTGCCGCCGTTGCCGCCGAACTGGGTTACGTCGACCAATATCATTTCAGCCGCCGCTTCAAGTCAATCATGGGGTTCTCCCCTAAACGTTATCGCAAAGAAATCGGCGCGGTAGGTAAATAAAAAGATGCCGGAGTTTTCTTGCGAAAAGCTCCGGCATAATTATTTAAAATTCAGAGTTTTGTCAACCCAGAAATTCTTTGACATTGACGGGGTTGGCGATAACTGGAACATCCGGAAGATTGGCTCTCAGGAGTTCCAGTTCGTTAGGACCGTCGGCAAGGGGCATGGCAACTTGACCGCCATTGGCGGCGGAACGCATGATGCCCATCATGGCTTCAAAGCCTTTGTAAGCATTGGCAAAACAACATTCATGGGGCTTGGAGTTATCCTTGAGCCAGACTGCGATATCGCTGATGTAGTGCGGCATATCCAGATCGTAGTTCATGGCGCCGGGGCCGCTTTGAACACCATCGCTGGTGACTGCGCGCCATCCGCCGTTGGTCAGGACTTCGGCGAAGCCTTCAGTTCCCTGAATGCCGATCCGGTTTTTGCCCCACCATTTCTCGACTTCCGGCTGATCCGGCGCACCTGCGCCGCATTCGACGTATCCGCGGACGCCGTTGGCATACTGAATGACACCGACGATAAAGTCGGGGGATGGATGATTATCATTCATCTTGCCTTTGCCGGCGGCCTGACCCATGACCCACTGGATATCAGCATATTCATTGTACCAGCTCATATAGTCGATCATATGGCTCATCATGTGCGCCATCCAGCCGGTAGCAGAGGCATAGACCATCTGGGGGCGTCCGAGTTTGCCGCTGGCGGCAATTTCTTTGACCTTCTGATAGTGAACCCCGTAACGGTGCTGGTGGCTGACGACGGCCTTAATGCCGGACTGGTCAATGAGTTGTTTAACTTTGATTGCTTCGTGCATGTTTTCGCCGATTGGCTTTTCGAAAGCGACTAGTTTGGCACCGCAATCAACTGCGATCTTGACCATGTCGAAACGGATTTTCGGCATAGTGCAGAAACAGAATACATCGGGTTTCAGTTCATTGGCCATTTTGGCGGCATCGGTGCCTTTGGCAACGTTCTGCAAACCGAGAGTGTCGGCTGCAGCGTTGAGCATGTCCATATTAATATCACAGAGGCCGACAACTTCGAAATCGGGATTGGCCTTGAATGCCGCGGCGTGGTGCTTGCCGCGCTTGCCGGTTCCGACAACCATTACTTTGCATTTAGCCATGTTTAAATCCTCCTGTCAGTATTGAATTTAAGGGTAAAAAAAACGGGGCAGATGCCCCGTTCAATTAACATCTATGCTGAATTAGCTGTTGGCCTTGTCCCATTCGAGGACTTTGGCGATGCAGTAATCAACTTCATCAGTGGTCAGTTCGGGGAACATCGGCAGGGAGATACAGGCTGCCGCATTGTATTCGGCATTCTTCAGGCTGCCGCGGATTTCCGCGTCTTTGCCCCAGGGATAACCGGCCTGCTGATGAATCGCGATGGAGTAGTGAGTTTTGGCGTCAACTCCATTGTCGTTCAAGAACTTCAGGAAAGCTTCTCGCTTGCTGATGTCTTTGACTTCGATAACGTACAGGTGGAAAACGTGACGGTAGCCGGGACGGACGTAGGGCAGAGTGAAACTCTTGGCACCCTGCAGACCGGCGGTGTAGCGCTTGGCCAGCGCGATGCGCTGATCGGACCAGGCGGTAATGTGTTTCAGCTTGGCGCTCAGGATGCCGGCGTGGATGTCGTCCAGGCGGCTGTTGAAACCGAAGCTGTGAACGTTACGGGCGGTTGATCCGTGGTTGCGCAGTCTGCGGACTTCGGAATTGATCTTGTCGTTATTGGTGAAGACCGCGCCGGCGTCGCCGAAAGTTCCGAGGTTTTTCTGGATGATGAAGCTGGTGCAGACCGCATCGGAGAGTTCGCCGATTTTGAAGTCGTCGCCTGCGGCGTCAATTGCCTGGGCGTTGTCTTCAATAACAAAGAGATTATGTTTCTTGGCGATAGCACTGATTTCGCGCATCGGGGCGCACTGTCCGTAAAGATGTACGGGAACAATCGCTTTGGTTTTCGGGGTGATTGCGGCTTCGACAGCCTTCGGATCGATACAGTTGGTCAGCGGATCGCAATCAACGAGAACGGCTTTGCAGCCGACAACCCATATGGCTTCAGCGGTGGCAAAGAATGTGTTGGCGTTGGTGATCAGTTCATCGCCGGCTTTCAAGCCCAGGGCCATCATGACCAGCCACAGCGCATCTGTGCCGTTGCCGACGCCGATAGCGTGTTTCATGCCGGAATAAGCTGAGAGTTCGCCTTCGAATTTTTTCAGCATCGGTCCGAGTACATATCCGCCACTCATGATTACTTCCTGGATATTGTCATCAATTTCTTTCTTGATGCTCAGATACTGGCGTTGGTGTCCGTAAAATGGTACTTGCATGATTCATCCTTTCTTTTAGTTTGTTTTTAAGGAGTTAAATGTTAAATAACATACTTAATGCATAATATAAAAATACGTGCTGAAAACTTTTTTGCAAGAGCCGAAAATAATTATTCTTTAATAGATAACTTCCATTAATTTTAAAATTAAAAATAATAGATGGATATTTGCATTCAACAGGTTATTATATTACAGTAAGTTTTAGGCAGGAGAGGACATTGTGAATACAAAATTTAAATATACGGAATTGCAGCGGCGTGAGGTTGAAGAGGCATTGCGTGAAGCTGTAACGGTAGAAGAATACCAGCGGGTTCAAGCTGTCTGGCTGCGGATGCTGTTTGGACTCGGGGCTACGGAGATAAGTAAAGCCATCGGCCTTCATAAAGCCAGTATTTGGCGCATTCATTCCAGATATCGCAGCGAAGGCGCTGGAATGTTCAGAACTGCGGCGAAGGGCGGCAGACGGAATGCGAATATGGATGTATTCGAGGAGAAAAAGTTAATGCAGCCGTTTTTGAGGAAGGCGCGCCTGGAAAGGGTAATCGAAATCTTTGAAATTCGCCAGGCTTACGAAGGAGCGCTGGGACGCAGTGTTTCAGATTCAACTGTTTACCGGTTGCTGAAACGACACGGTTTGAACAAATTACTATTGCAGCGGACAAAATAATTTTTTTGATATACTATCTTATTGACTGCAAATAGAACTATATTAATTGAGTTAATATTTTTTGATTTTTTTGTTTTTTTGACATAAAAAAGCCGCATGGCAGTTGTCTGCGATGCGGAAGGCGGATGAAAAATGGGATTAGCGGTATGGATCCCAGTCCGGCTCGTTATTAAATATCCAGTGATAATAGTCTTTCTCTTTCAATTTGGAAGCGGCGGCTTCGTCAACGATAACCGTGCAGCGCGGATGTAATTGCAGTGCGGTCGCGGAAATCATTGATGTAACCGGTCCTTCAACCGCTTTGGCAAGAATATTTGATTTCTCTTCGCCGACTACCAGCATAACCACTCGTTTGGATTCGAGAACAGTTCCAACGCCCATGGTGATTGCACGTTTGGGCATGTCTTCGGGGCTGTCGAACAGGGGTGAATTCTGGGAGAAAGTCACTGGCGTGAGCGACTTTGAGCGGGTGCGTGACCGCAATGCCGACAATGGTTCATTGAATCCGATGTGGCCGTCGCGTCCGATACCCAGCAGCTGAAGATCAATCCCCCCGCATTCGGCAATCTGCTTTTCATAATTTTCGCACTCCAATTCAATATTTTCGGCAATTCCGTTGGGCAGATGAGTATTTCTGATGTCAATATTGACTTTCTTGAACAGGTGATAATTCATATAATAGCGATATGAATTTTTGTTCTCAGGCGGCAAACCGATATATTCGTCAAGGTTGAACGTTTTCGCCAGGGAAAAATCCAGATTTTCTTCCAGATGCAATCTGACCAGTTCGGCATAGACGTCTTCCATCGTTCTGCCGGTCGCCAGTCCAAGGACAGTACTGAGCTTCTTGCGCATTGCTTCCGCAATCAGCCGGGCCGTCAGATTGACTGCGGCACGGGCGTCGTCTCTGATGATTACTTCCATGATGCCACCTTATTAGTTGACTTTTTTGAGTGATCTAAAATATTCAACAGTTGCGGTCAGCCCCTGATCGAAATCGTTCCCGGGTCTGAAGCCGGTAGTATGCAGTTTGTCAACTGCGGCCATTGAATGCTTCACGTCTCCGGCCCGTTCCGGGAGATGCGCCACTTCGGAAGAGGAACCGGTGATTGTTTTGATTTTTTCAACAAGATCGTTAATCGTGATCTTCTTACCGTAAGCAACATTGTAAACCCCGGTAAAGTCATTTTCCGCCATGAATACATTTGCGGCGACAATATCTTTTACATAGATAAAATCGCGAGTCTGATCGCCGTCTCCGAAAATGGTGATTTTCTCATTGGCCACGGCTTTCGCGGTAAAAATGGGCACGGCGGCGGCATAGGCACTTTTCGGGTCCTGACGCGGGCCGAAGACGTTAAAGTACCGCATGCATGCGGTTTGCAGCTTGCCTTCCTTGGTGAACATATTGCAGTAGTATTCTCCGTCAAGTTTAGTTATAGCATACGGGCTTTTGGGTTCAGGCAGCATTTCCTCCCGTTTAGGCACGACCGGATTGTCACCGTAAATTGCGGCGCTGGTGCTGAAACAGAGCTTTTTGACTCCGGCGGCTGCGGCTTCTTCCAGCACTATGAGCAACCCTTTGACGTTAATATCCACACATTCAATGGGTTTGAACATTGATTCCGGAACGCTGATCATTGCCGCCAGATGGAAAATATAATCAATGCCTTTTACCGCTTCTTTTACCGCGTTCCGGTCGAGGATGTCGCCTTCAATGAACTCAACCTTGAACCCGTCAAGGTTTTTGCGGTATCCTGAGCGGAGGTTATCCAGCACTCTTACTTCGGCTTTTCCCTGGAAATGTTCTACCAGGTGACTTCCGATAAATCCGGCGCCGCCGGTAATTAAGACTTTCATTTCATTAACCTTCTTTAATATGTTTTCCACCTGATTGGCGGCCGGGAACTTAATTCCGATATTTGTAAAAAAGTAATTTAACTGCTGTAATCGTATTCTTCAAGGTAATTTGCTAATTTTGGCACATCAAAAGGGATTCCGCCGTTCCGGATGGATTCAGCACCGAGGCAGCCGGTGGCGACACTGTAGCGTGCCGCCTGGGGTGATGAATTCGGTTTGCCTTCACCGCGCAGCACCGAGAAGAAACTTCTGACGATGGCCGGATCTGAGCCGCCGTGACCGCCTTTGCCGGGCGGTGTCCGGAAGGTGGCGTCGCCGTTAAGCCTGAACGCATCAATTCTCCTGTCATCCCACAGCTCAATGGTTGTGTCTTCATGATGGTCGCCGTAATTCTCCAGCCGGCCTTTAGTGCCGATAACAGTGTAATTGCGGCAGGAATCAGGGGTGTAATGGCATTGCATGTAGGTGGCGAAAACGCCGTTGGCCAGCTGCATGTTGATCATATTGAGGTCTTCCACATCAACCACCGGGTTGAAGCCTTTCTGCTCCAGCGGCGGCCAGTTGGAGGTGTTGAACGTTGTTTCAACCGGTACTTCCGGATTTTTTTCACGTTTGGGCAGGTCGCCGTAAACGGTCAGTCCGCCCATGCCGTTGACCCTTCTGGTGTAGGAGCCGGCCAGCCAGTGAATGACATCAATGTCATGTGCGCCTTTCTGCAGCAGCAGGCTGTTGGCGCATTTGCGGTCGGCGTGCCAGTCATGAAAATAAGCATCGCCGCCGTAACTGATGAAGTGGCGGCACCAGATGGCTTTGACCTGGCCGATGACGCCGCTGTCAATGAGTTCTTTCATTTTAAGCACAAATGACATGTAGCGCATGTTATGACCGAGCACCAGTTTGGCTTTGTTTTCATATCCGGCGCGCAGGATGCGGTCGGCTCCCTCAACTGTAATGGCAATCGGTTTTTCCAGATAAACCCCGATACCATGCTCAAGCGCGAAAACCGCCTGTTCTTCGTGACAGAAATCAGGGGAGGTCACAAAAACACCGTCCAGTTTTTCTTTCTCGATCATTTCACGATAGTCAAGGTAGCAATTCGGAGTGTTTTTCAGGTTCTCCTGAATTCTGGCTTTGAACCGGTCGAGCTGGTGGGTTGAAATATCCGCTCCGGCTATAATTTCCACATTGTCTTCCGGAGTGAGATAACGGTCGCCCAGGCTGCCTCTGCGACAGGTACCGATAATGCCTATTCTTAATTTTTTCATTATTCTAAAACCCTTATTTTAAGTTATTTGATAGTTTTGAGCAGTTGCATCATTTGGTCCATCTGCTTCTCGATGGAAGCGACCAGCGCGAACTGTGTGCGGCAGCGGTCAAGGTTATGGCCTTCGCGGTGAACTTTGAAGTAAACATCGCCGGACAGAAAATCGGTAAGGAATCTTACGCCGATTTCCATGGTGATGAGTTTGCCGGCAAACGGCAGATATTCCATTTCTACCGGATTTAAAAAATCCCTGGCGGAGGTAAGATAGCCGCGCAGCAGGGCTTCGAACATATTGAACTGCATCTTTACTTTTGAAACATCTTTTTCATCTTCGGCCGCCGGGCTGGTGCTGGTTCTGACCATGTCGCCGAAGTCGTAGTGAACTAAGCCCGGCATGACGGTGTCCAGATCAATAACACATACGCCTTCGCCGGTCTTGTCGTCCAGCATGACATTGTTCAATTTAGTGTCATTATGAGTGATGCGTTCGGGAATTGCGCCTTGAGCGTTGAGATTGAGCAGCAGGGAGGCATCGTTTTTGCGTTTCAGCACGAAGTCTATTTCCTGGCCGGCCAGTTTGACGCGCCCGGCAATGTCAGAGGCAATTGCTTTTTCAAGCGCTTCGAAACGTTTCGGGGTGTTGTGAAAGTCAGGAATCGTCTCATGCAGTCTGGCTCCGGGCAGATCAACCAGGTCTTTCTGGAATTCGCCGAAAGCTTTTGCCGCCTGGTAGGCCTGTGTTTCTCTTTCAATTACATCGTAAGTCTTTGCTTTTTCGATAAATACGTATACACGCCAGAAATTGCCGTCAGCGTCCTGATGAAAAGCCTTACAGTCTTTGGAGCTGATGATTACCAGCGTGTGGCGCGTGGCGTCAGCGCTGCCTTTGATTTTATTGAAAATATGGGTGGTGACGCGTTCGATATTTTCCATCAGGGCAGGGGGATTCTTGAAGATATTGTGATTTATCCGCTGAAAAATATAGTTGATTGGAGTTCCGCCCTGATTGAATGAGGCGCTGTAGGTGTCGTTGATATGGCCGGAACCATAGGGTTCGGCACTAATATAGTCTCCGTAAATTTCAAATGATTCGCTGATCGTTTTTATGTCATGTTTCAATGCGGCATGTTTCATTTTTTTCACCATTAAAATAATTTATTCGGATAAACGCCTTTTGCGACAAGAGCCAGGATACTGTTAACTACTATCTCTTTGTCTTCGCGGTAAGTAATGCCGAACCATGAATCACGGCTTTCCATTACTTTTACTTCAGCTTTGCCTTCTTTGATGAGGGTATCCGCTACGGACGGGATGTAAAATTCGGACTTCTCTTTCTGTCCGCCGGCTTTCAGAAATTCGATGAACAGCCTCTCCAGATGGCCGAACAGAGACGGCGTAAAGCCCCACATGTTCATTGAAGCAATTTCATCACCGGTCAGGTCGCATTGCGCTCCGTCCTCGATATTTCTGGCGGCGCTGCCGTTGCGCTCGATTTTAGTCATTTCAGTAACCGAGGCAAGAGAACCGCTGTTGATTTTACAGATGCCTCTGGAAACCGTGCCGTTGTCGGAAAGCGTGTTGCGCAGAATGAATCCGCACATGCAGTAATCGGCTTTGCTCCCGTCTTTAGCCTGCTTCAGATAATCGGCGAGCAGTTGATAACCGCTGGCGCCATAGAAGTCGTCGGCGTTGATTACCGCAAACGGTTCGTGAATGACATCTCTGGCGCATAACACGGCATGGCCGGTCCCCCAGGGTTTCTGGCGCTGCGGAGGAACACTGAAACCGGCCGGCAGCTTGTTCAATTCCTGAAACGCATATTCAATCGCAATTTTGCCTTCATAGCGTTTGCCGATGCTTTCTTTGAATGGCGCTTCTATATCATGGCGGATGATAAATACGATTTTGCCGAATCCGGCCCTGATCGCATCATAAATTGAATAGTCGATGATGGTTTCTCCGGACGGTCCCACCTGGTCAAGTTGTTTCAGTCCGCCATAACGGCTGCCCATGCCTGCCGCCAGTACCAGCAATGTTGGTTTCATTTTTCTCAAACTCCTTCTGATTATATTTTGTTGTTTTATTTGAATTATGGCTTATTATAAGGTGATAACTTTGCCTTCTTTTCTGGATTTTTCCGCTGCAAAGACCATGAGATGGCTTTCAAGTGTCGCATCCGGCCCGGAAAGAATCTGCGAAGCATCATCGGTAGCAAGGGCTGTGACAAAGCTTTCCATAAGTCCGCCGTCGCCGCCGCCGTGTCCCCCCAGGATTGAGCCGTCGGAAGCATTGGTATCCACAATTTCGGTCTTTTGTGTAAGGAAATTGAATATTGTGATTTCAGAGCCGTTGCCGTTAATTTCACCTCTGGTACCGAAAATCCTAGTCTTTCTGCCGCCTTGTGCAAAGGCGGTCATGGTGAAAGCGACGGTGCGGCCTCCCTCGAAAAGCATATTGACGACTTGATTGTCCACTACATCGTTGTCGCATTCATATACGCAGCGCCCGTAGGGGCCTTCCCGCAGCGCTTTTAATATGTTTTCCTTATTCACAACAGGAGTTAAGACATTTACCGGCCAGCCTGTCTGTCCCTTTTCCAGTCTGTCGTTGATATAAATTTTAATTGCCGAATATGGACATGTCGGTTCGCAACCGCAATCAAGACACCTTGATGCCGCGCCCTCAGGCTGTTCTTCTTTGCGGAAATGTTTCAGGGAACCGAATGAAGAAACCGCTTTGCATTTCTGTCCCATGATATAACTGATCCAGTCAACATCATGGCAGGACTTTGCCAGCAGCATGGATGAAGATTCTTTTTCATTCCGCCAGTTGCCGCGCACAAATGAGTGTGCCTGATGCCACCACCCGACTTCCTCGATATGCTGCATGCTGACAATGTCGCCGATAACTCCGGAATCCAGCGCCTGTTTAAGTCTTTTAGTATAGCTGGTATAACGCAGAACATGGCATACAGCAAAAATTATACCGTTCTTCTGTGCGGCGGCAACAATCCTTTTGCATTCTCCGGCACTGGGGGCCATCGGCTTTTCCAGCATTATATGATAGCCTTTTTTCGCAAACTTTATCGCAGGCTCTGTATGCATATTGTCCTGAGTGGCGATAATTACGCCGTCAGCAAATTTTTCCCTCTTTACCATGTCCTGCCAGTCGGTGTAAACATTCTTTTCCGGAATGTTAAATTTATTGACCAGCTCATTCCTGTAAAAATCTCTCGGTTCGGCAACGCCGACGATCTCAAGACGGTCCGGATAGGCCTTGGCGAATTCCGCGTAACCTGTGCCGCGGGAGCCGGCCCCTGCGATAATCAATTTTACTTTTTTCATACTCTCAAATACCTTTTTTATTTTTATGAAGACTGCCTGAGAATCAGATCACATTCAATTGTTTCTGAATTAACAGGTTTCTCTTCTTCAATTACTTGCATAAGGATTTTAACCGCACATTCTCCAAGTTCGAACAGTTTCAAAGATACAGACGAGAGGGCAGGGGTAAAATAGCGCGACGGCTTAATGTCGTCAAATCCGATGACGGCTATCTCCTGCGGAACTTTGATGTTTTTTGTCAATGCCGCCTTGATGAAACCGATGGCCAGAACATCATTGGCGCATAGTACGCAATCAACCTCAGGATGTGTCTTTTGCAGATTCTCCAGAGCCATTCCCCCGTGGCGGAAACTGTTGCCGCCTTCAACAAACGCCACCTTATTGCCGTTTGCCCCGAATCCTTCCCGGAAGCCCCGTTTTTTACGTTTGTCCAGGTGCCCGCCGACATAAGCCGGGTGTTGCCGCCCGGTGTCTTTGAAATATTTTCCTGCCAGAAATGCGCCGTATTCGTTATCAAACAATACGGAATTCTCGCTGACTCCGCCCATATGTCCGATAACGGCATAAGGAATGTTGCCTGACTGGGCGGTACTGACCAGGCGGTTGGAACCTATGGCTCCGGCAACGACTATTATGCCTTCAAAACTGCCATTTAGAATATAATCCCTGTATAGTTCCAGTTCCTGCTCGGATGCGTCGAAAGGGAATGGATGTATTTGAAGTATTTTCCGGTATTGGGCCAGGGTTTCGTTGATGCCCAGCATGATCTCTGTAATAAAGTAGTCAGGCTCTTCATGACCGATAGCGGGGAAAAACAATGCGATCGTATTATTGCTTCTGGAAATCAGATTGCGGGCGTGAATATTGGCGCGATAACCGTATTCCTGTGCCTTGGCAATAATTTCCCGGCGGGTTTTATCGCTGATGCGCCCTTTGTCGCTGAACGCCCGCGATACCGTGGCGATAGACACGCCAAGTTTTTCCGCAAATTCCTTGATTGTGATTTTCTTACGATTCGTCATAACTTTAATTTTTAAATTATTAGAGAAAACGTTTACGCAAAATATTTTACAGCATAATTAATAAAAATTCAATGATATTTAATAAAAAATGCGTAATTGTTTTCGCAAATATAAGACGCAGAGCCCTTTTTAACCGCGGTGACACCAGGATACAGATAAATACTTGAATTCCCATTCTCATCCATGACATTATGGACATTATGGACACCCATTGTGCGGGACTGTTTTAACCCTGTTTAACAACCAGTTAATTTTTTCATCAATAAATTCCATTTTTGTAATTTTGGACATGTTGGACACCCATTGAGCTGGAACCTGTCGAGAATATTCCAATAACCCGGAGATTTTAGAGTGCCGTTGAGCAGAGACTATTTTCCATTTGTTCCCGCCATTCACCAGTCACCAGTCACCAGTCACCAGTCACCAGTCACTATTCACCAGTCACCATTTACTATTCACCAGTCACTATTCACCAGTCACCATTTACTATTCACCAGTCACTATTCACCAGTCACCAGTTACATTTTGGACAGTCATCCGGAGACTTTAGAGAGTCGTTGAACGTAACGTTTTCCATTTTTAATTTTCAATAGTTACACCCATTCTGGACATTCTGGACAGGCTCCTGCATTCTGTTTTCACAACTTTAGAACTCTAGAACTTTAGAATTTTAGAACTTTATTTACCCATTCAGGACACCTCTCACCCTTCCCGCATTCGCGGGAGACAGTCCTTATGCAGGAGGAGTCGTCAAAGTAGGGCGGTTTTGCCAAAACCGCCTCATGAGCCAGTTTCGGCGAAACTGGCCTGCTTAA
>CAIPAT010000344.1 GCA_903863035.1 uncultured Lentisphaeria bacterium
GGGTACCCTGCAAACAAAAGATTGTTTCTCGCAACATGCCACCGGCGGCCCGCCGGGCGTGATCCAACGGTCCCGCAGTCGCGGGATTAGTCGCCAAAGGCGAAATGCATAAAGCCGCTGCGGAGAGCGGCGTTCCCGGGTTTAACTTCATGCTCCCGCGCCTGCGGGATGAAGCTGCCTTTTCTTATCCTGCATATCCTGTCCATCCCTGTTAAACCTTTTGGTTGCGGCTATGCCGCGCTAAGTTCTTCATGGTGAAAGGTTATTTCTTATCATGTATATCCCTGTTAAAATACAAATTCGTATACGATCAAGTTTATTTCTTGACAGCTCCTATGCTTTTCAATTGATAAATTTTTTTCCGTTTTTTTGCTATTTTCATGACTTTTGCTATTGACAGCGATGTAACATAGCTATTATACTGTATAACATAGCATGTAACATAGTTTAAAATAGTGAGTTATAATCAGCTATGATTCAAAGCATTTATCATGATGTGAGCAGAAAGCTTGAAGACTATATTTCCGGAAGAAAAATTTCCGGGCGACTGCCTGGCGTAGGCAAATTAAGCAAAGAGTTCGGCGTTAACCCGGCCACGGTTTCCAAAGCCGTAAGACTGCTTGAAGACAGAGGGATGCTGACCATAAACGGCACCAGGGGAACTTTTGTAACAGAATCAGCACGAAAGATCTATAAAAGAATAGGCCTCCTTGACACTATGGAAAGATTTTTTTCGCCGGAAGAGAAAAACAGCATTGTCCGGCACTGCGAAAAGAACGGTTATGAACATGTTGCAATTGAATATAACAATCCCAACTCAAAAAACGGAATATCTTTCATTAGTAATTTGCCTGTGGACGGTTTTGTTTTGAATTATACGACTCTCACCACTGAACTGGTTATCAGTCTCAGACAGTCAGGCAAACAGTTTGTCTCGGTAAACCAGATGTTCGACATCCCCGGTGTCAGCTGGGTGGATTTTGATAACGAGGCGGCTATAGAAAAAGCCATGAATATTTTAGCCGCGCAGGGCAGAAAAAGAATTGCGCTTATTAGTTTTAAATGGGGCTTACAAGGACATCATCAGGGTATAAAGGCTGTATATAAAAATTGTATGAACAGAATCAGCGCTTTTGATGGAAAACTATGGTATGCGGAAAAAGATTATATGGATTATTTCAATAAATATGGGGACAATGCCTATCTTGAACTGGGCAAAGAAGCCGTCAGTTATCTAATGAAACTCAAAGATGCGCCTGACGCAATACTTGTCATGTCCCTCTTTACCGCCTCCAGCGCATATAACGCACTGCTGAATTCAGGCTGTAAAATACCGGAGGATGTTTCTTTTCTGGTATATCCTTCAGGATCGGAAAAACACCTCGAGGAAACCCCTGCCTATTCAACCATCGGCTATCCCTATATTCGCAAGGTACAACGCGCGATTGAGATTTTAACAAATATGATCGAGAATCCGGAAGCAGGCCCGATTCAGGAACTGCTTCCTTTCCATTTCAAGCAGGGACAGACCACTAAAGAATTAGAGCGGCGGTTTGCTTAAAGATGAATCCAGACAGGACAACAATTGTTTAATGAATACAAATTAGCCATAAATAAAACGAAATATTAAAGTTTTAACAACATAAACCCAAAGGATGCATTATGAAAGATCGAAAGTTGAAATTCACACTTGTAGAACTCCTCGTTGTGATCGCGATCATCGCAATTTTGGCTTCAATGCTGCTACCTGCGCTGAACAGAGCTCGTCAGAGCGCATACAGAACAGCATGTATGAGCAACATGAAGCAGATTGCATATGCACAGCAGGGCTATTCAGACGCAAATAACGATTGGCTGTGCATTGCGTATCGGGTAACCGGGTCATTTAACTGGTTACATCAGTTAATGAATTACGTGACAACCGTAAAAGACGCTAAAGCGGAGATAGGAAAAGCAAAATATTTTACCTGTCCAGCAGAAACCCTGAAACCATTCGGCACGTCCCCCATAGCATTCCAATATGGTCATTTTGCTCAAAACGTTTTACTCACCGGCTCTAACGACGGCGCGTCCGGTACTAACCGTTTTTATCGCCGGCGTGCTTGCGTGCGCAAACCATCTATTGCGGTTCATTTTGTTGATAATAACCGTACCGCGGCTTATGACAGCGATGGCATTTGGTGGGTTGCCTATCGTCACGGAGGACGCATTCCAATCCTCAATAATATGACTGCTTCCCAAAATTCGACCGGCCCAGGTAATATCGGTTTTCTTGATGGTCACGTGGAAAGCAAAACCTACCAGCAGATGCGTCCGGTAAGCTTCAATACTGCGCTTAATGAGGGCAAGATAAACTTGCCGTGATTACGAAATTACATAAAACCAATAATTTAATCGTATAGGAATTTGTATTTAATTAATGTAGGTCAGACATTCCTGTCTGACATTTCGCCGGCAGGAATGCCCGCGCTACATTACAAAAAAAGTCCCGGCGCAGCCGGTTAAGTTCAAGGATTATATCTCATGAAAAGAAGCATACTCTCTCTGATCCTGCTGTGCGGTTTCATCCTGGTCGGCAATGGTGCCGAAATCAACTTTAAAGACTATCAGGAACAAGACTGGAAATTTGAAAATATTGATCACGAAAAAATAGATGGCAAGTTGCGCACCCGCGCGAGTAAGGGGGCCATGGAAGGGAAATTTTCCCTTGCCATGAACAGACCACCGGCAACTCGATATCTGCAGGTCAAAGTCGCCCATATCGAAAACATGTTGATCCATCCGTGCGTTGAACTGAAGGGGGGATTCAAACAATCGCTCTTTTCGGGATGGAACACCTTTCAATTGCCTGAAAACATGGAGAAACTTGAGCTGTCATTTTCACAGAAAAATATCTTCCCGGAAAGGGGCCCCGGCTCTTGGATGGATTATGCGGAATTACGACTTTGCGCACAGCCCGAGGTTGGGTTGACAGTTGAAGCACGCCCTCGCGAAGCGCGACGCAATGAACCGATTGGAATTAGCGATACGCTTTTATTCCGTTATTATGGTTCGCCGAATGCCGGAACAAATTCGAAGGTTCACTGTTTGGTGAACCAAGATTTCAAGCTTTTCGATTATCGCTTTAATGGTCTCCCGGAAATTGAACTGAACGATGAAGGCAAGAACGGTGACGAAAAAGCCGGTGACGGTATTTACAGCGCCAGCATCGTGATCAACGACAAATCCATGAGTTTTAAAACAATCCCCCAAAAAGAGAAACTGATCGTCGCGGTCGTGGCATCGAAGTTCAATTCGATTTTTACCATGCCATTTCAGGTTTCGATTGAGAGCAAGTACCGCATTGATTCCAAACAGTCGCCGGCATCTTCGCCCGAGACGGTCATCAACCGCAATCTCTGGTATGAGCGTACGCAAGGCACAAACCTTGCCTTGGGAAAGACCTTGCTGCTCATGCCGGAGGCGGATTACACACTGACCAAAGACGCCAAGGATGTCACCGACCTGACGGACGGCAAACTTTCGACTTCATTGGACGATTTGATCTGGTGGGATCGTAATGCCGTCGGCTGGGCGTGGATCAATGGAGCGGTACTCGTCAGAATCGATCTGGGTAGTGAACAGCCCGTTGACCGGCTGGTTATCCGCCTGCTCGGCGGCGCTGGCGGATCTGCACGCATGAAGTTCCCGAACCAATTCGATGTATACGTTTCTAAGGACGGCAAGACCTATTACACTGCCGCGTCAATGAGCAAAGTCACACCGGCGGAGCAAACGCAAAGCGATTTCAAGAAGTATTACTACCTTGAAGAAAATGGTGAAACTGACTGTTCGACATATATGTATCCATTCGATCTTTCCATCCAGGCCGATGCGCGTTACATCATCCTGAAGATGGTGCCGCCCAATGCCACTCTCTACGCCGATGAACTGTCCGTGATAAAAGCTGATGAACGAACTGCATCATTCAATGTCGCCTACCGTGGCAAGGGCCGTGAAATCCCTCTTTCCGGCATGACGATCAGCGCCCGCGACGGCGTAGTAAATGTCATCAATAACGTGCTGGTCCCGCATACATTCGTCCTCGATGATATGCGCCCGGGCGACGAGCAGAAGAAGCATCCGGTTTCCGAAGTCCAGATGGTTCTGGAGCTGCCCGAGGGACTTGAAATAGTTTCGCCAAAAATCACAATGGAGCCCGTCACGGTCAACAGGAACAGTTACAAGCGAGCTTTGCTGCCGATGGAGAATAGAGGCAGCGGTTTTTATCCGACTCCAGTATTCTTCCGGGCCAACCGAAAAGAATTCAGCATTCCGCTACGGGTTTATGCTCGGATCGGCGGGGTGGATCATTTTGTGACCGAAACCCCGATCGATGCCCACTGGGAACTCCCCGTGATCCCTGAACCGTTCAAGCGGCTGCACGTCAGCCTCGGCTGGATGGCCGAGGTGTACGCACTAGCTTGGCCGGATTACTTTGAAAACTGGCGCAGACTCGGATTCAATGCTGTTAACTCATTCCCCTGTTATTCGGTCCGCACTCAGGAGTACAAACAGAACCCGAAGTGGTTTACTGAAAAAATTAATTTTCTCGATGCCGCCCTCAACAAAGGGTTCAAGGTCATCATGGTCGATTCCCCGATGCACGAGATGGTACGCGGCCATAAGCCGGGCAGTGAAGTATTCTGCGATGTCCCCGGGCAAGCGGCAAATACCTTGCCCAATGATCCCTGCCCGTCTTACCGTGGGAAATATTATAAGGAGGAAATGAACCGCATTGCCGAGTGCGCCCGGATTTCCGCGCCGGACATTGTCTTTAACGATATGGAACTATTCGAGAGAAATGGGGAGAAATGCCTGAATTGCAAGGCGGCGGCGGAAAAACAAGGTAAGGACGTTAAAGAGTTCCTGCTCGAATGCAAAACTGAATTGAACAAAAACATCCGCGATGCGATTTATCGCGGTGCTGTTACTGCCGGAAAAAAAGAAATGCCGCCTATTGGCGGTTATCATCGGCAACCCATTGATCGTTTTGCTTTTGGGGAGAACTTTTTCCGGATATATCCCGATTACCTCAATATCGCCATGCCGAGCCTTTATGTCGCCGGGCAGGCGGCCGTAGTCCACGACAACATAAAACGGAACTATCTGCTGCTGAAGAAAAAAGATATCATTCCGTGGCTCACCGCAGGAACATTCGGCAAATTCGAATCCTACAAAATCGAACAGATGGTGCTTGAAGCGTTACTCAATGGGAGTCGCGGCATCACCTACTTCGCCTATAGCGATTTTGCCCAGGCGCCTCTGGGATATTATTATCACGCCAAGGCGCTGGCGGCGATCCGTCCGTATGAAGATCTGATCATGGATGGCGATGTCCTGGAGCTTTCCGGCAGTAATAAGGAGATGCTCTATTCCGGCATCCGTCGTGGACAGGAGATGCTCTTGCTGGTAGGCAATTATTTGAATGCATCGGAAACAACACTGATCAAAACTCCGTTTAGCGCCATTGATGCTGTAAAAGATATCCGCGACAATAAACCCGTGACGGTCAAAAACGGATTCGTTGAATTGGATGTCCCAAAAAGCGATCTAAGGTTGCTCTACATAAAAGGAGTTGAATGACCAGCGTCATATCGGTATTATTTAACACAAACACAAAGGGTTAAAGATGATGTTGCTAAAAGAAATTATGGCGACTGGTTTAGTGGTAATAAACACAATTGCAGTTGCAGTTGCGGGAGAAAACACACTTCCGTCGGCAACTCCTGCGACACTGTGCGCACAAAAAAATCAGGTGTCGGAAATCAAAGACAAATCCACCTGGCTTTCACAACAAATGGAAAAAATAAGACCTTATGTGTGTGCGGGGAATGTCAAGTTCTCCTCGGTTTACGACCCCATTGAAGACGCTGTCTCCATAAAATCGGTTGCGACGCCGAAGCCCCTGCCAGACAAATCAGACAAAAATTATCAGAATATCTTACGGGAGAATGGAAGAAGCGTTTCCTATGGATTTATGCCTTTCAAAGTCGCAGATATTAAGGCGACTGGATTATCTTTTGAGGTACTAGGCGATGGTTCTAAATCGTTCGCAAGCGTCTTTCTTCTTCCCGGCAATCCGGCTCAATATAAGAACGGCTATGAAGCCATCTTTCCTTTGGATGACGTCCAGTGGCATGAGGAGAAATTAAATTGGAGTGATTTCGAACAGAATGAGATGGCATGGGATCTCTGCCTTATGACCAAGGACACGGTCAATGCCGCGCCTGGCGCAATATCTTATCTGGCTTTTGGAATGGGGATGAAAAACTATAAATACTTCACACCTGATTATTCTTTGCAGATCAGGAACATAAAGCTTATCTATGACACGAAGACGCCGTCTGGTAAATTTGAAGAGGGCATCACAACGGTTTGCCGTAAAATAGCAGACGGCAAGAAAGTAAATGTGCTTTTAATCGGTGATTCGATAACTGATCAAGGCGGGGAACAAAACTATGCCTTCTATTGCGCGGAGAAACTGAAAAAGGATTTCAAAACAGCCATTGAGGTAAAAAACATGGCTGTCGGAGGACATTCAGTGAGATGCGGCTCCATTGTGTTGCCGAGATCACTCAGAGAAATGCCGGAACCGGATGTCGTATGTATGCTTTTTGGTGCAAATGACTGCAAATCCGTTACAGACCAAAGCGGTTTTAACGAAGCTGTATTTAAGTTTAAGATCGAGAAATTTATTGACAAAATAAGAAGCAAGACCGGAGGCCGCTGTTCAATAATATTAATCAATGGCATTCCGAGGTTGAATGAACAACGCACTGAATCTTCCGGTCAGGTTGAAAAAATAGTCGGTGCTTTTCAACAGGCGGCAATGGAGAAACATACCGGATTCCTCGACACATTCACTAGTTATTTGGCTCTTGATGCAAAAGCAAGACAAAGTCTTTATGCTGACACAATTCATCAGAAAGACGCAGGGCAAAAATATATTGGCGATCTGTTGTTTCAATACTTAAAATCGGAAATATCTAAGATTGAAACTATTGAACCCAATAAAAAAGAATCTTCCACATCGTCTCATAATCTGGCAATAAACGGTTCATTTGAAGAAAATTCGACCGTTTTAATAAAGGCGGAAGATATGATAAAAAAAGGATTCAAATTCGAATTCGACATTAACAAGTGGGCAAAGGGATGGCGCATAAACGCCACGAGCCAACCTGGAACGCTCTGCTTTATTGAAGAAAAAGCCGCAGATGGTAAAAGATATCTCAGAGTAAAATCAAATGGTAAAACTTTCATCTACGCGCAGGACGCATTTCCTGCAAATGTAACATACAAATGTTCTTTTTCCGCCCAGGGAGAAGATTTTGAAGGCAAAAAAGCTACAATAAAAGTACATGCGTATCTCTATAAGAAAAATGACAGTTGGGCAGGAAAGAACAATTTTCTTGGCTCTGTCACCCTTGAAAATAATTGGAAGACATTTTCTTTCGATGTACCGGTTGCCGGAGATGATATGATCGAGAGAATCGCCTTTGAGTTTCAAGGATCTTGCGATCTGGACAATATAGAAATAATTAAAAAACCATAAAAAGGAGAGAAAATATGCTAAGGAACATGATCGCAGGTCTCGTCGTCCTTTCGGCTTGCACTCTGAATTTGAAAACATTCGGCAATGAGGCTGAGCAGATGCGTACGCTACCCCTCGCCCAAAATGGGAAGGCCAATGCCACGATTGTCATTGCGGCGGATGCAACGCGTGCCGCGCAGTTCGCGGCGTTTGAGCTACGTTATCATCTCAACCGGATCACGGGTGGCGACTTTGTGATTGCAACCAACGGCGTACCGGCAGCCAAGGGAATGTCCATTTTAGTGGGCGACAGCGATGCCGTGCGGGCGCTGAAAATTAAGTCGGAGGCCTTCGGCCCACAGGAGTATCTGATTCGCTTCTTGCCGGGCACTCTTGCACTGGTCGGCCGCGACAAGGCCGACAGAGGCAGGGTCGTTTATGACTACGTGAGTAATGTTGATGCCATAAAAACCTGGCCTGACACGTGGGATGAGCAGGGCACGATGTATGCGGTGTATGATTTCCTTGAGCGCTTCTGCGGAGTACGGTGGTTCAACCATACGGAGTTTGGCACGGTCTGTCCTGAGAACAGGAATCTTACCGTCAGTGGATTGGACATTCAGCGCGCTCCACACTTTTCATTCCGTTATTCCAATTGTTATGGCGGCGCAACCTTCGCTAATAACCTTAGTCTCTGGCTGGCGGAAACCGACGGTTTCAAGCGTTGGGATAAAACGGCATACCCTGCAGCCTATGCGAGTGGGAAAACCGACTTCTCTAAGGCCGGTTCTTGCGAACTCTTCCGTCGGCGCATGCGCGAAGGAGGCGAAAAGGTAGTGGTCAACCATTCGCTCTATGACTACTATAATCGTTTCTGGGAGCAGAGCAAGGATCCGAATCTGGCCAAGATATTTGTGGCGAAGAAGACGGACTGGTTTGCCAAGGGCTACAGGGGCAAGCCGCCCCAGCTGTGCTATACCAGCACGGGGTTGATTGAGCAAGTGGCCCAGGATGCGGAGGCCTACTTCAAGGGCGAGAGCACATCCATCGGCTTCCCCTACAAGTTTATATGGGGTGAAAACTATTTCGCAGTCGAGCCCATGGACAACGTTAGCTTCTGTAAATGCCCTAAGTGTCAGGAATTACTCAATCGGGGTCATTCCAAGTCGAAGGTGGCGCCCCTGGGCGAGGGCTCCGACATGGTAGATTCATACTTCAGCCGGGGTGAGCATAGTGATTATTTCTTCAACTTTGTCAACGAAGTTGCCAAGCTCGTCAAGAAGACGAACCCCGACAAACATGTTATCACCCTGGCCTACATGTCCCATGCCTGGCCGCCCGAAAGCCTAAAGCTGGAGCCTAGCGTGGGGGTCACCTTCTGTTTTGACAGTAATCGCAGACCTTACGCCCGCGGCGAATTCGAAAACGGCCTGCACGCCATGAAAGCCTGGGCAGATGAGGCGAAAGAGACGAAGCGGCCGCTCAATTTATGGCTCTATCCTAATTTCCCGCTGTACTCGGCGATAAACGAGAAATTCTACTGCTTTCCCGGGTTCTTTTCGCACACGATTGGCGAGCAATTCAATCTCTTCGACCGCTATGGATTCCGCGGTATGTATCAAAATAGCCCAGGCCTTGCTGGGGAGGTTGATAACTACGTCACCTACAAGCTGATGGACGATCCAACACTCAACGTTGATGCGTTGCTTGACGACTACTTCGCCGGGCTTTACGGTCCAGCGGCAGAGGCGCTCAAGAAATTCTATCTGCTCGTTGAAAAGACCTATTGCGACCCGCAGAACTACCCGAAAAATTGGAATAAACACCAGAACGAGGATATAGCCTGGGGCTCTCTTGGTAACGCAGATCGTATGTCTGAGCTTGGTAAGCTGATGGTGCAAGCACAGACCACCGTTGCAGCTACAGGTTCTTCTACACAAAAAATCAATGTTGACTTATTTGACAAGGCGGTCTGGTCATACATGGTTGCGGGCAGGGAACAATGGCTTCAAAAACGAGATGAGGTTTCTCCGGCCTATTCGCAAAAGTTACCCGAGCTATGGAAGGTAATGATGGATCCCTCCAAAACCGGCATTTCAAACAAATGGTTTGAAATAAATTGTGATGAAAGTTTATGGAAAGAAGCATCGACCTTGAAATCCCTTGAAGAACAGGGATACAACGATTACAAATACGCATGGTATCGTATAAACACGGAAGTACCTAAAGAGTGGACGGAAGAAAAAATCATATTGTATCTTGGTGCTGTTGATGAAACCTGCTGGTTGTGGATCAACGGCCGTTCGGCCGGAGAATTCATTTTTAATCCAACACTGGACAGCAGCAGCTGGAGAATGCCCCTGCGCTTTGATATTACAAAATTTATTAAATTCGGAGAAAAAAACCAAATAACACTTCTGGTGCAGAATCTCGACGGCGACGGTGGCCTATGGAAACAATCCTATTTGTTGCACCGACCCCGCAAATGGAACCCTGATAAGTTGAAAATACTGCAAGCAGCACCTCTGGAGGGTCAGACAGACTTTCTTGCAATAAACGGTTCATTTGAAAACGAGGGTGCCTTATACAAGCAGAAGGAATTGTTGGAAAACGGATTTGAATTTGACGTTGATAATAAGTGGGCCGATGGATGGCGCGTAAAACATACTGGCAGTGTTGGAAAGTTTCGGTTTATCCAAGAAAAAGCCGCAGAAGGGAAACGGTATTTGGAAGTAAAATCAATCGGGAAAACTTCAATCTACATGGCAGACGCAATTCCGGCTGATAAAGCGTATAAATGCTCTTTTTCAGCAAAAGGTGAAGATTTTGAAGGGAAAAGTGCAAATGTATCAGTGTATGCGTATCTGTATAAAAAAGATGATACGTTTGTAAAAACCAATCGTCTTGCCTCCTTCACGTTAGAAAAAAAATGGGAGCTGTTTTCTTTTGAAATGCCGGCAGTTGCGGATGATTTAAACGAAAGAATCGCCTTTGAATTTCAAGGATCTTGCGCTCTGGACAACATAAAGCTCATTAAAAAATGAATTACCGGATGGTAAGCTGGTGGATACGCTGGGAAGACCTGGAATGGCCTTTGCCGCAGCTTGAAGACAAGATACGTTACCGTGCAGACAAACTGGCGGAAAACAGCGTTTCACATGCCGTGATATTCGGGGCGCATTTCCGCTGGGACTTCATGCCGCTGTGGATGAATCTGCATGATATGTTTGCATTTATCGCAGACGAACTGCATCAGCGCAATATCAAGTTGTTCGATCACCATTCGGCGGTTTTAACGCATCGCTACAATGACCGCAAAGAAATGGCGGAGATGCGGATAAAAAACCGTCATCATGTATCTTTTGCCCCGACCCGCGAAGTTGCCGCAATGTTGAGTTATAACGGCAAGCTGTTGAACGACTGGCGGATGCTTGACGTTATTACCGGCAAGCCGGCGTATCCGGGTTATACCGCGGAGATATTCTGCATCAATAATCCTGACTTTACGGAATCCTATTATTCCTATGTCAAAAAGCTGGTTGCCGAAACCAATATTGACGGACTGCAAGCTGATGACGGCATGTTTTATCCGCGTTTCCATGCGTGCGGATGCCGGCACTGCCGTGAAAAATTCGAGCGGAAATATCATCATATTCTGCCTTCAGGGAACGATCTTTCGTTCTGGGGCAACTGGCGGAATCAGGCGTTCAAAGACTGGATTCAGATGCGCCACCGCAGCGTCGGGGAATTTCTTGTCGGTATAAAGAACGAACTGCCGGAAGGTTTCCCCTTGATGACCTGCTGTTCCGGAAGCAGTAATTCAGCCTCAAATGAAACTTCGAATTCATACGAAAACTTTATTGCCGGATGCAATACAGTGATGCTTGAGATGTGCGGAAACACTCCCGGGCTTGACGGCAGATTCACGCATAGCCTGGCCTCGCAGATGCATCATCTGGCCGTGGCGCACCAACATCAAGTCCCATGCATCGGGCTTGGCTACGGCTTTACGGAAGCCCAGGCCGGAATGGTCTGGGCATTCAACAAATGGCTTGGCGCGGATATGTGGTTTTCCACGCTTAAAGGACGTCTGGATATGAAAGACCGGGATATGGAAGCGCTCCCCGACGATTCCGAACTGGTCGGCATTCCGTTCGGTTTTGAGAAGGCTCACCCTGAATGGTTTGATGGTGAAAGCCAGGCGCAAATTGCAATCCTCTTTTCCAGAAAGACCCGCGACTATTATGGCGGATATATGGCTGACTACTCCGATGATTACATAACAGCCTGCAAGAAGATATTCGAAGCAGGGTATGATGCTGTCACTGTACTTGAAATACCTGATTCTGAAAGCGCCTGCAAAATCCTGGTCATCCCTTCGGCGGCATGTTTTTCAGAATCTGATAAAACAGCGCTTAAACGCTGGCTTGATTCCGGAAAAACAGTCATTGCCAACGGGCCTTTCGGAGTGTTTGATGAAAATGCGGAACGTGTCGAAAGACAGTTTACCGATGATTTCGAACTTCACATTGAGCTGCCTGAAATCGTGCGGGAACCGAAATTTCCGCATAATACATGGGAAAGGTGCGAACCGGCAAGATGCGTCAATGAGGCAAAATGGCATAAGCTGACTGATAACTTATACTGGAATCCGCAACGCATGCAGGATATGACCGGCGATTCGCTCTTTGAAATATTATCCCGGAATTTCTCCGAAAGCGACATAACAGTTATCGATGGACGCGGCTGGTATATACGGAAATTCCGTGACGCTCAAGGGCGGATAATAGTGCATGTTATCGCGGCGGAGTATGAGTTGAAACTTGATGAAGAACTTGAGTCGAAACGTGCCCACATCAACAATAACAATATCATCACGGAGATCATTCCGAAAAATACTGTTTCCATTCTGGAATTCAAGCTTGTGCGCGATTTCAGCAAAATTGATTTCTCGGCTCCGCTATGTTCAGATCAGACAACATCGCTGACGCCCGCAGAGACGCTGAGCGTTACTGTTCCGGATGGGTGTTACTACTTCACCCTGCGCTTGACCCCATAAACTGGAGATATAAATGAATGTCAGTGATTTACCGTCCGGCACAGCACCGGAGGCATTGCGGTTTGAACATTTTCCGACCCGCTGGCAGGCAGCGCTCTGGCGCAACTGGAATCTGATTGCGCCGGAACGTATTGCCGATGTGCTTCGTACCACTGAGGAAAACATTGAAACCGCAGCCATGGAACTGGGGCTGGTCCACGATGACGCGGAACTGCAATTATGGAACGAACGCGGTTTCCTGACGATTATTCGCCGCAACTGGGAGTTGCTGCCATACGAACAGCTTTTGGAACTTCTGGACTGGCCTCCGGAAAAGCTGGCGTTTGTATTGAAAGAAGATGATTTCATGTGGGGAAAGATGGGGCGGCTTAAACCCCGCTGCGAAGCGGTTTATTATGCGCCATTGAATTCGGAAGAACGCAGAGAAACGGCTGAAATAAAAAACCTGATGACTGAAAAATTCTCATCTCTGCCGGAAAGGACCGACCGGCAGTTCAGCTTTTTACAGCGTTACGAACGCCATAAAGTTGTTCCGCCGCGTAATGATTTTGATCTTAAATTAATTTATTCCTACTCGGCGGTATTCGGCGATCCATTGCTTGATGAAACGCTTGATCCGTATCCGGATGCGTTACTTGCTGATTATGCGGCGATTGGCGTGAACGCGGTCTGGCTGCCGGGAACACTTTATACGCTGGTGCCGTGGCTGGGCGAGAATGAGAAATGTTCTGAAAACTGGCATATCCGGCTTGATAATCTGCGAAAACTGGCGAAAAAGATTAACCGTCATGGACTTAAGCTGTTCTTATACATGAATGAACCGCGCTGCATGCCGGATGATTTTTTTATCAACCATCCGGAATGGCAGGGAGTGGCGGCGGACAATTTAAATGCCTTTGCGATGTGCACAAGCAGCGGAACATTGTTGCAGGCATTGGAAAAAGGCGTCGAGCGTCTGTGCCGCGAAGTTCCGGAACTTGGCGGCATCTTCACTATTACCATGTCCGAAAACCAGACACACTGTAAATCGCGTTTTCATAAAGCAGTTTGTCCGCGCTGTGCTATTCGTCCGGTCGCTGATTTGGTAGCGGAAGTAAACTGCGCCATCGCCGCCGGAGCCGCCCGCGGAAACCCGCTAACCAGAGTCATAAGCTGGAACTGGGCGTGGTCGCCGGAATGGGACGCGGATGTTCTGGCGAAGCTGCCGGATAATGTTACATTGATGTCGGTAAGTGAAACACTGATGGAAACTGATTGTCTGGGAATTAAAGGCATAGTTCACGACTACTCCATCTCGAAAGTCGGTCCCGGTTCGACTGCATTGCGGATATGGCGGATGGCGCGTGAGCGCGGTTTGCGGATAACTGCAAAAGTTCAGCTTAATAATACATGGGAAATCTCCGCCGTGCCTTATATCCCGGTGCCGGGACTGATCGAACGTCATTTGAAAAGCCTTAAAGATGCCGGCGTAACCGATTTAATGTTAAGCTGGACTCTTGGCGGATATCCCGGCGGCAACCTGGAATTGCTTAACTCGTCCAAAGAGGAATTGGCGCTGCGCAAGTTCGGAGCAAAAGCAGCTCCGGAAGTTTTAAAGGCCTGGGAGGTATTCGACCATGCATTTGAAAAATTCCCGCTTAACGGCACCAGTCAATTATACACAGCACCGCAAAATTACGGCCCGATGAGTTTGCTATGGGCGAAACCGACCGGCAGAAGAGCGACAATGATCGGATTCCCGTTCGATGATCTCATCGGCTGGCGCGGCGATCACTATACGGAAGATATCTTTGAGGAAGTATTCCGGCAGATCAGCGAAGAATGGAAGTGCGGAGTTGATATTTTGCAGCGGACGGAACATTTGTCAACTGCAAGTGAACATGAGAACTGGCAGGATTTAATGAATGTCGCGGAAACAATTTACTGCCATTTCCGCAGCACATATCTGCAAATATGTTTTGTGCGCCGCCGCGATTCCGGTAAAGATTATCGTGAAATCGTCAGCGAGGAGGAAGCACTTGCCATTGAACTGTATCAGGTGATGCGCCGCGATTCCAGAATAGGATTTGAAGCCAGCAATCACTATTTCTATGTGGAGAATGATTTTAAGGAAAAAGTGCTTAATTGCAGGTCTGTCTTAAAATATTGCATCCGTAAATAAAAAACTTTTCCGGACGGAAGTTTTTAAAGGGGGAGAAGTACCTTTTCATCTTATGGTTTAAAACACAAAGTTTAACGTTGGTCTTATGTGAGTTTCTTGATGAATCCTGTAGTTTCTTACATGCTTTGCCGCTTTCAGTTTCATGGCTTCTTCCGGCATGCCGCAAACCATAGAGCGCTGGCGTCCGCTTGACAATTCCAGTAATCTACAAATTACGCAATTTGATGTCAAACTTTCTAGTATACTCTGCACGGTTGAAAATTTAAGAATAGACGAGCAGGATTGTGGATCAAATTTTTCGATCCGACTCACAGGCGATATGAATATCGCATGAAGGAGGAACGGAAAAAGACAACCGCAAGACGCTCGTCCCGCAATTGCGGGATTGCGGGATTGCGATCTTTCGATTTTGGATTCGCACTCTTCGAGGCCTTCGATATCCCTGTATCGGCAGCATCTCAGAATACGAACCAATTCTCAAAATCTTTGCAATCTATGTTAAATTTTCAACCGTGCAGAGTATATATCCCGGGATTTTGGACGGCATGACTGTCGAGTCCGTCCATTATTGTGCACCGGCGCGACTCGTAAATATCTTCGGTAATTGTAATTACCTTTAAATGTCCTGTTTACTCCAACGGCAACAATAATCCCAAAGAACTCTTTGTTATTATTTTTGGGGAAAATAATAATTCTACTGTTGCAAAATTTAAAAGAATCACTTATAATATGATTATACGAATAATCAATGATTTTAATTCAGGGATCGGCAAATGGCAATAACCATGAAAGACATTGCAGAAATGGCTGGAGTTTCTCAGCCGGCAGTGTCCGCTGTCCTTAATAATAAAACCAACTGCCGGGTATCCGGGGAAAAGCGGCAAACGATTCTGCGCCTGGCGGAGGAGTTGAATTTCAAACGGAATCATTCGGCAATGCAGTTGCGCGGGATGCAAACCAAAACCGTTGCCATCTTGAGCGGAAATTATCCGTCCGTACTGCACAGCGAATTGTTCCGTGAATTGAACAACAATCTCTTAAACAGCGGATATCAGTCGTACTATGCGGCAGTCTCCGACCCCCGGCATTTGAAAAAAATCGTAACAGAATTCATCTGCCGCGGCGTGGAAGGAATTGTTTCATACTATATCAATTTTAATTTTGAAAAAAGTAATTGTCCGGTTCCGCTGGTAGCTATTTCAAATCATACAGACAATTACGATATTGCCATAGACTCCGAACACGGAGGTTATCTTGCCGGCCGTCATTTGATTTCGCACGGGCATGCCCGGCTTGGCATTGTCGGCACCGGGGTTTCTTCAAATTCAGGCAAAGTCAAGGGATTCTGCAAAGCGCTTGGCGAGGCAGGGCTTGAATTTGACAATAAATGGATAATTGAACTGACTCACAATATCAATGCGCCAAAGCAAATACTTGACGTAATAAAGAATCAAAAGCTAACCGCGTTTTTCACGACCAACGATTCTGTCGGCGGCAAACTTATTGCGTTTCTGCTGCACCATGGGTTCAAGGTTCCGTCGGATATTGCGGTGATCGGTTTTGACGGTATGTCATTCTGCGAGTTTACGGCTTCACCGCTAACTACAATTGTTCAGCCGTTTAAAAAACTCGGCGAAAAAAGGGCATGTTTCAAAAGCCCAGTTGACACATTCCATGTCACTGGGCATGAAATGACATCTATTTTTTAGCTTGCTTTTTCCTGAAGGAGCCTGCCTCCTTCACCCGCTTGAGGACGAAACAATTCCTGTCCTCGATGAACCA
>CAIPAT010000345.1 GCA_903863035.1 uncultured Lentisphaeria bacterium
AAATTCCTATACGATAGATTTTGCGGCATGAATCAGATTCTCTTTAGGATTGCGCAGCAACCCATGGAGTCAGGATTTAGCAGTTGTTTAACGGAATAGCCGGAAAGATAAACAAAGCCGGTACGGAGACCGGAGTTCCCGGGGGAAAATCCGAAAGGGGGGCGGGACTTCCCGGGATCGCCAATCTCCGTATTGGCAGGCTGTTGCTACATCAGAACACGCTGCCATTCGCTTCGTGCCTTGGTATATGTCCCCCGGAAATGCCCCGCTACAATCGCAGCAGCAGGAAAGCGCCGAGCGCCGAGGATTATTCATTTAGACATGGGGCGCGACGGTCAACTTATAACTTCAGGAGGCGTCGTTTCGCCGGTACTCGCGTGGAGACTGCTGGAATTTGGCTTTGAACAGGCGGTTGAAATTCGACAAGGTCGGAAAACCGGCATCAGATGCAATGTCCAGAATCGAACGGTCGGTTGAAGTCAGCATTGTCGTGGCTACTTTTAACCGGAAGTCGTTTACATATTCCAGCGGCAGGCAGCCAAGGCTGCGTCGAAACGTCCGCCGGAAGGTGGATAAACTGCAATGGCACAAGTCCGCCAGTTTCAGAAAGTCAACATTTTCGGAATAATGAGTGGAAATGTATTGCAGCGCAGGATAGACTCGCTCAATCTCCGCAGGATCTTTAATTGCGCGGGTATCCACTTCAGGAACCAGCCGCTGAAACATTACCAATAAATACCATATTAGCGCTCTTACAGCAGAACGATAGCCTGACTCTGCGTTGTCCAGTTCTGCAACCAGCCGGCGTACTGCCAGAGTAATTTCAGGGTGTTCTTTCTCGTGAATGACATTCGGAAAATTCCGGCCGCTTAAACGGGATACATCTAATGCGTGTTCTTCAGGCGGCAGCCAGCCGGCAAGAAGTACCGCAGGATCAAAATTAATGAATTTCCAGTCGGAATTCATCGGGGAGGCATTTTCCAGGATATGAAATTCCTGGTGATTGATGAAAATGGCATCCCCCGCGCTGCATGAAAATATCTTATCCTCGACAATAAATATTCCTGCCCCTGAACGGCAATACCCGATTTCGCAGCAATTATGCACATGCGGCAAATGCGGCGGAGTACGGAAAACCGGATTGGTTACCGGAAAATCTTTAGGCAGATTTATCGGATCGTAGAATCCTGCAGTTGCCTTTTTTGACTTTTTTTGCATAGTTTATTGCTTTTTTTTAGGAGGATTAATTCCTTTGAACAAAGTATACTAATTATAGAAGAATTCAAATTGAATTTATGCAAGGATAAGTTATAGAATGAAAAATAATCCGGTTATCGTATTTCCGAAGAAGCAGACGGCTGAAATCCAGAACCGCGAAATCAAGCAGCCAGGTTCCGGCGAACTGCTGGTAAAAAACCATAAATCGCTGATCAGCATCGGCACCGAAATGACTGCATTCAGCGGTGATTATCCGGCGGGCTCGGTATGGGAGACATTTTTCCCGTATCCGTTTGATGCGGGTTATGCAACGGTCGGCGAGGTGATAGGTGTCGGCGAAGGCGTTGATAAATCCTGGCTTGGGAAACGGGTCGGAACCATGGCCCCGCATTGCCGGTATGCAGTGGTATCAACAGAGGATGTGCGTATTGTTCACCGCGCTGAAATCAGCTATGAGGAAGCAGTATTCTACATCATCGCTCAAATCGTGATGCGCGGGATTCGCATGTCGAAAGTCGGCTGGGGGGACACTGCGGTAGTATTCGGGATGGGCCTGCTTGGACATTTTGCGGCGTGTTTCTGCCGTTTGTCCGGAGCTAAGCCGGTATTTGCGGTAGATACAGCGGATTTCCGTCTTGACTTGATGCCGGACGATAAATCTTTGCTAAAAATCAATCCATTGAAAAGCGACCTGCTGGAAGATGTGAAGATCCATACTGCCGGACGGATGGCGGATATTGTGTTCGAGGTTACCGGCAGCGCTAAACTGATTCCTGACGAGTTCAAGGTGCTACACGAGCAGGGACGGTTTGTGATGATGAGCAGCCCGCGCGACAAGACCGATTTCGACTTCCACGATCTCTGCAACCGTCCGAGCCATACGATTATCGGCGCGCATAATTTTTCGCATCCGAAATTTGCCACCTATGAGAACCCGTGGACGGCGGTGCGTCACTGTGAACTGTTCTTTGATCTGGTCACTGACGGAGAACTTGACGTCAAGCGGATGATCAGCCATCGCGTTGAATATAAAAACGCGCCGGAAGTATATTATCAACTGCTCAAAGACCGTTCGCAATACATGGGTATCATCATCGACTGGGAGAATGCGGAATGAGTTCGGCAGCTACCCATTTTGCGCTGCATATCTATCATTGCAGGAGAGCTGAGAAACTGGTGTCGCAGTATGCTTTTGCTGACGACGCCGTATGGAACTACGCAGAATCGCTCTGGTCGCTTTACCGGTTGCCGGAAAACGATCAGGAATGGATGGAACCCCGCTATCCTGCGGTCGAACAGACACGAGTCAAGATGTTATGGGACAGCAGCTCTATCTATTTGACTGCCGAACTTGACAGCGCCGAACTTTTTGTTCAGCCGGATGAGCCTACATGGGAAAGTGATGTACTGGAAATATTTCTCCAGCCGTCGGCAGGCAGCAACGTTTATTACGAATTTCATGCGACTTGTGATGGCCGGACATGGAGCGCCAGTTTTGATGGTACCGGAGGACAAGGCCGGGAAGTTTTCGAGTCAGGCTTGCAATGTAAGGCCGAAGCGTCGCCATCAGGAAGCTGGCGGGTGAATATGCGACTGCCGTTGAAGACATTCAACATACAGACACCGCAGTCCGGCGACGAGTGGCGGTTCAATCTTGCCCGGCAGAATTACGGTACATCTTTCAAATATGATGCAAAACCGCGCGGCGATGTCGTCAGGGGACGGGAATTAAGCAGTTCGGCTGCGCGGGTTGCCGGCGAAATGGCATTTCACGATTGTACTCATTTCGATGTATTGAAATTCTTATAAATATATAGACAAGGAAGCATTTTTATGAAAAAGATAGCGGTGATCGGGTTTGGATTCATGGGGGTGGTCCACGCGAAAAACATCATCAATTCCGGGAATCTGGAACTGTGCGGGATCGTCGACAACCGGCCAGTGGATATCTTTGCCGACCTGAATAAAACCGGCAATCAAGGGGCGTTGGACTTGCCAGTAGAACGGCTCAGACAGACTCCGGTATTCAAAACACTGGAAGAATGCGCGGACAAGGTTCAGCCCGATGCGGTGGTGATCTGTGTGCCGCTGTTCCTGCACTACGAACTGACGAAAAAAGCGCTGAATCTGGGACTTGACGTGCTGCTGGAAAAACCGTTCTGCCCTGAAGTCGCACAATGCCGGGAACTGATTGCGCTGGCGGAAGAAAAGACGCGCATCCTGATGGTTGCTCACTGTCTCCGGTTCGCGCCGCAGTATGAATTCCTGGCACAATGCATCCGCGACGAGCGTTATGGTAAATTGCGCTGGTTGAGTACATCCAGAATGGGCGGCGAACCGACCTGGGGCGTCTGGCAGAACCCGGAAATCAAGCAAACCTGCGGCGGTTCGCTGCTTGATCTGTTGATTCATGACCTGGATTTTGTCAACTATTGTTTTAACGCACCGGCGGATGTCAAGGTCAACCTGCATTATGACGAATATTGGGAAGTGGCGCTGGAATATAATCACGAAGCCGCGATCAGTATCAAAGGCGGTTTCCTGCACTGCAATACGGTATTTGCCGCGGAATACGCGGCAACATTTGAACGCGGCAGCCTGCGCTTCTGCACGCTGCAACCCGATGTGGTTCACGTTGGTACTGACAATGGTTCTCAAGTAATTACCGCAGGCGGAGATGGTTATTGCGAGGAAATGAAGCATTTTGCTGATATCATCACCACGCGCACTCAATCTTTGCGCTGTCCGGCGGAAAGTTCATTGCAGGCAATCGAACTCTGCCGCGATATTCGTTCACAAGAGGAATGATTTAGTTTTTGTTATTATGGGGAAGACTCTGGGCAACCAGAACAGCGGGATACTGCAGGAGCAGGAAGCAGCTAATCTCTAAAGCAGGAACGAAAACAGATGGACTGTGAAGTCATCACTCAGGCTAATTAGTGTTTCTTCCTCTTGCCGCGACCAGCTTGGGTCAGCACTTTTTATGAGTGTCTTAACACTATGCGACTGTTCCGAAACCATCGTTACTATTTCGTCATGATTCACCCGTTCCGCAGTTGGTCAGCCGTATCCACCGTTACAAGCGCAGCAGCAGGAACGCGCCGAGCGGCGGGGATTGTTCAGTGAGCAACGGGGGATGGTCGGATTCGTGAGCTGAAAAAAAATATTTCCATTATTTTTTGCTGGATTTTTATTTTACCATATTGACAAAACTTAATGATTCGGCTATAATAATTGTACGTACAATTAAAATATGGTAAATAATTTATTTTGGATTAAGATATCATGATTACAATGAAAGATATTGCTCGCGAAGTAGGGGTTACTCAGCAGGCGGTATCAGTAGCTTTAAGCGGCAGTTATTCCACCACCTGTATCAGCAAGGAAAATAGGCTAAAAGTACTGGAAGCCGCCGAGCGGATGGGCTATCGCCGCAATGAAATTGCCAGGGCCATCAAGACCGGTAAAACCAATGTCATCGGCATTATCGGCGATTTTAGCGGCAGTTATTCGATGGATATTATCACCGGGATTGCAAAGGCCTGCACCGCCAACGGCTATTTCATGAAACTGCTGCCGGTTGAAGGCCCTGACGATCTTGGACCGGTTGTCAGGCAGTGTGTCGAACACCGGGTGGCGGGAATAATCTGCCGTTCTCTACAGGAATATGCGCTTGATACGCTACGCACCGAACTGGATGCAATGCATACCCCGATAGTGCTGGTTGATTCCAGCCTGCACCATGAATGGTGTTCCCGCGTGGTTTCCGACGACTTCAACGGTGAAAAACTGGTGGTCAATCATCTATATGAACTCGGACACCGGAAGATCGCCCATTTTACCGGCAACTTAAACGACGGGTTCGCCAGAATACGTTATGACGGTTTTTGTTCCGCCATTAAGACTCATGAGCTTGAATTACTTAATAATCCCGTGGAGGTAGATGACCTATCTGAGGAAATATCAGAGGTAATGGTCTCCAGAATCGAGCAGATATTGCGGGAATACCAGCCGACTGCCGTCTGTTGCGGCAGTGATCCGCTGGCCATGAAAGTATTGAAGATCGCTACGGAGGCGGGGATAAAAATTCCACAGGAACTGTCGATAGTCGGATTTGCCGGGCTGGATTATACGCAGTGGACTATTCCGGCCTTGACTACCGTAAGGCAGCCGTTCGCGGAAATGGGGAAGACGGCGGCGGAAATTCTGATATCGGGAATCAAGCAAAAAACGCCGATCCGGGAAGTGAAATTGCCGGTTGAGCTGGTGACACGCCAGTCAACCGCAAGGCGGAGTTCTAAAGTTCTAAAGTTCTAAAGTTCTAAAGAGCAGGATGTTAATGGTTAATGGTTAATGGTTAAGTGCGGGAGTTAGCAGTTTAAACCTGAAATTGGGTGAAAAATGAGTAATGCATGTATAGAGACGAATATGACCACGATAAAGAAATTTAATGACGGGCGCGACTGGTTTTTCGAAAAGCGCTTCGGACTGTTTATTCACTGGGGGCTGTATGCGGTTAATGCCTGGCACGAACAGGAGCAGTTCCGTAAGGGGCTTTCCCGGGCGGCTTATACTCCTTTGATTGAAAAGTTCAACCCTGAAAAATTCAATCCGGACCAGTGGCTGGACTTGGCGGAAAGCACAGGGATGCAATATGTATGCTTCACTGCTAAACATTGCGACGGATTCTGTCTGTGGGACACGAAACAAACCGAGTACAATATTACCAACTCGCCTTACCGTAAAGACATTTTCGGGATGCTGGCGGAAGCCTGCCAGCGGCGCGGCTTTCCATTGTTCATTTACTATTCGGCCCCGGACATGAATTGTAAATACTATCCCAATCGCGGGCGGAATTATGAACTGCCTGCACCTGAATGCGGCGACGAACCGGACGTAACTAAATATCTTGATTTCGTCAAAGCTCAAGTCCGCGAGTTGTGTACCAATTATGGTAAAATTCACGGGGTATGGTGGGATGTCAATGAAAACAGCATTAATGCTCATGACGAATCGGTGAATCAACTGATCCGTTCGCTCCAGCCGGGAATCATTATTAATAAGCGCGGCTTCGGCGAAGAGGATTTTGACACGCCGGAACGCGATTTCGACGATGCGAAACTCAATGGCGTACAAATTTATACCAAGCCGACCGAGGCCTGCGAATCTATTGGCGCGGAAAGCTGGGGATACCGAACCAATGAAGATTATTTTACCGTCGGCGCACTTACCCGGAACTTTGCCAGACACTTGGCCAAGGGCGGTAATTATCTGCTGAATATCGGGCCGCAGGCAGACGGCACATTCCCCGCGGAAGCCGTCCGGATTCTGAATAAAATCGGGCAGTGGCGTCAGCAGGTAATAGAGGCATTTGAGCAGGTGGAACCGCTGCCGCTGACTGTGGATAACGGCAATGTGCTGCTGGGCCGGAAAGATAATGTGCTGTATGTTTATCTGCTGGACGCACCGCGCAAATCCGGTGTCACGCTCAAGCCGCTGGATGTTCAGCCGAAAAAAGCAACGCTTTTAAATAACGGACGGGAATTGAAGTCAAAAGTGGAAATCATGCCTTCCCTGCATGCGGAAAACAAGGCGTATCTGCATATCTGGAACATTCCGGCGGATGAACTAGCGAACGAAGCGGTCATCCTGAAACTGGAATTCGATTCATTTGTATTGGATAAAATGAGTTTTAAAAACTAATGCGGTAATGCATAAAAGTACAGTCTCTCACGGAGAACACGGAGCACACGAAGAATGAAGCAAGAAAACAAATACAAGTCAGCGAATGACGGCGTTATACGGCGTCATTCACTGACTCCTGTTTTTTCTTTGTGCTCTCTGTGGACTCTGTGAGAAATAAGTTTTTCTTTTCGTGATTAATAATGAGTTTTAAAAACTAACAAGGAAAGGGGTAGAGAATGAAAACTAACATGTTCCCGAAGACAAATCGAAACACGGGAATGAATGTGAAAAAAAGTTGCAAGTCGTTGAATTTCACACTCATCGAACTCCTGGTCGTGATCGCTATCATCGCAATTTTGGCCGCCATGCTGCTGCCGGCGCTGAACAAAGCGCGGGAAAAGGCTAAGACTAGCACCTGTCTTAACAATGTTAAACAACTTGGTACTGGTTCGATTATGTATGGCGGAGATTATAGTGACTACATTCCACCTTACGATTTTTGGACATCGCTTACGTATAGTTATGTGAGTGGAAATGGTGGCGGCTTATTGAAAAAATGGGGGCTTAGCGCCCCTCCAACCAAAAGCATGATTTGTCCATCAGATACCCACATGCCAGCATGTGCTTCGCCCAATATCACACATATATCCTATGGTGCCAATGTGAATTTAACTATGCCGAATGTTGATTTTAATGCAAATAAACCCCCGCTAAAATTTGGCAAAATCCCTCAACCGACCGAGATGTTGCTGATCGGCGAGACTGATGGTACAATTGCAAACGCCGATGCAAACGGACATTATCAATGTCAATGGGGTATGATCCGTTCTGATCATAATAAAGGCATGGCGGCTGTAATGATTGGCGGTAACGCACGGACTTTGACTCGTATTCAAGTAGACTTTCGCGCTCCTAACGGTGTTGTAATACCTGGGGCTCCATTATACGGGGATATGGCAACTCGATTGCCTTGGAATGGCAAATGCCTGAAAAACCCCAAAAAAATGTTTTAAAAATCACAATTATCCTAAACCAGCGCAGCCAGAATAAATTTTTAACAAGCAACAGTTCTTAGAATTAGTATATTGATACTTATGTTTGTGCAAAAAATATTTGCCCAAAATGGTCAAAGATTTTTGATTTGTATTCAATAGTATTTCTTTTTTATTATAACATTTTCACATCCATCCCGTAGAATGTGAAAAACTTGAAAGAAGACGGATCCGTACTCTATTTTAACTATAAGAATGGACAACTAATGAATCCGTCTAAACATAAAATGAGTGTGTTGTCACAAAACTGCAAGCGTTGCAATTGTCTCAACTTAACATTAAACAAACACATAACTTAAAATTCAAGGAGCGCGCAAGAATGAGTAAAAAAATATTCCTCTTGCTGGCGATAGCCGGCAGTGTCTTAACAAACGGACTGACCTCTAAAGGGGAGACAACGGTACAGGCAAAACCTGACAAGATGCCAACCGTCATTGTGTATGCGGTCAACGCGATTGAGCCGGAAAAAAAAGCGGCGGACGAATTGAAGACATATCTGACAAAGATTTCCGGCGGGAATTATTCCCTGCAAGCTGAAGACAAAGCGCTCCCAGGCAAGTCTGCCATTTACGTTGGACAAACAGCTTTTGCCCAAAAAGCCGGGATTGATTTAAATACCTTGGCCGACGAGGAATATATCCTGCGCACTGTCGGCCCGAATCTTATCATCACCGGTGGTGGCCCCAACGGCGCCGCAAACGGCGTCCACCATTTTCTCTCGCGGGACCTTGGCTGTCGCTTCTTCACCTGGGACTGCGAAGTGATTCCGCACCGGACGGATTTGCAATTGCCCATGCTGAATCTGCGCCGCATGCCGTCAATTGCTGACCGCAGTATTTATTTGCCCCCATGGTATTTCGGCTTTACGCCGGAGGCCACAGGAAAAATGTGGGGATACCTGAAACGTAACTACATGAATCCCTGGAGCGGCCCCTACAGCCGGCTATCCAAGAACAAGGATGCCACAAATTGCCACAATGAATTTTTCTGGGTAGACCCGCGCAAGTACGCCGTCTCCAATCCTGAGTTTTATTCAAATAAGGGCAAATTCATCAATATGCCTAAAGAGAGAGGGTGCAACCAGGAAGGAAAACTTTGCTGGACCAATCGTCAGGTATGGGAAATCACGCTGGCCGAGTTGCGCGAGTGTATCAAGAAGGACCGGATGGAATTACCCAGTTGGAAATGGCCGCGCGTGTACCAGGTCAGCCAAAACGATGGTGGCGGGTATTGTGAATGCGACAGATGCGCTGACGTATACAAAGCGGAAGGCAGCAAAGCGGGTGCGCTGCTGCAATACGTGAATTTTGTGGCTGAGTCCATCGCCAAAGAATACCCGGATGTCAAAATCATGACCTTTGCCTATGTCGATACGGAAGATGCACCCAAAAAAATCCGCCCGGCATCAAACGTGGTGATCCAGTGGTGTGATCTCTACTCCCGCAGCGATTGCTACCGGCCATTGACGAGTCCGTTCAACGCCGCCCAGAAAGCGCGACTGGACGGATGGAAGGCCATCGGTGCCGAGCTTGCCGTCTACGACTACTGGAATATGGGTACCGAGGGGGAGCAGAGCATATACTTTGAACCGCCCCGGGTGGAAACCATGGTTGACGCCATCGCCCCGGATATACGGTTATTCGCCAGTTCCGGTGTCAAATTATACTTTGCACAGCTGGAATATGACAAATTTAATCCGCAAAATTTCGTTGACTTGCAGATTTATCTTGGGCTGCAACTTGCGGCGGACGTGACGCTCCCGGAAGAAACATTGATCAAGGAATATCTAGCCGGATGTTACGGTCCCGCAGCACCTGCCATGGAAGAATTCCTGACGTTATTGCGCCAGTCCATTAAAAATGAGAAACAACCGCTCTTTTATGTTACCAATTTTGTGCGCACTTACACCGACGGCCCCTTTCTTGAAAGAGTTTACCGGCTGCTCAAAAAAGCGCAGTCCGCCGTACCGCCCGGGAGCGATTACGCCCGCCGGGTGCAGCAGGAAATGATCACGCCGCTGGCGGTCATTCTCCAGAATCCGCAATTCGATTTCTTCAAACGCACTGGGCTGAAAAAGGAGGATATTGTTGCCGAATATCGTGCTGCCAGATTGAGTCGTATTGAGCAGCCGTGGATCACCGCAGAGAGCCAGCAGAAATTCAAGGCCAGAATGGAAAGTTACCTTGCCGGCATGGCGCTCGACATCCCGGTGCCGGCTCACCTCCGCCAGTACAAAAGCATCCGCAAGTTCGCCTGGCCGCAGATGTCTAACGGTTACGATGGCACCTCGAAAATCGAGGTCGATCCGGATTCGGAGACGGGAAAGGCGCTGGTCTGCCGAAAGGCGGGATGGGAGCTCAGAAAACAGAAAAAGGACAATGAGAGCGATGAGGAGCATGATCTTTTAAAGCCGTTTGCAGGCGGACTGTATCCCAACAGTTTCGGCATCTACAGCTCGACCGACAAGCGCAGCACCTCAAGCATCAAAACCGATGTGCCGCAGGATGAAAAGTATCACTGGTACAAGATCAACGCTTTTGATTTTGGTCCGAATACTTCACTTTGGGGGTTTTACTGGTACGCAGGCGTGGACCTGAGCAGTACTTACGCCAACGCCGATGGATTGACCGGCTATAATGTTTGGGAAACCTGGATATCGGTCAAATACACCGGCCCGGCTTATGTCAAAGGGTCCACGCAGAAGAACGGAGTTTTCCTTGACCGGGTCATCCTGGTGAAACCGGAGGAGGCTAAGCAGTAAGCCGCCCACATCCGGGCGGATTAAAAACGGTAATCACAAAGCAATAGTCGGAGTAAAAATCTGACACAACTAAAAAGGGATAAGTTATGAAATTGAAAGCAGTAATCGGAGTAAGTTTGGCAATGATGGGCGCAACAATTTTTGCGGGCGAAAAGATTGCGCCTGATTTCAACAATCTGGCTCAGGAATGGAAACTAAGCTCGGCAAAAGTAATTGAAGAAAATGGCGATAAATACCTCAAACTGCAAAAGCCAGACAAAGGCAATTACGCCAGCATGTCGTATCCTGTTATATCGCTACAAGGGGTCAAACTAGTAAAAATTTTACTTAAATATCGCACTGACGTTTATACAAAAGCTTTACATGGCGGTTCATGGTATCTAGTTGGATTTCAATTTGCTGATGGTAAAATTAAATATGATGGGATCATTTTACCAAGAGCTATTGAGTGGACAGTCATTACCAAAGCTTTTGATGTGCCGGAAAATGCCAAAAGTTTGATTTTAGAGCTGCGTTTACAAGACAGCAGTGCCAATAATTTTCTTGATGCCAGGGATATTGCGATTGAACTGGAAAAGTAACGTAAAAGGAAATATAAACAGCGGGAATGATCATTCAAAAAGTTGATTTATCACTAGTTGCCAATTGTAGTTTTGAAGAGTGGCTGGATTTAGGATTGGATAATCTAAAAGGGGTAAACCGGAGCCTGTGAAAGTTTATGACGCGGAATTTGAATTAATCGATCCCGCATTGAATCAGACTCGATCCGTTTTGATGTTGAACTTGAGAATCGTTGCGATTGTATTTATTTGCTGCGCCCTGGATTTAATCAAGTGGGGTTAATTCCCCGACCATCTGGAGCGCCAAAAGGAAAAAGTGTGCTAAAGTTATGGTATGAGTAAACATATTTATAAAAGCCATAACAAAACATTGTTGCTGTACCATTTGGCATTTCCTGCGAAATATCGTCGCGAGGTGTTCACCGAGCCTGTCGCGAAAACTTTGACGGAAATATGTGAAGGTAATATTCATTCGTAATAAAGAAGTAAAGAAAATTTTGGGGGAGGAAATCTTTGGACTAGCGAATATTATGCAAATACGGTAGGGCATCATGCCACAGAACAGGCAATTCAAAAATATATTTCGAATCAAGGTTCTTAAGAACGTTTGCATTTTCAACAACTCCGCTTCGATTTATAGTGTTGCGAGACGACTGACTTTCCCTGATACCTCGTGGCCTCTGCCCCGAGGTAGTTCATTATTTAAGGAAGCAAATTTGGGGGCACGGGGTCACACTCTTGCTGTTGATTCTGCTGTTGACTTCTCACGCATAAGAATTAACAAAAAAGTAAAGTAGAAATGAACATGAATGGCAAAACCGTAAAACGAATGATTAAATCTAGTAAATAAAAGTGTTGACAGTTGTTAGATAATTCTAGAGGTTATATGACTAAAGTTTTAATCACTGTGTTCCTGGTATTGCAGTTTATTGCACAGCCCGGGATTGCAGAGGAAAAGAAAAATGAAATGACTGCGGGGAATGCGATTAAAAATAATAAAATGTCTCAAGGCGCAAATGAAGAGCTGACCTGTGGCGGGTGGCCTGAATCCCTTGTAAAGACGGTATATCCAAAAGAGCGATGGGGCTACTATCTGCCGCGTACAATGAGAAAATTAAGCGCGACGCGACGGTCTGACGAACCGCCTTTCAATGTGGTCTTCTATGGGGACAGCGTTGTCGCCCAGGATTGGGGGAAGCTTCTGCTGGATAAGCTTAAAGAACGTTATCCCCGTGTGACTTTTTCGCACAACAACCTTGCCATCGGCGGGCAGTCCTGGCAGACAATGAAGCGATACGCGTATAACGACATTTTGCCGGTTTATCCCGACCTGGTGGTATTGTCGTCATGGGGCAATGATATGGTGTCCGGACCGCATGCGCAAATCGGGGAAGCCTACTATTCCAATCTTGAGGAGACAATCAAACTGATCAGGTCCAACACCACGGCTGAAATCATGCTGTTGACGTATCATCAACTGCCTTTTAAAAATCGTCTTATGCCCCGGCAGACTGAGCCGTCCATGGAGGCAATACGGCTGTTGGCGGGTCAATACGGCTGCGAATTAGTTGACATGCTGGATGACTGGCGCGAATACATCACCGGGCATTCGGCCTCTGTGGAGGAATTTCTTATAGACGGGGTGCATCTTAACGGCAAAGGCATCATGTTGATGGCAGATCTGGCGGCGCGGCACTTTCAAAGCGTACTCCCGGTGGCTCCTGAACTCCAATCCGGCGCCATCAACCGGTATGAGGCGGAAATGGCGCATGAAGAAAAATACTGCCATGGCATTCAATACGTCAGCGGCCTCTGGGAACTTCCGGACGCCTCGACCTTTTCAGCCTGTCCTGGTGCGTCGTCCGCCGGATACATCTTTACGAAAGAGAAAAACGCGGCGGTCAGCCTGGAGTTTACCGGCAATCGCGTTGATGTCCTGTATCTCAAAGGAAAAGGCGGGGGGCTTGCCGGTATATTGATTGACGGCAAAAAGCCCTCATCGCTGGGGTTATTTTCCATAGCCCGCGCCCGTTGGGACGAGAAAAATCAGGTTCCGCCCAAAACACTGCCAAGGGAGACGAATATCAAGCGGGTCACCTTGGGATTGCGTCCTGTAGCCGAGGGCTGGACGATCACCATACTCAATGACAAAGGCGATTTCGCCGCCACCGGCTCCGTCAGCGGAGATGGTGGATGTGGCAATATTCACCGGCGTTTCGAATCCCGGAACGGGCAGTTCAGCATTGAACCGCAGGACTTCTTTCAGAAATTGACTCCCGGCCAGCGATTTTACTTTAGCATCGTTCCTGAATACAGTGATGAGATCAACTGTCTCGGCGATGGCGAACTTGTCCCTGCCAGGATTACAGTGGCGAAATCTCTTCACCACGGGGCGCACAGAATAGATATCGCTGCTGCCGGTGATGGCTTTGTTTTTCTTGATGCCATTGAGGTGTTTGAGCCCCCTTTGCGGGAATTCGCCGCAGGGGTATCGGGCCGTTTGACAGGAGCAGGCACACCCTCCACGTCTGCCAATGCGTTTGTCGGTATTTTAAAAAATTTGACACCCGGCTTCAACGAAATAAAAGACGGCGACATCAAGCTGGTGAGCTCTCTGGCGTTGTCAGGTTCATCCAAAGCCAACATATTCCATCTGCAATCGGACGCCGGCGGGGGAAATCTGCTGATGGTAGATTCGGCCAGTGATTGCGAGCTTCTTTTGCTGAATCAGGACAACACTGCATCGGCAGGCATGGAGCTTTTTTCCCAGGATGGAGGTGCATGGCGGAGCGTTGAAGCCGCCGGACGTTTCATCGGGATCCCGGTCAGCCGGCGTTGGAATGTTGTCAAAGGGGTAAGCACCAAACCGGTGTTTCTTGAATACGCGAGTAAGATACTGATCGGCGGCATGCCTGTAGACAACTTGACGGATGGACAGGAGTTTGAATGGAGAATATCCATCAGTAATCCTCTGGATGAAGCTTTGACAATCGGTGTTCAATTTCCTGGCGGCGACCTGAAAACCGCAGATGTTCCAGCACACGGCAAAAGCGAATGGAGCAGGAAAATTTCCGCCGCAACAGCCTTATTTCCCCTGCGGGCTTCAATTTCGCTTGGCCGTAATATAGTTCAAATAAGCGACGCGGTTGAATTACTCCAGGAATATCCATGCCTGCTTAAAGCCGGCGGCGAGATTGACAAGCAGTCCATGTGGGCGGAGCTCCCGGTGTCTGCGGGGTTTTATATCTTACGCACCGGTGAACGAGCTACACAGAAAACCACCTCATTCCAGGCATGCTGGACACCAGAGGCGTTTTATGTCAAGGTGAGATGCGAGGAACCGAATAAAGACAGAATGCGGATCCATACGCAATCGGAAGGGGGGATTTGGGGCGATGATGAGATTGAACTGTTCATCGCGTTGCCTGGCAGTAAGGAATATTTCCAGTTCGTGTCTAATTTCAAAGGGAAAAAATGGGCTGGATATTCAGGTAAACCGGAGGATCAGCCAATCGACACCTGGTCGGTGAATTGCTCCGGGGATGATAACTCGTGGTCTCTGCTGTTTAAAATACCGTTTAAAGGGACCGGGATACCAAAACCAACGGAAGGAGAACGTCTGCTGATCAATATAGCAAGACAAATCACCACCGTGCCGGATGAAAACCGTTACTCATGCTGGGCGCATGTCACCAACGGGAAATTCAACCAGACAGGTAAGTTTGGCGTTTTTGTGTTACGCAAACAGTAATAAAGTTTACAAAGGAGACAAAATTATGGAAAGAGAAATTGTAAGTATTATTCCACAGCCGTGGAGTACCGAAAAGAATGAAGGCCGCTTTACGTTGAGTTGTGACAGTAAAATTTCGGCGAATGCCCACGGCTGCGAAGCCGCCGAATTGCTGGCATATTATTTGCGTCCGGCAACAGGTTATGCGTTGCCGGTTACAAATAGAGCAGATACTGCAATCCGGATCAATGTTGGTGGTAACGGACAAGCAGATGACGCAGGGTTTACGGATGAATCGTATGAAATGAAGATAGATATGCAAGGAGTGAATATTTCCGCGCCGGCCAGGGCTGGTGCAGTACGCGGGATCCAGACCTTACGGCAGCTATTTCCGCCTGCAATATTCTCTGACAGGAGAATAGAAAACCATAAATGGACCATCCCTTGTCTGCATATAAACGACAAGCCGGCGTTTAAATGGCGGGGGATGCATCTGGATGTTTCCAGGCATTTCTTTAATGTTGAAGAAGTGGAGCGTTTCATTGATCTGCTTGCACTTCATAAGTTCAACATTCTCCATCTGCATTTGACCGATGATCAGGGATGGCGGATTGAGATAAAGCAATATCCCGGTTTGACTGCAATCGGTGCGCGGCGCGAATGTTCACTGACCGGCCATGAATCAGACCGTCCACGCAAGTATGACGACCAGCCTTATGGCGGATTTTATACGCAGGAGGATATCCGCCGTCTGGTGGATTTCGCGGCGGCCCGTGAAATCACAATTGTTCCTGAAATCGACATGCCTGGACACATGCAGGCGGCAATTTCCGCCTATCCTGAACTGGGGAATACGGATATATCGCTTAAGCCGCGCTGTCATTGGGGTATCAGCCAGCATATTCTCAATGCCCGGGATTCCACTGTCGAATTTATGAAAAACGTGCTGGACGAGATAATGGAACTGTTTCCTTCCCGTTTTATCCATATTGGCGGTGATGAAGCCCTTAAACACGAATGGTCGGAAAGCCGGGAAATCCAGGATAGAATTCTAGCTCTTGGTTTGAAAAACGAACACGACCTTCAACGCTGGTTCATCGGTCAGATGAATTCTCATCTGCAACAAAAAGGCCGCCGTCTTATCGGATGGGATGAAATTATTGAAGGGGGAATAGTCGCGGGAGTCGCGGTAATGAACTGGCAGGTGAATAATGTTGGCGCTGAAGCCGCCAATGCCGGGCATGACGTGGTGGTCGCACAGCACAGCCATCTGTACTTTAACTTTTATCAGTCAGAGCCGACAGCGGAAGAGCCGCCGGCTATCGGCGGGATGACCAGCCTAGGCAAGGTGTATTCATTTAACCCGTTTTTAGACGGCGTTGCCGAGGATAAAAAACATCACATCATTGGAGCTCAGGGGCAATTGTGGACTGAATATATTTCCAGTATGAAACAATTGGAATACATGGCGTTCCCAAGAGTATGCGCACTGGGGGAAATACTCTGGTCGGCTGGAGAGAAAAAATCTTTTAGAGATTTTCTTATGCGGCTGGAATATCACCGTCAGCGCCTGGCCTGCTTAAACGTCAATGCGCATCAGCAAGCGGCAGTTTAAATGCAACGTATAGGAATTTGTATTTTAACAGGGATAGACAGGATATACAGGATAAGAAAAACCATTTCATCCCGCAGGTGCGGGAACATGAAGGTAATGAAGAAAATACATGTAGTCAGTGAATGCATGCGGCGTAACCGCATTCATCCGCTGACTCCTTTTTTTGTTCCTATTTCGTGTCCTGCTAACTCTAAGGTTAGTCCCGCGACTGCGGGATGTTTTTCGTGGTCCCGCGACTGCGGGAAGGATTTCTCTGTGTCTTGCTGGCTCTCAGGCTAGTCCCGCCATGCGGGATGCCTCTGTGGTTAAAGTTCCGGCGCAGCCGGTTAAGTTCAAAGCGGTTGTTTTAAAACATACTTAAATTGAGGGAAATATGGTATCGTTCAAGTATTCGATAAATACTAACACTTTCCGGGACTCCAGGAGTGCGTCGGAAATAGTTGACCTGTGTATTAAGGCGGGTGCGGATGGCATTGAGTGGGGCCTGAAGACGCTGGATTCTGCTCCGGCGGATGTCCGGGAAATGAATAAGCTGACCAACGATGCCGGATTGGAAGTAATTGGTTATCTGAATGCCGGGGCCATGTGGAAAGAGGACTTAATGCGCCAGTGGAGCGAGGCGGTGGCGGGTTGCGCCGGCAAAACGCTGCGCGTCGCGCATCCGTGGTTTGCCTGGAATTATTCTGAATCGCTGCACCAGCCGGATAATTATCTGGATCTGGTCAAGCGGTCTAAAGAAGCTTTGAAAATGCTGGAATCGTTATCCCGTGAATATCGGATCAAATATGTACTGGAAATGCATAGCGGCAGCATTGCCGCTGATCCATGGGCTATCCGTTACCTGATGGAAGGCCTTGATCCTGATTGCGTCGGAACGATTTATGATCCGGCCAACACGCTCATTGAAGGCTTCATCCGGCCTCGCGGCGCATGTGAATTGCTGGGGCGGCATCTGGCATACGTTCATGCTAAAAATCTCATCTTTGTGCCGCTGACTGCTTATACGGAAACCCTGAAGCCGCGAAGAATGCAATGGCAGTCTCACAAAACGTTTCTGGATCAGGGGATGATTGATTATGTTGAAATCTTTTTTGCTTTAAAAAATAGCGGATTCAACGGCTGGATATCCCTGGAGGAATTTGTTACCGACAACTATATTCAGGAGATCGCGGAAAGTATCAGCTTCCTGAAAGAATGTGCACTGGCGGCGCCTGAAGCGCCGTGTGAACCATTCAGTACGTTCAATAATTGAATGTGATATCTTTTAAAAAGTAACTTTATGAAACTAAATTCCCACGCAGTTATTCTGAAATTTGTTTAAAATGTAATAAGGAAATAATCCGATTATGAAAAAGATCAAAGTTGGTATCTGGGGACTCGGCCGGGCCGGTTTCGGCATGCATATTTCCGAAATTGAGAGATTCCCCGAAATGTTCGAAATCGTCGCCGGCTGTGACACCGCCCAGGACCGCATTCAGGGGACAAAGAAAAAGCTGCCGTCATGCCGTTTATACAGTAACCCGGAGGAATTTATAAAAGATCCGGAAATGGAACTTATCTCCATCGCCACCCGTTCGCCGGACCATACAGCCCATGCGCTCAAGGCGCTGGCAACCGGCAAATATGTGTTTCTGGAAAAACCCGTTACGCTGACGTATGCGGATGCCAAAAAATTGAAGAAAGCCTCGGAAAAATATCCGGGCAAACTCTTCCTGCGGCATAACCGCCGGTACGAAGCGCCATTCACTCACATCCGGGAAATCATTGCCACCGGTGTGCTTGGCGATATTTACGAGGTAAAGCTGCACCGTCACGGCTATCAGCGCCGGAATGACTGGCAGACCATCATGGCATGCGGTGGCGGACAGCTTAACAACTGGGGCCCGCATATTATCGATCATGCCTTACGTTTTCTGGATTCCCCGGTCGCGAATATCTGGAGCGATTTGAAAAAAATTGCCGCGGTTGGCGATGCCGAAGACCATCTGAAAATTGTGCTGACCGGCCAAAACGGACGGATAGTTGACCTGGAAATTAGCGGCGGCGCGGCGATTTCACAGCCGGAATACGTGATTTTCGGCACTAAAGGAGCACTGATCTGTCATGGCAATACGATCACAATGAAATATATTGACCCGAAACAGAAACTACTCAAAATCAAAGCCTATCCCGACAATCCGCCACTTGACTGGGGTGCTGTCGGCAATGAGGAAACACTTAGATGGATCGATAAAACCGTTACAGTAGCGCCAAAAGCCCAATGCGAGGAACATGATATCTGGCAAGGTGTGTACAATGCGATCCGTAAAGGCAAGCCATATCCGATCACTATTGACGAGGCAATTGAAGTTGTCCGGGTTACTGAGCTGGTAAAAAAAGGGACCGGGTTTGCAGCAAAAAATAGACTTATGTCCTGAAATTTTGTAAAGGATGGTTAAGATAAAATGAAACTGCCTGATGTGCTGAAAACTCTTCAACTTGAGGACACATACTTAGCTGCCATTGAACCGGAGTGGAACAAGTCGGAAGCTTCTTTTCCGGCAGCTATACCGGAATTCCTTACTCCGGCTGGCTACCGCAAAAAATTTGAATGCACCGGGCTTGACCCCGCATTGCTTCCGGTGCTCGATGATATATCCGCGAAAATAGTCCATAATCCAGCGCTGCTGCATCTGGCCTGGCATTGCTATCAGAGCCAGTTTTTCTACCCGGATCCGTCTTTTGCGAAGTGGCCGTGGTTTGAGAACATTCTCGGAGAAAATTGTACCGTATTCTATCTGCTGGTATTGATTGCGGCATTACCGCTGACCATAAAAAAATATCAGTCAATGGGTATCCCTGAGAAATATGCCGAGGCGATCTGCTCCAGAACGCGCGGCTACCACGACACTTACCAGGCTGGCTATAACCGTCATGGCATCAACCCCGGGCAGCTTTACTGGTCCAGACATTATACCGATGCTGTATTATTCCGGGTGGGCAGATTTGAATACTGGCCCATGAAGCTTGATGGCAAATATTTTTTTGAAGTTTATAAGAACCATAAAACCGGAAAAGTACTGACACTGAGAACCAGCGGGCTGATCTATAATCAGGAAGGCTATTGCATTAGCGGAAATGAAGACACAACCCCAGCCGCGTTTACCGGCAAATATGAAAAAACCGATGAATATGTGATTGGCACACCAATAAATCCGGAAGGAACTGCCGCCGCGTTTAATGTTAAACTTGATCTGAAGGAATGGACGCAGGTACTCGGGAATAATGACATTATGCTGGATCTGCATATTCCAGAAGGCGGGAAAATGACCTTGGAAGCATGTGGACAATCGTTTAAAGCTGCTTTGAAATTCTTTGAGCAATATTTTCCGCAGACCAGGGTCGCCGCTTTCGGCTGCAGTTCCTGGATTTTTTACCCTTTATACGAAAAAATCATGCCTGAATCGAATCTGGCGGCTTTTATGCGGGAGCTTTATCTTGTTCCGTGGCCTTCCGGCGGCACTGACGGCTTTTACTTTCTATTTGGCCGGGATTATGACAAGCAGTCAACTTATCCGCGCGACACCTCGGTCCGCCGGGCAATGCTTGATGAGTTGCAGTCCGGCGGATACCTGCGTTCGGGCGGAATGTTTTTTCTGGCCGAGGATATTGAGCTTTTCGGACAAAAACCATATCGTACCGTGTTTAAGGTAGAAGACCTTAAATCACTGGCAGTTTGAGTTGTTTTCAGCAAGTTGATGAAAAGTTTGAAGCGATTGATAATGCTTCGACGCAGTCTTGATGCGTAGTTTGACGAAGATAATGTTAAAAGAAGAGTTATTATAGCGTATATTTTTGAACACAAGAGGAGAAAGATTATGGACCGGATTTGGGGTTATCTGGAGGAG